>DASXBE010000089.1:0-17022 GCA_036491815.1 Candidatus Dormiibacterota bacterium | reverse complement strand
GACAGCGTGACCACGCCGCCGTCGGGCGAGTATTTGATCGCGTTGTTGACGAGGTTGCTGACGACCTGGATCAGCCGGTCGCGGTCGCCCGCGACAATGGGCAGCCGCGGGTCGAGGTCTGACTTGAACTCGACGCTCGTCGTCCCACCGCCGGCCCGGGCGATCGCCTCGCTCAACACCTCGTTGATGTCGACGTTGCTGGCGCGCATCGTCATGCGCCCTGACTCCATCCGGTCCAGATCGAGCATGTCCCCGATGAGGCGGTTGACGCGGTCGGCGTCGTTGAAGATGTAGCCGCCGTAGGCGCGGACCTCGTCTGCCTCGAGACCACCGTCGCGGATCAGCTCGCTGAAACCCTGGATCCCCGTGAGGGCGGTCCGGAACTCGTGACTCACGATGCTCAAGAACTCCGTCTTGGTGTGGTCGATCTTCTCGAGGTTGGCGTTGGCGGCGCGCTGCGCGTCCAGCGCCTCGGCGAGCTTGTCGGAGGTCTCGCGCACCTCGGTCACGTCCTCCACCATGAGGAGCACGTGCTCGGGCCGCCCGTTCGAATCGGGGATCGACGTGGTGGTAAGCTGCAGCCACAGCCAGTTGCCGGCGGCGGTGGCGGCTCGGACCTGCACCGTGCTGCCGTCGGTGATCCCGGCGAGAAGCGGCGCGGTCTTGTGGCGCGCGGCCGCCTGGTCGTAGGCGCGCAGAAGGTCCGGCCATGTGCTTTCGCGCATGGTCTCGAAATCATGCTGGAGCATGGCGAGAAGGGCTGGGTTCGCCTCCAGCAGCTCGCCGCCGGCGCTGATCCGGGCGATGCCGATGGCCGAGCGCTCGTAGATCGCCCGGTGGTCGGCCTCGCTCCGCCTGAGGGCCTGTGCGACATCCGACCGGCGGATGAACTGTCCGATCTCGACGCCCAGGGCGGCGAGCATGGTCACCTCGTCGTCCCTGATCGGGTGCGGCCGCAAGGAGGCAAGCTCGATCACGCCCACCACGACTCCCGCGTCCACGATCGGGACCGCGATCACGGCCTTCAGCTCGGAGCCGCGCGCGAGCAGGAGGCGCTCGCCCTCGGCCGCCTGGTCGAGGTCGCCCTCGGCGGCGAGCACGCCCGAGCGCCACGCTCGCCCGACCAGCCCCTGCCCGGTGCCGACGGACAGGCCGAGACTCCGGGCGACGTATTCCTGGACAGGGGCCGCCTCCGCGCTCCACGAGTGCCGGACCCGCATCGACTGAAGCTCGGTGTCCACCCCCCACTGAAGCGCCACCTCGCAGTCGAGGTGCACCGCCAGCGCCGAGAGGAGCACCGGCATGGCGGACTCCCAGCTTCCGGAGCCGGCGGTGACCTGGCGAACCGCGACCAGGCACTCGCGCAGCCGGTCGAGCCGCTTGCGCTCGGAGATGTCGGTGAGCTGCACGAGGAGCGTCTCGTCGCCGCTGGGCTGGGCGGGCAGCTTCGCGATGCTGATCGCCACCGGGACCCTGTCCGCGTCGCCGCGAAGCTGCCACACCTCCGCCTCCCAGTGCTGGACGTCACCCGAGCGGAGCATCTCGAGGGCCTGGGCCACGGCCTCCCGGCCCTCCCCCGCGATGACCTCCACAAGCGTCGAGCGCATGAGCTCGTCCCGGTTGCGACCGAGAATCTCGGCCACGCGGTCGTTGGCGAGCACCCAATTACCGGAGAGGTCGGCCAAAGCGAGTCCGCTCGTCGCGGCCTCGAGCATGGTGCGCATCCGCTGCTCGCTGGCGACGAGGCGCGCTGCTTCGCGCTGCGCCCGGGAGGCCGTGTCAGAGGCCTGGCGGTGCACCTCGCCGACCGCGACGGCGACGACCACCAGGACCGCCGCGAGAAGCACCGCCGGCGACATGTCGGAGGCCGAGCCCCCGCGGACCAGCGGCGGGATGAGGGTCGCGATCGCGGCGAGGGCGGCGACAGCGATGGACTCAGCCCTGTTGATCTGCAAGGCCGTCACCAGGACGACGGCGAGGTAGAGGGGAAACACGAGCACAGGACCCGCGCCGGCGAGCGCCTGGACGAGAAAGATCCCGATGATCGCCGCGAAGGGTGTGGCTCGACGCACCAAGCCCCGGCTCAACGCAAACGGGCGTGAACGGGTTCCTGGCACCACCTCGGTAACCTCGCCCCCCCTGGCGGGATGGAAGGTGCGCAGGCCGCAAAGTCTAAATGCGGCCCTTGCCGCCGCATCTCTCTTACCGCACATTCCCGCCAGGCACGGCGCCCTCCCCTTCGGGGACCCGGCCGGCGGCGGGAGGCGGCAGAACGGCCGGCGAGAGCGATCGAGGAGCACTTGCCTTAAGCTCCTGCCTGCCCCAAAGATTTGAGCCTCATCGCCACTCCACTCCAGGCGGACGGACTCAGCCGGCGCGTCTACCCGTTCATCGGGCTCGCGATCGTCGGCCTGGTGAGCCTCCACGGCTTTTCGGCGGTGACGAGCTCGCTTGCCCTGGCGGGCGCGATGGCCGTCGGCATCTGCCTCGTCCTGATACCGCTCGCGCAGATCGACTCGCCGACCCGGAACGGGCTCGTGACCGCGACGCCCGCGGTCGGCGGGTTCATCCTCGCCCTTTACCCGCTGTGGGCCGGCGGCACTCTGTTCGGGTTCGTGGCCTCGGTGCTGATCACAGCCCTCGGGGGCGCTCTCGTGCTGCTGCCCTGGGAGCGCATCCCGAGGTACCTGCACGCTGTCTCGCCGATCGGCGGCCTGGCGGTCGCGTTCGCGCTGGAGGTGCAGTTCGGCCTGAGCGTGGTCCGGGCCTTTCCCTTCGTGCTGCTGCCCCTGATCTTCCTTGCGCTGTATTACACCAGCGTCGAGTTCGCGGTCGGAGCGCTGCTCGCCGTCGCCGATCTCATGCTGGTCACCTTCGTCAACCCGGCGGCCGGCGACCCCGCAGCCGCGTTCCTCGCAGCGCTGCTGCTCGTCGCCTTCGGGATCCTGGTCAGGCGGGTCGTGATCGAGCTGGAGCGCAACCGAGCGGCAGCGACCGACGCCGAGGCGGCGAAGTCAGAGCTGCTGGCGGACCTGTCGCAGCGGAACCAGGAGCTGCAGGAGCTGACCCGGCTGAAGTCGGAATTCCTCGCCACGATGAGCCACGAGATCCGGACACCGATGAACGGCGTGATCGGGATGACGGGGCTCCTGCTGGACACAGAGCTGAGCCCCGAGCAGCGGGAGTACGTCGAGACCGTGCGCTCATCCGGCGACGCGCTGCTCGAGATCATCAACGACATCCTCGATTTCTCGCGGATCGAGGCGGGGCGTGTCCGCCTGGAGACCATCGAGTTCGCCACGAGGCTCGTCACCGAGGAGGCGGTCGAGCTGTATGCGGAGGCCGCCGCGAACAAGGGAATCGAGCTCCTGCTGGATGTCGACGTCGAGGTGCCGGAAATGGTCGTCGGAGACCCGGGCCGGCTTCGACAGGTGCTGGTGAACCTGGTGGCGAACGCTGTCAAGTTCACTGAGGCCGGCGAGGTCGTGGTTCGCGTCCGCAGGCATCCCACCCGCGGGCCCGGCGTCGCGCTCCACTTCGAGGTCGCGGATACTGGGATCGGCCTCACCGAGGAGCAGCAGGCGAGGGTCTTCTCGACCTATTCCCAGGTCGACAGCTCAACCACGCGGCGCCACGGCGGGACCGGTCTCGGCCTCGCCATCGCCCGCATGTTGACGCAGCTCATGGGTGGTGAGATCGGCGTGGTCAGCGAGAAGGGGACTGGCTCGCGATTCTGGTTCGTCGCGCTCTTCCGCGAGGCCCGGGCCGGTTCTGGCAGGGCACGCCGCCCGGCCGTTCTCTCGGGAATGCGAGTCGCGATCATCGACGACAACCGCACCAACCGCACCATCCTCGAGCGCTACGTGAGCTCATGGGGGATGCGGCCGGCGAGCTTCGAGCATGGGCGGGAGGCGCTGCGCGAGATGCGAAGGGCGGCCGCGGCGGGCGACAGCTTCGATGTCGCCATCGTCGACATGATGATGCCCGACGTGGACGGCGCGGCGGTCATCGCCGAGCTTCGCGCGGACGCCGCTCTGAAGGACGCGATCGTGCTGCTTCTCACGTCGGCGGGACGCTCTGAGGTACCTGTGCAGGGGGTCGATGCGGAGATGGTGAAACCCGTGAGACCCTCCCAGCTCTTCGACGCCCTGCACACCCACCTGGCGGATCGCACCGCCCGGGTTGAGGGCCGTGAGCAGGTGGGGGCGCCCCCGCCCGACCCCGCCCGCGGCCGCGCGCGCGTGCTCGTGGTGGAGGACAACGCGGCCAACCGCAAGGTGGCCGTCCGCATGGTCGAGCGCCTGGGCTATCGCGCCGACATCGCCGCGACCGGCACGGAGGCGGTCGCGGTGCTCGACAGGGCGCCGTACGACGCCGTCCTCATGGACTGCCAGATGCCGGAGCTGGACGGCTACGAGGCGACGCGCCAGATCCGGTCGAACGAGCGCGGCCGCCGGCATGTGCCCATCATCGCCATGACCGCCGCCGCCCAGAGCGGCGACCGCGAAAGATGCCTCGCCGCCGGCATGGACGACTACATCTCCAAACCTGTCCAGCTCCACATCGTCGCCGCGGTGCTCGAGCGATGGCTGGCGACCGCGGTTCCCGCCGCCACGCTGGGCAGCAACCAGATCAGCCGCGGCTAGGCGCCGTTCCTAGAGCCGTTTGAGCGCCAGCACAGTCACGTCGTCGGCCAGATCTTTGGTGCGCGAGCCGTGGGCCAGGATGTCGACCATCTCTTGAGCGGTCCCCGCCCGCCGCGCTTCGTAAGGCAGCTGGACATCCTTGGTCGCGAGATCCGGCCGCAGGTCGAGGAGCCCATCCGAGAAGACCACCAGCGTGTCGCCCGGCTCCAGCCTCGCCGTCCCTACCACGTAGTGGCTGTCGGGGAAAATCCCGATGGGCGCGCTGCGCTCCGGCAGGAGCTCCTGGCCCTTGACCCCACGCAACAGGCGGGCGTGGCCGTGCCCGGCGTCCACGTAGCGCAGGTCTCCTGTCAGCGGCTCGAACACACAGTGGAAAACCGTGACATACGCGTGGTTGACCTCGAGGGCGGCTGACATCACTTCCGCGGCCTGCTTCACACCCATGTCGGCGTCCTTGCTGTTCATGGTTCCGCGAAGCGCCGTCCTGGCCGTGGCCATCAACAGCGCAGCGGGCAGCCCCTTCCCCATGACGTCGCCCAGCGTCACGACCACACGTTGCCTGCTGTCCCGATACCAGTCGTAGAAGTCTCCGCTGATCTCGCGGGCCGGGGTGAAATGCGCCGCCACCTCGAAGTCCGTCTGTCTGAGCGGAGACTCGGGCAGCATCCCCGACTGGATCTCCGCGGCGCGCCTCATCTGGCCTGAGCGCTCCTCGACCATGTCCTCGAGGCGCTTCAGGTTGACCTGGTGGTCGAGCTCTTTGCCGCGGCGCTGGAGGTTGTTGATGACCAGCAGGTAGAGCTGCGTCGCCCCGACGGGCTTGACGGCGTAGGCATACGCGCCGTGCTCAAGGGCGGCCCGTCCGAGCTCCGGGTCGTCGACGCCGGTGATCATGATGACCGCCGTGTTGGGGCGGCGGAGCCGGAGCTCCTCGAGGAGCCCGTAACCGGATTCGTCCGGCAGCCGCACATCCAGCAGGGCGATGGCGTAGTCGTTGGCTTCGAAGAGGGTGCGGGCCTGGGAGGCGCTGAGGGCGATGTCCGAGTCGAAGCCGCGGCTGTGAAGCGTGCGGGCCATGACCCTGGCCAGCGGTTCCTCGTCGTCCACGATGAGCACGCGTTCGGACGCCTGAGCTTGGGCCACGCTTGCAGTGTAGAGGGGCTGAATCGGCGACTAACTGCCATAAACTCTCAGGGCCCCCATGGGAGTCTTCAGCTGACCCTCGAGGTCCAGACCCGCCACGTCGACAACGGCATCACGGTGGTCGCCCCAACCGGACGGCTGGACGTCGCCGGCGCGCCCGCGTTGAAGGACGCGATCACGGGTCTGGTGAACGACGGGCCGCCCCGCGTCGTGATCGACATGGAGGGCATCAGCTTCGTCGACAGCACCGGCCTTGGCTCGGTCATCGCCGCGCTCAAACAGATCAGGAGCAGCCAGGGGGAGCTCCGCCTCGCGGCCCCGAACCAGCAGGTCCGCGTGGTCCTCGAGCTGACCACGCTCGATCGCGTCTTCCCCTACTACGCCACGGTCGAGGAAGCCCTAACTGGCTTCTGAAGTTTGGGCACTCACCAGGAGCCCTTTGAGTTCCACGCCAGTCTCACCGAGCTCGGGCCGGGCCTCGAGACCCTGCACGATTCAGTGCGGATGCTGCGGGTCGCCATCGGGCGGGCCAACGACGACCACGCGCTCATGCTGTTCGAGACCGCGCTCGGGGAGATCGGCGCGAACGTTCTCACGCACGGCCGCCCAAACGATGACATCGAGGTCGACTACATCCTGCGCTCGGACGGCGCCGCGGCATTCGCGTCATTTGTCGACCGGGGCCCCGCCGTGGCCGACCACCTCGCCCGGCCGATGCCGGACCAGGACCGCGAGGCCGGCCGCGGGCTGGCCATCGCCCGGTCCGTGCTCGACGAGCTTGGCTACATGCGCCAGGGCGAGGTGAACACGTGGCGCCTGGTGAAGCGGCTGTGAACGAGGGCCGCACCCAAGACCCAGGGCGCGTGCTGATCCACGACTTCCGCAACCTGCTCGCAGTGATCGTCAACTACAGCGAGCTGATCGAGGCGGAGACGGACGACCCCGAAGCAGTCAAGGCCGACATCCAGGAGGTCAAGGCCGCGGCTGAACGCGCGATCGTCTTGACCGACAGGTTGCGCCCGCTCGCGGGCGCCGCGGAACCTCCTCTGGAAGCCAAGTGACTACGACCGTACGTGCCGCCGCCGGCAAGGACGAGAACGGCGCTGCTCTGGCCCGCCGCGACGTGGTTCTCGCCATCGACGACGACGAGCAGATCCTCCGCCTGCTCAAGCGCGTGCTCGACCGCGCCGGTTTCGAGACCGTGACGGTGAACAACGGCATCTCCGCGCATGACGCGGCGGTCGAATGGCGGCCGGACATCATCCTGCTCGACCTCATGCTCGGCGAGATCACCGGCGACCAGATCCTGAAGGAGCTACGAGCCGATTTCCGGACTCGGCTCGTCCCGGTCGTATTCCTCACCGTGCGCGGGTCGCTGAAGGACAAGGTCGAGCACCTCCTCGCCGGTGCCGACGACTATGTGACCAAGCCGTTCATCCCCGAAGAGCTCGTCGCGCGCCTGCGCGCGGTGATGAGCCGGTCGACGGCAGCCCGCGAGCTGAGCCCGCTCACCGGGATGAGCGGCAACAGCGACATCCTGAAAGAGATCAGCCGGAGGCTCGGCCGCGGCGAGCGCTTCGCTGTCCTCTATCCGGACATTGACTCCTTCAAGAGCTTCAACGACCACTACGGTTTCCTGCGCGGCGACGACGTGATCAAGACGCTCGCCACGATCATCCTCGAGGTGCTCGAGCAGGACTACTCCCCGCGCCACTTCGCGGGCCACGTCGGAGGCGACGATTTCGTGATCCTGACCGAGCCGAGCCTTGCCGAGTCGATCGCCACCCAGCTGACGCAGCGCTTCGACGCGGCGGTGCCCGCGCTGTACGACCTGGCCGACCGCGAGCGCGGCTGGATCGAGTTTCAGGAGCGCAACGGTGCCACCATCCGGACACCACTCGTTTCCGTGTCGATCGGGATCGTGATCGCCGAGCCCGGCAGCTACGCCAGCGCTGCCGCGCTGGCCGCGCGCGCGGCCGAGGTGAAGGGCGTGGCCAAGCGGATGCCGGGCTCCAAGTGGGTGCTCGACAGGCGCCGGGCGCCGGAGCGATTCGGAGCGTGAAAGACCTGTCGCTAAGACGCCGGCAGGTGCCAAACCCGGTGATAGCATCCACCGAGGTCGCCACGAGATGAGCGAGATCACGATCGCACCCCAGGAACGCAGCTCGGATGAGTTCTCCCGTTCGACTGACCGGCCGGTGACCCCTGCCAACGGCACGCCGGTGATCAGAGGCCCGCGGGTCAAAGTCACGCTCCACCGCCTCGACGGAGGCCTCGAGGAGGGCGAGTCCGACGTTCGCTCGCTCGATGAATCCGGCTTTCCGATCTACACCTCACAGGACTCCGACAGGCCACGCATGGTGCCCCTGCGTGACCTCAAGTACGTGGTCTTCGGCTCCGTCGAGGACCCAGGCCTGGAAGCCGATCCAGGCGACAAGAGCGACGCCCGCAAGGCGATCCTGCGCTTTCGCGACGGCGAGTGGATCGCCGCCTACATCGACCCAGGGCAGCCGCCCGACGCCGAAGGTGTCGCGATCAAGATCCGGCTGACGGAGAGGCAGCGCGTGATCTCGGCCGTCGCCGCCTCGCCGGCGCTGCTCGAGATGCAGTTCGTCGACATGTGGGCTCCGACGGCGGCGCCCGGCCAGCCCCAGCGGCGCCGCTCCGACATCATGGAGGCGGCGGCGCGCCAGGGCCGCGACCTGAACAAGCTCGCCAACGATTTCCGCGACCGGCTCGCTTTGATTCGCGACGTCGGCCTGACGACCGGCGACACGCTCGCGTTCTCCCGCGCCGTGCGCACCCACCTCGACCGCTTCCTTGACGAGGACAACATCGACCTGAGCTCGCAGGAGAAGTCGGCGCTCGCCGACATCATCCTTCGCGCCGCCGTTGGTTATGGCCCGCTCGACGGACTGCTCCACGACCGCTCGGTCAGCGAGATCATGGTCAACGGCCCAGACCAGGTCTTCATCGAGCGCCGCGGCGTGCTGACCAAGGCCGACGTGCGATTCGAGGATGAGAACCAGCTGCTGGAAACCATCCGCAGGATGGTCGCGACCACCGGCCGGCACATCGACGGCCTGAACCCGATGGTCGACGCGCGCCTGCCCGATGGCAGCCGCGTCAACGCCATCATCCGTCCGGCGGCAATCCACGGGCCGGCGCTGACCATTCGGAAGTTCAAGGATGTCGTCCTCGGCATGGAGGACCTGACCCGCGAGGGCAGCGTCAGCCCCGCCATGGCCGAGTTCCTCGAGGCCGCTGTGCTCGGCCGGATGAACATCCTGGTTTCAGGCGGGACGGGCTCCGGCAAGACCACCAGCCTCAACGTCATCGCGCGGTTCATCCCTCACAACCAGCGCGTGATCACCATCGAGGACGCCGCCGAGCTGCAGATCGACCACCCCCACGTGATCGCCCTCGAGCACCGGCCGCCCAACGTCGAGGGCAAGGGCGAGCTGACGATTCGCCAGCTGCTGCGCAACAGCCTCAGGATGCGCCCTGACCGGATCCTGGTCGGAGAGGTCCGCGGCGCCGAGGCCCTCGACATGCTCCAGGCGATGAACACGGGCCACGACGGAAGCATGTCGACGATCCACTCCAACTCCGCCCGCGATGCTCTTTCGCGTCTGGAGACGATGGTGATGATGGCCTCGATCGACATCCCGTTCGAGGCGGTGCGCGCCCAGATCGCCTCGGCCGTGAACCTGATCGTCCACCAGGCCCGCATGCCGGACGGACGCCGCAAGATCGCCCAGATCGCCGAGGTGGTCGGCTATGACTCGAACGGAGCCATCCTGCGCGACGTCTTCCTGCTGGGGATGGGCGCCGACCTGCGCCTCGAGTACAACGCGACGGGCTACGTGCCCACGTCGCTGGACAAGGCGGCCTTCTACGGCGTGCAGGTGAACCAGGACCTCTTCGACCCCGTCAAGTCTCGCTTCGTGCCCGCAGGGTCCGACAGCATGATGCCGGTCGTCAAGGACCCGCTGATCACCGGCCAGCGCGGCCAGGGCGAGAACGTGGTTCGCCAGGTCGTGGTCGTGCCGTTCAGCTCGGACCGCCCTGGCATCCAGGGACAGCAACCGGCGACCCACACCGTTCAGTCCCAGTCCTCAACCAGCCAGACGATGGCCTCGACGCCCGAGATGCAGGAGGAGATGCGCAAGCTGATCGACGCCGCCCGCTCGGCGGTCGCCGACCTCCAGGCCGCCGCGCCGGTGGCGCCTCAGGAAGCGCCTGAGCCCGCGCCCACGCCAGTGACGCCGCTGACGCCGTCCAGCCCGCCCGCGCCAGGGGCGCCGGACCCCTCGGCGTCGCAGCCTGCCTACCCTGCTCCGCCAGCGGGATATACCTTCCAACCGCCCATCTATCCCATCCAGCCACCCCCCGGACCGGCACAGCTTGGTCCGCCGCCGGCCGGGTTCGATCCAGGCCACGGGAGCTACCAGGGCACCTCCGACGCCCTCCAGGCCGTCACCGCGATGGCCCGCGCCACGACCGCGCTGGGGCAGCTGGCGGCCGCCAACAGCGGGTACGTGGGCATGCTGCCGACAGTGCGTGCCGAGGGGACACAACCCGTGGGCGCGAGCCGCCGCATACAGGCCGTGATCGAGAGCATCATCTCGCGCCGCGGGCTGAACCTGCGCCTGGCGAACGCACTGACGGAGGCCTTCGAGGGGGCCGAGCTGAAGGGCAGCGATTACGCCGGGTCGATCAAGATGAGCAAGGAGTCGGCGGGTCGCGAGCTGCGCCAGGCGGTCGAAGCGGGGCTCCTCGAGACCATCCGGTATCCCACCGGCGAAGCGGGTTTCAGGGCCTCGCAGGGCCTGCTCCGCCAGATCGCGGAAGGCCTCGGCCAGCCGATCAATGCAGCCACCCCGCTGACGCCGGAAACGATCATCGGCAGCCTGGCGGTGGGTCAGACCGAGGGCACCGTGACCATCATGTTCACCGACGTCGAGGAGTCGACGCGGCTGCTCTCGACCCGCGGCTTCACGGAGTCGCACGAGATCATGAAGGCGTACGAGACGGTGATCGCGGACAAGATCGCCGAGCACGCCGGCCGGCGGATCAAGGGCACGGGCGACGGTTTCATGGTCAGCTTCGGCTCCGTCCGCCACGGCGTCGAGTGCGCCCTGGACATCCAGAATGCCATCGCCGAGTACAGCAAGCAGAACCCCGACCGAAAGCTCAAGATCCGGATCGGCCTCAATACCGGAGAGGTCGTCGAGGAGGCGGGCGACATCTTCGGCGCGGCGGTCAACGTGGCGGCGCGCGTCGCCGGCAAGGCGAAGGGCGGTGAGGTGCTCGTCTCCGAGGTCGTGCGGCAGCTGGTCGGCCCTGTCGCCGAGATCAAGTTCGACTACCGCGGCCGCTACAAGCTGAAAGGCTTCCCGGACCGCTGGCGGCTGCACCAGGTCACCGCGGGCGACAAGAAAGAGGCGCCGCACTCGCTGCCCAGCGGCAACGGGTTCGTCGACCGGGAGCAGGAGCGGCTCGACATCCGGCTGGTGATGGATCGCGCCGCCACAGGCGGCGGCAGCATCCTGCTGCTTGCCGGCGCGCCGGGAGTCGGTGTCTCTCGCCTTGCCTCCGAGGTCGCGGCTGAGGCCCACACCAAGGGATGGCTTGTGCTGAGCGGCCGGTGCATCGAGGAGGAGGGCGCCGCGTACGAGCCGTTCAAAGATGTGCTCGCCGGGGCTGTCGCCGCCTCGACGGCGAAGACGCTGGGCGAGGCTTGCGGCCGCCAGGGTCCGCTGCTCGCGCACCTCGTGCCGAGCCTTCGGCAGAAGGTGCGCGGCATGCCGCCCGCGGTCGATATCGCCGCCGACAAGCTCCGCGAGCAGCTGTTCAAGTCCGTGTTCGACTTCCTGGCCGGCGTCCAGGGCACCAAGCCCCTGCTCATCGTCCTCGACGACCTGCAGTGGGCCGACGAGGCGACGGTGCTGCTGCTCCGCGACCTCGCGGAACGGGTGGGCGGTGCGCACATGCTGGTGCTTGGCACCTACTGGGACACAGAGCTCGACTCGGGGAGGCCTTTCGCCACCGTGCTGTCCAGGCTCATGCGGCGGCGCCGCGCCCAGCGCATGGCGATCGGCAGGCTCTCCGACCGCGAGGTCGAGAAGATCGCCGCCGGCATCGCTGAGACGCCGCTGTCGCCGGTTCAGCTGATGGGCGTCCAGGCGGCGACTGAAGGCAATCCTCTGTTCGTCGAGCACTCCGTCCTCTACATGGAGGAGTCGGAGAGCATGCTCGGAGGCGCCCAGCGGTCCCAGGGGAGCTTCACGGAAGAGGACCTGGAGCTGGCGCAGAGCGTGCGCGGCCTGATCGGCCGCCGCATCGAGCGCCTGAGCGAGCCCGCGCAGCGAATGCTCGTCGCCGCCGCGGTGATCGGGCGTGACTTCGACAGCGCGCTCCTGGAGGCGTTCGGCGAGCTGTCTGGTCACGAGCTCCGCGACGCGCTCGACGAGTCCACCCGGGCGCGTTTTCTGACCGCCGCCGGCCCCCAGCACTACCGCTTCGCCCACGACCTGGTCCGCCAGCGGGTGCTCGCGCCGCTGCAGCTGCCGCGGCTCCAGGCCTATCACCTGGCGGTCGCCGACACCCTCGAGCGCGTCTACGGCCGGTCGGCCAACGACCACGCCCAGGAGATCGGACGCCACCTGTACCAGGCCGGCACGGCGGCGGACCCGCTTCGGACGGCCGAGTTTCTCTCCCGGGCGGCGCACAACGCATTGATCGTCGGGGCCTTCGAAGAGGTGCTCCGCCTGATCGAGCGCGCGCTGGTCCTGCTGCCCCCGGACAGGATCCAGCAGCGGGCGGACGCGCTGTCCGCGCGGGGCCATGCCCTGTGGGGCCTCGGCCGCATCGACGACGCGAAAGCCGCATGGAAGGGAGCGGTGCAGCGGTTGGAAGAGCTGGGCGACGCCAAGGCGGCCCACGCGATCCACAGACGCCTCGCCCACCTCGAGAGCCGCCACGAGTCCTCCGACGAGAACGGATCCGGGACTGCGGCGCCCGCCGAGGGCGTCGAGACCACCCCGGTGGCGGTCGCAGAAACCTCCTGAAGTCTCGGGCGGTTTCTTCCTGGCGGCGCTAGCCGGTCAGGCGGCTGGCCGGTGGCACCGGCGCGTACGACGAGCTGAAGGTGATCGCGGGCATCGTGCCCGAGAAGCTCAGGTTGTCGGCCATGAGGCCACCCGTTCCGGGAGACTCGAGGATGTAGGGTGAGGTCACGTCGATGGCGGCGGCCGGCGCATAGACGCGGCCTATGTACGCAGAGTTGCTCTTGGCGCCGAGTGCGACGAAGCAGGAATTCCCCGGAGGCTCGTTGACCTGGATCCAGTCGTACTGGAAACCGCTGAAGATGTACATGTCGGCGCCGTTCCCAGTGATTAAGCATCCGGAGGGCATATAGATTTCGACCGCCCCGGGCGTGATCGGTCCTGGGCAGCTGACGAACGCGCCGCCAACTGTGTCGCAATTGTTCTCGTTAGCCCGGTCGCCGCGCGCGCCAGGCCCCGTCGCCGGGTTCTGGTTCGGCAGGCCGGCGGCGACCGGCGCGGTTTCGCTGTCGGGCGGGTAGGCTCCGTTCGAGTCGGGCGCGGCGGCCGCGTTCGGCGCAAAAGGGGCGGCGATCTGGGCGTCGAGCATCGTGGACTCGTTGCCCAGCGAGCAGCCGTTCCCGGTGAAGAGCGGGCACGGTGCCGTGTTGGTGTTCGTCACGGGCCCTGTGACGGGCAGCGTCGTCGCGAGGCCGAACGGCCCGAGGCACCCGCCGCCTCCCGGCGGTGAGGCGTAAACGTTGTACGCCGTCGCTCCAGGGACGTTGCTCACCTGCAGCTGGACATCGTCGAAGTGGTTGCTGAGATTCAGCTGCTGACACATCGACGGTGCGCTCTCGCGGAAGTAGCTCACGCCGTTGTACGTGTCGGTCCGGGTTGAGGTCAGCTCGAACGACCACATGCCCAGTGGGACGTCACGGGGGCCGCTGACCTTTGAGACGTCGAAGGAACCTGCGCAATTGGCGCCGTCGGTGTTCCAGAACTGCGGGATGGCTTTCACGTTTGGCGTTCCGGCGAGCGGCTCGTCGGGCGGCTTCAGCTCATTGCTCACGAAGTCGCCGAAGTTGAGGAGTCCCGCCTGGAACTGGTACACCCCTCCGCTCAAGAACCAGCACTTGCCGCTGTTCAGGGTCGCCAACCCCGAATAGATCCCGCTGGCCAGCACGACCAGCTGGTTCGGCGAGCCCTGACCCCCGCCTATCCCCGAAGGCGCTGGATAGCCTGGGTCGGTGATCCGGAAGCCGGATCGAGTGGTTCCGGCGACGTCGGGGTAGGAGCACGGGGTCGACGCGCCGCTCGAGTAGCACGCACTGGTCGCCCCCGAAACGGACGATTGGCAGCTGGCGTAGATGTCGCCCGCGACTCGAAGGCTTCCGCTCGAAACGGAGATCCCACCGTTGGAGACGACGTCACCGGTGACGTTCAAGGTGCCGCCCCCGCCGACGCTGATCGCGGTCCCACCGGCGCCCCCACACCCGTCCTGCGCGAGCGCTGCGACGGCTGGTGAGTAGACAAGGTTGTTCACGTTTCCGGTCGCGGTCACGGACAGCGTGGGATTGACGCCGTTGGTCAGGACGCGGCCGAACTGGAGCGGGAGCGTGCGCGTCGCGGTCATGACGAACAGGCTCCCCTGCGGGCCGAGCGCGGAGACCACCTGCTTCAGCGCCGTCCCGTCGGAGTACGTGCAGGTCACCGTGAACGATCCCGCGCCCGGCGAGCCGTAGCCGGCACCGCAAGAGGGTGCGGTGTACAGACGGAGGTTCGTTCCGAAGATCGAAGACGCCGCCTGCTCGGCAGCCGGGTAGTTATTGGTCTGCTGCAGCTTGTCCGTGGCCGCCAGGGCGGCCGAGTCGATCGCCGCCTGCAGGTCACGCCGCATGGCGTACGCCCTCGAGCCGTCGATGGCCAGCGCCGCCATACCCACGATCACCGCGAGCATGACCGCGATCAGCACAATCGCCTGGCCGCGCTGCCCCCGACGAGTGGCGCGCATGGGATTCAAAGGCCGCATCAGTACTCCGTGCGGAAGATCGCGGCGGCGGTGATCAGGATGTGGCCCGCGGTCGCCTGCGCGACCACGGGCGTGATCAACACGAGGTTGAAGCGGACCGTCACCTGCAGCTGCTGGTTCCCCGAAGCTGGGTTGACGGCGCTGCAGGACCCGGTGGATGCGGCGGCGAACTCGCCGCCGGGCGCGTTGGGCGGAGGCGCCGTCTCGATGCTCGAAGGAGGGTTGGGCTCCGTGACATAGACCCACGCGGTGTTGGCTGGTGGCGTGGCGGACGTCACCGGGCCCTGCGGGCACGGCTCTGACACGGTCGTGCCCGCCATCTGGGCGCTGACGGTGTTCCATACATCCGTGTTGGTCGGCAGCTGATTGGAGGCGCGCACCGCCGTGCGCGCTCCCTCCCGAGCCGCGTGGTTGAGGGTGTCGTAATAGAAGATGGCGCGGCCGATGTCGACGATGCCGAAGAGGAGCAGCAGGAGCACGGGCGACACGAGCGCGAACTCGATCAGCGCCTGTGATCGCTGAAGCCGCGGTTGGGGCCGGACGGTGGCGGACCGCACGGCGCCTTCGGCGAGGCGAGCCAAAAGGCCAGGCCTCACGAGCCCTGGACCGTCATGTGCACGTTCGCGGCCAGGCGGAAGACGCCGAACTGTGAGGTGATGACCGGAGTCAGCGGCCCGTACTGGTAGAGCACGATCACGTTTAGATCCAGCTGACCCTGGTTGGTGGCGGGGCTCGTGAAGTCGAGGCCGGGCGTGTTGTTGTAACAGATGTACAGCCACGGCTGGTTGGACGTCGACGGGTAGGCGCCGTTCGCATAGGGAGGGTTGTGGAACGAGTTCCCGTCGCTCGGGGCCGGGCAGGTGGTGGCTGGATTCTTCAGCACCGAGGCGGGGATCGAGAGCGTCGCAAGCTCGGAGTCGACAGTGGATTTGATCTCGGTGTCGTCCAGGTAGGGATGCGATTGGGTGCCGGCGTTGAACCATGCGCCATGGCGCGCCCCCTCCCTTGCGGCATTCGACAGCGTCTCGGCGATGAAGTTGGCGCGGCCGATGTCGACCAGGCCGCCAACGAGCAGCAGGAGCACCACGGACGAGAGCGCGAACTCGACCATCGACTGGCCGGATTGGCCTCGTTTTGGCGTTTGGCGGGGCAGGTAAGGGGGGCGCGGCACCGGGTTGTCTTGCCTATGATGGGTCGGCTGTGCGGACTTTGAGCGGCCTTACGTCACGTAGGCCGTTCACCTTGCTCGGCATCGTGCTTGCCCTCCTCGTGATCGTGGCCTTCGTGCTCGTCGCGCTCACGGCCCAGACCGCGGGGACCGGCAACACGAAGAACGTCGTGTATACAACGAGGGATCTGCAGGCGCGGATCCCGATCGATCCCTCCTGGCTGGGGATGGAGACCGTCACGGTTCCCAGGAACTATCCGGGGGTGTACTTCACAAAGATCTCCGATGTTGCCGGCATGGTCCCCCTGGTCGGCATTCAAACCGGGCAGGTCTTGACCTCGAATGACGTGGCGAAGCCCAGCCAGGAGCTGGGCGCGCAGTCCGCCTTTCTGCCGATTCCGGAGGGCTACGTGGCGGTGACCATTCCGACGAGCGAGCAGCAGGGCGTGGCCGACTACGTCCAGCCAGACGACTACATCTCGGTCATCGCCACGGTCCAGACCGCCGGCAAGGTCGCCTCCAAGACGATTTTCACCAACCTGCATGTGATCAAGGTCGGGATGGCGGGCGCCGGCGGAAACAACACGGCGACCAGCCTCACCGTGGTGGTCACGGAATGCCAGGCTGAGGTGATCACCTTCTTCCTGGGCTACGCGGCTCTCAAGTACACCCTTGAGTCCTACAAGGACTACCTGTCGTCGACAGCGCTGTCGCCGGACCCCGCGTGCCCCAACGTCAACTCGGCCACCGGCGTGACGGTGGAAAAGATGCGGGCCGCCTACCCGACGCTCTTCTAGGTCAGGCCTTGAACCTCCCGGCCGCAACCGTCGTCGCCGTGCCGGTGGCGGGCGCCATCGCGGTGTTCTTCTGGAGCCTCGACCGGGTGCGCAAGGAGATCATCAGCCGCCCCCCGCGGGCCACCTCGGCTCGGGCCACCCCGCGGGAGCTCGTGGAGCGTCTGCTGCGCCCCGCGGCGGACAACCT
>DASXBE010000088.1:0-10427 GCA_036491815.1 Candidatus Dormiibacterota bacterium | reverse complement strand
GAAGATGAGTCGCCCCCACCGGTTCTCGACCAGGTGGGGCCACACCTCCTTGGTGCAGTTGAACGCGCCGGTGAGGTTGACCCGTACGTCCCGGTCCCAGAGCTCGTAGGACTGGTTCGGGATCTGCGCTGCGTGGTCCAGGGTCGCGGCGTTGTTGACCAGGATGTCGATCTTGCCGAACTCTTCCCTGACCTTCTTCAGGACCTCGCGAACCTGGTCGCGATTGGTGACGTCCATCTTGATGGCCAGCGACCTGCGGCCCATCTTGCGGATCTCGTCGGCGGTCTGGTTGGAATGCACCCAGCCCTGGGAGACAGCGACCTGGGCCAGCATGCTTCCCTGGGCCTCGGCCGTGTGCTGCAGGTCTGGATCGTCCTCGACCAGCACATCGGTGATCACGACGTCGGCGCCGGCTTTGGCCAGGGTCAGGGCGTCCTGCCGCCCGAGGCCTCGCGAAGCTCCCGTGATGACGGCGACTCTTCCCGAAAGATCAAACACCGCTTTCCCCCCTATCTGAATGGCCTATCTGATGTTGATGGTGCCGCGCGACCCTGCGATTGCGCGAGAGATCACGAGCCGCTGAATCTCGGCCGTGCCCTCCCAGATCTGGTAGATCTTCGCGTCCCGGAACCATTTTTCGACCGGATATTCCTTGATGTAGCCATAGCCGCCGAGGACCTGGATGGCGTCGGTGGTCACCTCCATCGCGGTGTCACCGGCGAAGAGCTTGGCCATCGAGCCCTCTGCGCGCGCGAAGGGCTTCCCCTGCGTCGCCATCCAGCCGGCGCGCCAGATGAGGAGCCGCGCGGCATCCACCTTGACCGCCATGTCGGCGAGCTTGAAACCGATGGCCTCGTGCTGCCAGAGCGGCTTGCCGAACTGCTTGCGGTCCTGCGCATATTCGAGCGCGAACTCGTACGCGGCGCGGGCGATGCCGAGGGCGCCGGCGGCGACGCCTGGTCGAGTCGCCTCCAGCGTCATCAGCGCCCCCATGGCGCCCGGTCCCGCATTGTCGGCATCAGGCTCGCCGCCGAGCCGGTGGTCGAGCGGTATGTGGCAATCCTCGAGCACGACCTGCGCGGTGTGGCTGGCCCGCACGCCCAGCTTCTGCTCTTTGCGGCCCATCCTCAGCCCAGGCGTGTCCTTCGGCACGAGGAAGGACGCGATTCCGGCGGGCCCCTTCGAAGGATCGGTGTTGGCGTAGATGACGTGGTAGTCGGCGATGCCGCCGTTGGTGCAGAACTGCTTGGTGCCGTTGAGCACGTACCCGTCGCTGACGCGCGTCGCGCGCGTCTTCATGGACAGTGCGTCGGAACCCGAGTCGGGCTCGGTGAGGCCCAGGCCGCCGAGCACGAGCCGGTCCGGGTCGGTGAACTCTGGCAGCCAGCGCTTCTTCTGCTCCTCCGTCCCGCTCGCGCGGATGCCCGCCATGGCGAGGGCCATCGAGTTGATGCACACGCCAATCCCGGCGCAACCCCAGCTGAGCTCCTCGTTGATGATGAGCTCGGTCAGGAAGTCGAGGCCCTGCCCGCCGTACTCCTCGGGGACGAAGGCGGCGGGGCTCAGGCCCAGGCGATGGGCCTTCTTGACGACCTCGTAGGGAAACTCCTCCGACTCGTCGTGGTGCGCGGCCACGGGCCGGATCTCGCGTTCCGCGAACTCGTGTGCCAGGCGGCGGATCTCCTCCTGCTCGGGGCTGAGCGAGAAGTCGAGGGTCACTCCTGGCACTCCGCGACAGCCTTGGTCAGAACGGGCTCGCCTCGCTGGTTCAGCGCCCGAAGCTCGAGCTTGCCCGGGGCGGCGTGTTCCGCCGTGAACGTGACGGTGTCGCCCGGCTCGACCATTCCCGCGAAGCGGACGTACAGGCGCGTGAGCCGCTCGGGTCCCCCAGCCTCCTGGCCGGCGACGGTGCCCGCGATTCCCATCTGCAGCATGCCGTGCGCGATCACACCAGGCAATCCGACCGACCGCGCGAAGTCCGCGTCCAGGTGGATCGGGTTCCGATCGCCAGACGCCTCGGCGTAGGCGGCGATCTGTTCGGCGCCGAACCTGACGGACTTTTCCGTCACGACTCAGGTCCGCGGATCACGAACAGAGCCCGTGATCGGCAAACCGGGGAGCCGTCCGCGTCCGCGGTCTCAGTCTCGAACGTGAGGAAACGCATGCCACGGCGGGCCAGGTCGGACGCCACGCGCCCACGTGAGACCAACCTCTCCCCCGCCCGCGGGTGTCGCTGCCACTGAAACTCCTGCTCCGCGTGCAGCAGCCGCGCGAAGTCGACCGCGGCCTCTGGGTCGCCAAACAGCTGCGGCGCCGTCGCGCCCAGCGAGTACACGGCGGCATAGGTCGGCGGCACGCCCAGGGCGGGGTCCGTGCCGATCGCCCGGGCGAAGGCGGCGACGCCGTCGGCGTGGATTACGAATTCAACCGCGGGGTAGGTCCGCCCGGCCACCGACAACCCCCCGCCTGACACGCGGTAAAGGTTAGAAGGTCAGGCGCGGCCGGGCCGCAATCGTCCCAGGACCCGGCGCAGCAGGTGCGGTCGAAGCGAGGTCCATGCCTCCATCACCGAAACGCGCGAGTCCGAAGCCTGGTCCGGTGGGGCATACGCGGCGACGACGAATCCGCGGGTCAGAGCGCCGACGGGCTCGGCCGCTTCGGGAAAGATTCGCTGTAAGCGCCGGCCGAGCTCCAGTGGGGTCTCGCCAGGCCGGCGTTCGGCCCCCGCGAGCCGTGAGAGGTTGAGCATGCGTTTCCAGACCCCTGTCACGGTGCGGGGCCGCAGGTAGCGCAGGCCGAGCCCCAGCGCCAGCAGGAAGAGCGCCGCCGCCGCCGCCGCGATCCTGCTCACGACCGCGGGGTCGAGGTGACGGACCTGGATTCCGCCGGTCGGGGCTTGCCCCGCGGGGTCGCCCAGGTTGCCCCTGCCGCCGGCCGAGGGGGTGGAGCCGCCGACGCCGCCGACGCCGCCGGTGCCTGACAGGTCGCATCCGTTGTCGCGCAAGCAGGGGTTCCCGACCGAGCCGCGAGGGATCGGGTCGTAGACGTTGTCCTTGGTCGGCTCGAAGCCGATCCATCCGAACCCGGGAAAGTAGGACTCCACCCACGTGTGGGCGTCCTCGCCACGGACCACATATGAGTTGATCGTCGCGTCAAAAGTACCGGGTCCAAAGCCGTTGACCAGGCGCGTCGGAATCCCCAGCAGGCGGAGCATGTCCCCCATCGCGGTGGCGAAGTATTCGCAGTACCCCTTGCGCGAAGTAAAGAGGAAGAAGTCGATCGGGTCGGTCCCTGCAGGCGTCGAGGGCGGCTGCAGGGTGTAGGTGAAATCGGGTCCGCGCAGGTACGACTCGATTGCGGCCGCCTCATCGTATGGCGTTGTGGCATGCGCGGCTGCGACCACGTCCTGGGCCAAGGTCTTGATCCTCTGCAGGACCGCCTCCGGGACGTACGCGGTGGTGAGCGACGAGTAAGGAGCCACCCAGTCGGGGTAGTTGGTGCCTGCCGCCTGCAGGTCCTGCAC
Organism: Candidatus Dormiibacterota bacterium; assembly: GCA_036491815.1. GTDB lineage: Bacteria > Chloroflexota > Dormibacteria > Dormibacterales > Dormibacteraceae > DASXBE01. The sequence goes on along the minus strand of DASXBE010000088.1, from coordinate 6,904 downwards.
CGTGGCCGTCGAATACTCGACTGTGACGTTGTACCGTCCGGCGGAGCTCGAGGGTTGAAGGCTGGACAGCCGGTCCAACGTCGTGAGCTGCCCCACCGGCTCGGTCACCGGGAGCGGGACCTCGGTGGCGAGCGAGAGGCGGTCGACCCGATAGAGCTGGCTGGGGAAGAAAAGGATGTCGGAAAAACCCGATGGCGCGCGGTCCATCTTGACGTCGAACCCCGCGACGGCCAGCTTCTGATAGTCCTCCGCGTAGGGGGGTGTTGCACCTTTCGCGACCGTCTGACGGATTCCGCCCGAGGATGCGTACCTCCACTCCGAGCCCTGGGCGAGGGTCACATCGAGCCCGCGAAAGTATGGGGACCCCACGTAATCGCCCACCTTCGTGTAGGTGAAAACCGTATCCCTCGTCCTCTGAAGTGGACCATTCAGCTTGACGTCAGCCGAGAACCCGGTCACCCCCGTCCCGCCCAGGCCGGAGTTGAAGACGCCCGGATGGCTGAGGCGCTGCTGGAACTCCGCCCAGCTCGAGAAGATCCCGGTCTGCACGGCCGTCGTCCGATCTACGGTCGACATCACGGGCAGGATGATGGGCAGCACGATCACGGCCGCCATCACGAGCACCCCGGCCTCCCAGAAATCCCATTTGGCGTCGCCGGTGAGCTTCACGTGTGCCCGCGTCGCGTTGAGGATCAAGCCGTGATAGTTCGTCCACAGGAGCAGGGCCAGCGTGAGGAACAGGATCGTCAGGGTGTAGCCGTTCTGGTCGGTGGGCACGTTGATCACGTTCGTCGAGAACGCAGCGGCGCCAGGGATCAGCCCGAGCATCGGCTTGCGCCAGCGGAGCACGCACCAGCTGAGCCACGCGCCGGTCACCCACATCAACCAGCAGATCAAGAAAAGCGAGAATGCCGGGTCGAAGATGGCCTGGCCGGAGGCGATTCGGGTCGCCCAAATCCCGACGAGGTGGTAATCGAGGGCCTCCAGCGGGTACCGGGCGTGGATCACCGGCCATGAACCGACCAGGGCAACGCACGGACCGGCCACCAGCCCGATCCCAAGCCCGGCCCAGGACGCCAGCGGCGTCACGGCGAGCACGGCCATCAGCAAGGCGCCGCTGATGGCGATGATCGTGATCACATCGATCCCGGGCGCCCATCCGGCTGTCGCCGTCGAACGCGCCACGTCGTAGCTGAGCAGGAGGACGAGAACAGCCGACCACACCTGGCCGCCTCTCAACGCACCCTGCGCGCGGTCCAACACCGCGTCAGGACTCAGCCGCAGGCGGCCGCTAGGCGATCCGGATAGCATCCCTCGTCCTCACCAGCCGAGCGAAGTCGTCCCCGCTCCGCACCACGTAAAGGTCGACGTCCTGCCCGAGGTCAAAGCTCGGGTTGCGGTCAGGGCCGCCAAAGCTTGCGACGTCGAGATAGAACACGATCATCGTGGAGCGCCGGCCGCGCACGGCCTGCAGGAGCCTGACCCATGCCGGGTCCGCGCTGGGCGTGATCACGGCGATCGCGCGTCGGGGAAGGCGCCGGATGCGATCCCACGCGAGCGTCTCCGTCAGAGGGGTTCGGCCGTCCGCCTGCGCCACGGCGAGGTAGTCGAGGATCAGCCTGTCCTGCCGAACTGCGCGGTGCGGCTCCAGCACGGTGCCGCGCGAGTCGTTCGCGATCAGGCCCACCTGGCGCCCCCGGCTGTGCACCTGCGAGGCCATCGAGGCCGCGAGGCTGACCGCGTACTCGAGGGTCGATTCCTCGCCGTCGCCGAAATGGACGGAACGATCGAGGTCGAGCAGGATCCACAGGTCGGTGGTGAGGGGCTGCTCGAAGGTCTTCGACATCAGCCGTCCGTGCCTCGCCGACAGCGCCCAGTGGATGCGCCCGAAGCTGTCGCCCGTCGTGTAGTCGCGCACACCGCCGGTCTCGGGCGGATAGTCGGCCCAGGCGCCCAGGGTCGGTGAGTTGCCGACCTGCTGCGCGCTGGGCGTCAGGAGGTCGGGGATCGGCCGGACGCGCGGGTAGACCAGCACGGAGGTGCGCTGCGTGAGCTTGATCTCGCTGTCGAAGAGGCCGAAAGGCTCACGCACGCGCAGCGAGGTTGGCCCGAACGCCATCCAGCCTCGGCGGCGGTAGACCCCGCGAGACTTCCACCGCACCGCATCCGAGCCGACGGACACCACACGGCCGGGCTGGTAATCAGCGATCTGGCCCAGGTCCCGGATCTCGACCCAAGGCGTCGGCACCCAGCCTCTGCGCCGAACCTCGAAGATCTCCTCGAATGGCTCGCCGACCGTCGGCGTGCCCGGGTCCAGCCGCCTGGTGACGCTCATGCCGCGGATCGAAAGGCGCGGCCAGGCCCACGCGACCACGAACAGCAGGCACAGGGCGTAGGCGAAGACGTAGGCGGGGCGGACCGCGGTCAGGTAGGTGAAGAACATGAGAAGGGCGAGGGCGGCGGCGAGGGCAACCTTGCTCATGTGAGCTTCGCGGTACCTTGGCGGTCCCTAAGCGTCGTAGGCCATCTGTGGAACATGCTCGCGCTCGAGCAGGCCGGCGATCAGCTTGCCGGCGCTCTGGCCCTGCATCTCGGCGTTGGGGCGAAGGATGATCCGGTGGGCGAGCACCGGCTCGGCCAGCGTCTTGATGTCGTCGGGCAAAACGTAGCCGCGACCCTGGATGGAGGCGTACGCCTGGCTGGCGTGGAAAAGGTTCAGCGTGCCGCGGGTGCTGGCGCCGAGCGCCACCTCGGGGTTGCCGCGCGTCCGGCTGACGATGCGCGCGATGTACTCGCGCAGCTCGGGCTTGACGAACACATCTCGCACGGCGAGCTGCGCGGCGCTCAGCTCGTTCGGTGAGACGACAGGCTGCAGCTCGAGCATCGGTGACTCGACCTTGTGCTGGCTCAGCAGGTTGGCCTCCTCCTTCTCCGACAGGTAGCCGAGGCGCACCTTCATCAGGAAGCGGTCGAGCTGCGCTTCGGGCAGCGGGAAGGTGCCCGAGTACTCGACCGGGTTCTGGGTCGCCATGACCATGAACGGCTTCGGGAGGGCGTGGGTCTCCCCGTCGATGGTGACCTGGCGCTCCTCCATCGACTCGAGCAGGGCGGCCTGCGTCTTCGGGCTCGCCCGGTTGATCTCGTCAGCGAGCAGGACCTGCGCGAAGACCGGCCCCGGACGAAACTCGAAGTCGTTCATCTTCTGGTTGAAGGCGCGCACCCCCGTGACGTCCGACGGGAGCAGGTCGGGCGTGAACTGGATGCGGCGGAAGGAGCAGTCGAGGGAGCGGGCGAGGGACTTCGCGAGCATCGTCTTGCCGACACCCGGCACGTCTTCGATGAGGAGGTGGCCTTCGCACAGCAGTGTGACCAGGCAGAGCCGGATCTCCTCTTCCTTGTTGACGATGGCGCGGCTGACGTTCGACATGAACGCATCGGCCACGCGCGTGACGATCTCGGCTGGCCCCACTGCGGCGATTATAGATTCGCCACGGGGTGCGGCCTCCTGATCTGAATACGATTGGGCCCCTCCGCTGACCTGCCGGGCGGCTAGGAGACCTCCTCCTCCTCGACGAGGCGCAAATGCCCGCTGACGTCGAGCCCCAGGTGCCTCGCAAAAAACCCCGCGACCCTCTCGACGTAGAGCGGGCGATCGGCGAAATACGCGCCCGTGTGCGGTGCTCCCTGCACGATCCAGATCTCGCGAGGCCCCCGGTAGGCGTCGTAGAGGCGGCGGCTGTGGTTGACCGAGGTCATCCGGTCCGCGCCCCCATGGATGAAGAAAAGAGGTCGGGACTCGAGCGAGCTCAGGACCGCCATGGGGTTGCAGTCCCCAAGCCGCTTTCGCGTGCGCAGCCAGAACATCGAGCCCGCCAGCCAGACGAATGGCGTGCCCGGCAGCTTGGTCGCGCTCCGGACGTTGTCGACCAGCAGGCGCCTCAGGTCGCTGAACGGGCTGTCCAGGACCAGCGCCTGCACGCCGGGCTCGCCGGCGGCCCCGAGGATCGACACGACAGCGCCCATGGAGTACCCGAGCAGGCCGATCCTCGCGTTGGCGATCCGCTTGCGTGCGAAGGCCACGACGGCCTGAAGCTCGAGGACCTCGTTGATGCCAAAGGTGACGAGCGCCCGGTCGCTGCCGGGCATGCCCCGGTAGGAGTAGAGGATGACGTTGAACCCCTTTCGCCAGAGGGCCACTGCGATGCCAAGCGCGCCCTCGCGCTGACCTTTGTGGCCGCCCGAGACGATGACAGTCTGCGGCGAGCCGGGCTGGCGGAAATGCCAGGCGCCGAACGTGATTCCGTCCGCCGTGACCAGCTCCACATCCTCGTAGTCGGCCTGGAACTCAAAGGGCGTGAAGGTGAAGTCGCCGAGGAAGCGTGGGCGGGACGGCACGAACGCGCGCAGGTACAGAAGGTATGAGAGCAGGGCGTAGAGGACGAGCAGCGCGAGGGGGACGAAGACCCAATCAAGCATCCGACTACCCGATTCGAAGCTTAGCTCGATGGCGCCGGTTCGTTTTTGGCCGGCTGCGCCCGGATCCCCGCGAGCGATTCCTCGTAGCGGCCCAGCACGAAGAGCAACAGGCTGAGGCGGTTGAGCCAACGCGCCACATGGTCGTTGGAGAGCCCGCCCTGGCGCCGCAGCGACACACATCTCCGCTCCGCCCGACGGGTCACCGCACGGGCCAGGTCGAGGGCGCCCGAGGCGGGCGTCGCGCCGGGCAGCACGAACGCCGCGGGCATGGCGACCTCGCTTTCGAGCTCCGCGATCAACGCGTCGAGCCTGTCCACCGCGGCAGGTCCGGTCGTGACGAAGACCGCATCGCCGTCAGGGTTGGTGCCGAGCTCCGCACCGACTGAGTAGAGCCCGCGCTGGAGCTCCTCGCACAGGGCCCGGACTCGCGTGTGGACCGTGAGGGCCTTGGCCAGGCCGAGCGCGCTCGAGGCCTCGTCCACAGTCCCGAAGGCCTCCACTCGCGGATCGTCCTTCGGGGTGCGCCCGCCGCCGAGGAGGCCGGTGGTCCCGTCGTCGCCCGTGCCGGCCAACTCGAGCATTCGTTTCTTGCGCGGCATGACCGGCTACTCAAAGACCCGGCTGAGGTCGTACAGCTCCTTGGGGACGCGGCTGGATTCCTTGACGACCTCGGACAGCGGGACTACGTCGACGGCCCCGGCGCGCCGGATGGGGATGACCCCGCTCTGGCCGGCGACGATCAGCTCGACCGCGGCGACGCCGAGCCTGGTCGCCCAGATGCGGTCGGTGGGCGAAGGCGAGCCGCCGCGCTGCAGATGGCCCAGCACCGTGACCCTCGTCTCGAAACCGGTCTCGCGCTCGACGTTGCTCGCGAGCCGGTCGCCGATGCCGCGCTTGGCGAGGCGCACGTGGCCGAAGGCGTCCTTCTCCGCCTCCCCGCCCGCCTCCCGCTCGAGCTCGGGGATCCGGGCCCCCTCCGCGACGACGATGATGCTGAAGAGCTTGCCGTCGCCGCGCCGCCGGTAGAGGTGGGCCACCACCTCCGCCAGGCTGACCTCGAACTCGGGGATGATGATCATGTCGGCCCCGCCGGCCACGCCGCCCATCAGCCCGACCCAGCCGCTGTCGCGGCCCATGACCTCCACCACCATGACCCGGTGATGCGCCGACGCGGTGGTGTGCAGCCGGTCGAGCGCCTCGCTGACGACGCCGACCGCGGTGTCAAACCCGATGCAGAACTCCGTCACCGACAGGTCGTTGTCGATGGTTTTCGGCACGCCCACCGTCGGAAAGCCCGCCTCGTGGAGGGCGGCCGCGACGCTCAGGGTGTCGTCGCCGCCGATCGGCACCAGGCCATCGATCCCGTGGTGCCGCAGCGAGCGCATGACCCTTGCCACGCCGTCCCTTTCCTTGAGCGGGTTGGTCCGCGAGGTGCCGAGGATGGTGCCGCCGAGCGGCAGGATGCCTCGGACCGCCGTCGGGGTCAGCTCTTCGATCAAACCTTCCTCGAGGCAACCGGCCCACCCGTTCTGGACTCCGCTCACATGGTGACCAAGCTGGAAGGCTCGCTTCGCCACCGCCCGGATCGCGGCGTTGAGCCCGGGCGCATCGCCCCCGCCGGTCAGAACACCGATCCGCACGGGCATAGGGTAATTCGGATCAGGGTTGCAGCCTCTCCATGACCTCGTCGAGGTTGACGTCCGCGAGCGACCGCACCACGGCGTCGGCGTGGCTCAGGTCGAGCCGCTCCGTGATCGGGTTCGGCACCGCCAGGCACTTCATTCCCGCGCGCTTGGCCGCCGTGATCCCGTTGGGCGAGTCCTCGACCGCGAACGCCTCCGACGCACGCACGCCCAGGCAGTCGAGCACCGAGAGGTAGAGGTCGGGTTCGGGCTTTGCGTGGGCGACGTCGTCCCGGCACCGGATGCAGTCGAACCGGTGGAGGATGCCCAGCCTGAGGAGGTGTCCGCGCACCCAATCGCAAGCAGAGCTCGATGCGACGCCGACCTCCATGCCGCGCCGACGTGCCGCCTCGATCAGGTCGACCACCCCCGGCAGCACGGCGTTCTGGAGGATGAGCGCGGTGCGGCGCGCGATCCTGTTTTCGAGCACCTCCTGGGTCAGCGCGCGCCCCAGCCGCTCCTCGAGGTGGTGCTGCGGGTGGAAGGTGGCGTTGGTCGAGCCCACGGTCTGGATCCACCGCTCATAGGGGAGCTCCTCCCCGTGCGCCCGGTAGACCTCCAGCCAGGACTGGTAGATGGGCTGCTCGGTCTCGAGGATCAGCCCGTCGAAGTCGAAAACGATGGCGCGGAACATGGCCGCAAATGTACCGATCCGCGGGCCAATTGCTTAGGATCGCCGTGCCGTGTTCCGAGATCGAGAGCATGTCTGACGAGGGCACCGCCCAGGTCCATTCGGACCGCATGGT
>DASXBE010000087.1:0-8100 GCA_036491815.1 Candidatus Dormiibacterota bacterium | reverse complement strand
CGGGGCGAGCGGAACAGTCGGCTTCTGGGGCAGCCTGGTGGTCGCCTTCATCGGCGCCGCGGTGCTGCTCGCGGCCCTGAAGCTGCTATCTGGCGGCCGCCTCTGACGGATCGATCGCGGCCGCCAGGCCGGCGATCCGCGCGGTCTCCGCGGCCACCTCTGCCGGCGCATACAGCGGAATGTCGTGGGGGGTGTCGAACCACTTAACCTCGACCCGCGGCGCGAGCTCCCGAAGGCGGACGACGCCCTCGTCGGTTGAGCGCGAGATGCGCGCAAAGCTGCGCAGCGCCAGTAGCGCCGTCGCCGGCACGCCGACGTTCGGCCACAACAGGTCTGTCTGAGATTCGAACAGGCCTCGAAGCAGCTCCAATCGAACAGGGGCTGTAAGCGTGAGGATCAACGCGCCGCCGGACGGCATGACTCGCGCTTTGACGAACGCTTCAAGGTCGTCGGCGTACGCCGAATCAAAGTCCTTTCGGGATTCTGCCGTGGCCTCCTCGAACGTGGCGAATCGCGGCAGCGGAGGCTGCATGATGCGCTGAGCCTCCTCCCAGGTGAAGAGACTCGAGGCACTGCGTACCGGGCCGTCGATGAAGACCAGGCCCGACACGGCCCCCGGCTGCGTGCCGGCGAGCTCGAGGGCGACGCTCGCGCCCCAGGAATGCCCCGCCACAACGGGCCGGCCAAGCCCAAGCTCATTGATCACAAAAACCGCATCCTTGACGAGCTCGCCCACCGCAAAGCCATGGGGCAGTGTTGGCGCTTGAGGAGGCCGTCCCGTCAAGCCATGACCGCGCTGATCGAGTGCGATCAGCCTGCGGTTCGGGAGGTGCAGGGCGACCCTGTCCCAGTACCGCGCGTTGGAGCTCAGGCCATGCAGAAGTAGGATCGGAGGCTCGACCGAGGCAGCGCTTTTGGGCCGCCACTCGACGTAATGCAGGCGCACGCCATCCCGCACGAGCCATCCATCGGTGGGTTGGCGCACGGCACCAAGCCTAGCTCGCGGCTGCCTTGACCTCTTCGCGAGCCGTCAAATCCTGCTCGGCCGGCCGCGCCCTGCGCTTGATCAGCAGGGTGGTGAACGCGGTAAAGGCGAGCACGGCGATCGGCACCACCAGGGTTCCCTTCATGGCGTCGATGAAACCGGCCACGAAAACGTCGTGGAACAGCGTCAGGAGCTGATGCTGGACGCTCGGTGGCAGGTTCGCGGGCAGCTTCGCCCCATTCTGTCCGGTGCCGATCTCAAATCCATTGGACGCCACCGAGCTGAACGCAGCGATGAACTGCGCCCTGAACGCGGGAGGCAACGCTGACGCGTGACTCACCGCCTGGTTGTGCAGCGTGGTGGCGAGCTGGCTCTGCAGGATCGCTCCCACCACCGCGCTGCCGATCGCGGCGCCGAGCTGACGGGTGGTGTTGAGCAGGCCTGAGGCTGCACCCGCCATCCGCGGCGAGATGTTGCGCATCGCGACAGTGGTCATGGGCGCGAAGGTCATCCCCATGCCGGCGCCGGCAACGATCGCCGGTGCCAGGAAGTTCACCCAGGTGGAGTCCGGTCCGGCGATGAAGATGAGCGATCCAAACCCGACTGTGAAGATCGAGATCCCCGCCGTCAGGATGTATTTGCCGCCGATCCTGTCGGCCATCCGGCCCGCGAACGGCGCGACGACCATCGAGGTCAACGACATCGGCGCCAGGGTGAGGCCCGACGTCAGCGCCGAGAAGCCGCGCACGGACTGCAGGTAGATGACGACGGGCAGGAACAGGCTCATCATGCCGAACGCGATGGCCGCGGCGATCCAGTTCGCCACCGCGAAGTTGCGCTCCTCGAACAGCGAGAGGGGAACGAGCGGCTCGGTCTGGAAACGCTCCCAGATCAAGAACGCCACCATCAGCAGGACGCCGAAGCCGATCAGCTCCGGGATCGTGATCACGTAGTTGGAGATCTCGCCCCAGTTGTAGCGCTGGCCCTCGATCAGTCCGAAGACGATCGCAAAAAGTCCAGCGGTCGCGAGGATGACGCCGAGCACGTCCCACCCGTGACGGCGGCCGGGCCTGAGGTCGGGGATGATCAGGAAGGCGGCGACGAAAGCCGCTATCCCAATCGGGACGTTGACGAAGAAGATCGACTGCCAGCCGATATAGGTGACGAGCGCGCCGCCGAGGGTCGGGCCTGCGACCGTGGCGAGGCCGGCGACTCCGCCCCAGATCCCAAAGGCCGCACCACGCCGCTCCGGTGGGAAGATCGACGTGAGGATGGCGAGCGTCTGAGGCGTGAGCACCGCGCCGCCCACGCCCTGCAGGATGCGGGCCCCGATCAGCTCGGCCGCGTTCTGGGAGATACCACAGAGGGCGGAGGCGATGGTGAAGATCGCCAGTCCGATCGCGAACAGGTTGCGCTGGCCATACAGGTCGCCGAGGCGACCCGCTGTGATCAGCAGCACCGCGTAGACGAGGATGTAGGCGTTCAGCACCCACAGGATCTGGTCGAGCGTGGCGTTCAGACCCGAGCTCATCGCCGGGATGGCGACGTTCACGATCGTGGTGTCGAGCAGGATCATGAAAAAGCCGGTGCACAACACGAGGAGCACCAGCCACGGGCTACGACGCGTTTGAGCTTGTTCCATTTCTCCTCCTCAACCCTGCTTGGCCGGAAACGATTCCGGCTTTCCACTCCAGACTGCCGCCGCTGATCTCGCGCTCCAGGTCCAGCACCCAGGCACGCTCTGCCTCGAGCATCGCGATCTTGTGCTCCAGCTCGATGATCGACAGCCGCTTCACGCCGTCATCGAGCAGCGCCGTCATGATCCGGTTCAGCTTGTCCGCTACGGCCGCCAACGCCACCGCGCGACGGCCGAGGTGCTCGGCCGCCTCCGCCGCGCTCAAGTGGTGCATGAACATCAGCCCGGCGGCAAAGTACGGGTACTCCCGGCGGGGCGTGGCCAGGGTCTCGCCGATGACGCGAAGGAGCAGGCTGCGGCCCGCGTCGGTAAGGCCGTAAACAGTTCGCTCTGGCCGGCGGCCTTCCTTTTCCCGCTCGACGGGGACGATCCAGCCGTCGCGTTCGAGCGCTTCCACGGTGTGGTAGAGCGAGCCGAAGTTCAACCGGATGAACTCGTCGTGGTGGCGGTCGCGCATCGTGGCCGCCAGCTCGTAGGGGTGCATCGGACGCTCGTCCAGCAGCTCCAGGATGGAGAGGGCGAGTGGCGAAAGCTCGGTGGAGACTTCAGTCATATACTCCTGATGGAATATAAGGCCGCGGATATCCGATGTCAAGTACTCCGGAAGGAGCCTCTTAATGAGCCGGGTTGAAGCGCCCGCTGCGCTCAACGCACAATTCGCCGCAGGTGTGCCGGCTCGGGGGAGGGGGGCCGGACCAAAGGGAGGGCCCGCCAGATGTATGGCCACTCCACGGGGCGGGGCAACCCGCCCCAACCCGGTCAGGCCGGAACGCGACCCTCCAGGGGCTTCTCGAACCAGGCCACGTCCCAAAAACGCTCGAACTTCCTGCCCTGCTCCGTGAAGAGCGCAACGCGCTTGAACCCGAAGCGCTCGTGCAGAGCGATCGACGCTGGATTCGGCAGCGCGATGCCCGCCAGCGCGCGGTGCACATCCTCGTGCTCGATCGACCTGAAGAGCTCCTCATAGAGCCGCGTCCCCGCGCCTCGCCCGACCGCGTCAGGGGCGATATAAACGCTCGTCTCCACTGACGTGTCATACCCCGGCTTGGGCCGGAAGCGGCTGCTCGTCGTGTATCCGATGACCTCCCCGTCCGCCAGCGCCACGAGCAGGCGGTGGCGCCCTTCGCCGGCGTAGTGCGCGAACCACTCGCGGCGTGCATCGATGGACATCGGTTCCACGTCGAACGTGACGTGCGACTCCCTGACGTAGTGGTTGTAGATCTGGTTGATCGCCTCGAGGTCTTCGCCGGTCGCTGGGCGCACGTCCACGCCGGCATTGATCACCCGATCAGTTTATTTCTCACAATTACCTGGTGGACCGGATCCAGCTCATGGGCATGTCGTTCCAGGGACATCACGGCGTCCGCGACGCGGAGCGGGCGAACAGGCAAGAGTTCAAGGTCGACATCGAAGTCGACAGCGACCTCGCCACGCCCGGCCACAGCGACAAGCTGGAGGACACCGTCGACTACACGCGCCTCCGCGCCATCGCCAAAGAAGTCATCGAAGGCGAGCCGGCCAAGCTGCTGGAGACCCTCGCCACGAGGATTGCCGAGCGAGCCCTGACCTTGCCCCGGGTGGGCGCCGTTTCGGTGCGGGTCGCCAAGCGGCCGGCCAGCATGCAGCCGATCGAGGCCGCGGCCGTGCACATTAATAGGACGCGTGAATGAGCTCCGGGCGCGCTCAAGGCGTGGCGCCTGAGCCCACCGGGCCGACCATCGCGTACTTCGACTGCTTCGCCGGCATCTCCGGCGACATGACGCTCGGCGCGCTTGTCGATGCGGGCGCGGAGGCGTCACAGCTGGACGCCGCCGTCGAGGCCCTCGGACTGGGCGCGGAGGTGACGATCGAGGTGCGCCGCGAGATCCGCGGCCACGCCGGCGGAACACGAGTCATCGTCCACGCGCGCGACCATGTCGAGCGGACCGTGCCGGAGCTGCGCGCGGTGGTCGAGCGGTCGGATTCCCCCGCCCCGGTCAAGACATCGGCCCTCGACGCGATGGACCGCCTCGCGCGCGCCGAGGCGCGCATCCACAACGTGTCCGAGGCGGAGCTCCACCTCCACGAGCTCGGCGGCGCTGACACCATGGTCGACATCGTCGGGGCATTCTGGCTCCTGCACGTCCTCAACGTGGGAACCGTGTACGCATCTCCGCTCCCTGCTCCACACGGGCGGCTGGGCGGGATGCCCCTCCCTGCGCCCGCGAGCCTGCGCGTCCTCGAGGGCACCGGGGCCGTGCTCCAGGCCGTCGACAGCGAGCGGGAGCTCGTCACGCCCACCGGCGCCGCCATCCTGGCGGCGGCAGCGAGGTTCGAGCGCCCTGCGATGTCCCTGCGGTCGATCGGATATGGGATCGGCGCGCGAGACACACCGGGCAACGCCCTCGCCGTCTGGATCGGCGAGGAGGTTCGCGCGCCGGGCGACGTGACAGTGGTCGAGACGAACCTCGACGACATGGCGCCGAATGCAATCGCCGCGCTCTTCGAGGACCTGATGGCGGCTGGCGCCCTGGACGTCACAGTGACGCCAGTGCTGATGAAGAAGGGCCGGCCAGGACACATGCTCAGCGCGATGGCGCCTCCGGAACTCGTCGCCAAGCTCAGCCAGCTTGTCCTCCGCCAGAGCACGACGCTTGGCGTGCGCATGGCTCCGATGCAGCGCGTGATCGCGAAACGTCGTGTGATCGAGGTGCGGACGAGCTTCGGAGTCGCCCGCGCCAAGGTCAAAGAGATGGGCGGCCGCGCCGTCGACGTGGCGCCCGAGTACGAGGACTGCCGTCGCCTCTCTCAAGAGAGCGGAGCATCCCTCGCCGAGGTCACGAGGGCGGTTGCTGACGCGGCGCGTCGGGAGCTTCGACTCGACTGACGAGGCCCGAGCAGGCAGCCCGCGACCAGTTCGCGCACGTACGGACTTCGCGACAATTGCCGCGTGACGGCGCGGGTGCTCGACGGCAAAGCGATCGCGAAGCAGATCTTCCGCGAGGTCGCGGACGAGGTCGAGGCGCGCGTCGCGTCGGGCAGCTCACAGCCCAGGCTGGCCACGGTGCTGGTCGGTGAAGACCCGGCCTCGGCGCAGTACGTCGAGCTGAAGCAGCGCAATGCCCACGCCGTCGGAATCGCGTCAGAAGACCACCGCCTCGGCGCTCACACCACCACCGACGAGCTGCTCGCGCTGGTCGAGCGCCTCAACCGCGACGACGCGGTCAGCGGCATCCTGATCCAGCAACCGGCTCCCAGGCAAATCGACATGACCCGCGTGGTCGTCGCTCTCGACCCTGTCAAGGACGTCGATGGCTTTCACCCGATCAACGCCGGGCTCGTCGCCCTCGGGATGCCCGGGGGAGTCGAGCCGTGCACACCGGCAGGCATCGTCGAGCTGCTCGAACGCTCCGGCGTCCCGATCGAAGGCGCCGATGCGGTCGTGGTGGGGCGCAGCAACCTCGTGGGCAAGCCGCTCGCTCTATTGCTCTTGCGGCGCAACGCGACCGTCACCATCTGCCACACGCGCACCCGCGAGCTCGCCGCCCACACCACCCGCGCGGACATCCTGGTGGCCGCGGCGGGTCGGGCAAATCTGATCAGCCGCGACATGGTCAAGCCCGGCGCCGCGGTGGTCGACGTCAGCACGAACTGGGTCGGTGGCCGCCAGGTGGGAGATCTCGGCCCCGGCGTGGACGAGGTTGCCGGATGGCTCACCCCGAACCCAGGCGGGGTGGGACCGATGACGAGGGCCCTCCTGATCCGCAACACGCTCCAGGCGGAGATCCGCAGGCGCGGATGAGATCCGACGACCCGCAGCTCGAGGCACGCCGGCTGATCAGTGGATTTCGCGCGTATCAGATGATGGTCGCCGCCTGCCGCCTCGAGCTGCCCGACCACGTGGCGACGGGCGCCAAGACCGCGTCGGAGCTCGCGACCGCAACCGGTACGCACGAGCCTTCGCTTCGGCGCATGCTGCGCGGCCTGGCCGCGTGGGGCGTGCTCATCGAAGGGGCGGATGGCCGGTTCGGATCTACGCCGCTATCTGACATGTTCCGGGCCGACAGGCCGGGTCTCCGGAATATGACAGTGATGCTCAGCGGAGAGGGCTACCGGGCGTGGGGCGATCTCATGCACACGTTGCGCACCGGCCAGCCCGCCTATCCGCACGTGTTTGGCAGCACCCGCTGGGAGGACCTCGCGAACGACCCCGCCGCGGCCGCGGAGTTCAACGCTGCGATGATCGAGATGACGGCCAGGATCGCGGCAGGCTTCATCAGGTCATATGACCTGAGCGGAGTCCGCTCGGTGGTCGATGTGGGCGGCGGCAACGGGGCCCTGCTCGGCGCGGTGCTGAAGGCCAATCCGGCGATCCGCGGCGTTCTGTTCGACCTTCCCGCCGGGCTCGAGGGCGCGCGGGAGAAGCTGGAGAAAGAAGGCGTGGGAGGCCGGGTCGAGATCGTCGAAGGCAGCTTTTTCGAAACGATCCCGTCCGGCGCCGACCTCTACCTGCTGAAGTCGATCGTGCACGACTGGGATGAGGAGCACGCCCGCGCGATTCTCGAGACGTGCCGCCGTTGCATGGGGCAGGATGCCAGGCTCGTTCTGCTGGAGAGGACCCTGCCCGAGCGAATTGACGACTCGGCCGGCACGCTGGCCACGGTCATGAGCGACCTGCACATGATGGTGGTGCTCGGTGGTCGAGAGCGGACCCCTGCCGAATACGGCGAGCTGCTTTCGAGCGCCGGCCTCCGCATGACGCGTCACGTGGCTTTCGACGCGGAGTTTGGGGCGATCGAGGCAAGAGCCGTGGTCGCCGGCTGAGGGGAAGTGACTTACGAGGAGGCGCTCGGCTACATCTCGAAGCAGGGTCGCTTCGGGATGAAGTTCGGCACGGAGCGGACGCGAGCCATCCTCGACCGCCTTGGCAACCCCGATCGCGGGATGCAGGGCGCGTTGATCGCCGGCACCAACGGCAAGGGTTCGACGGGGGCCTGCCTGAGCGCTGTGCTGCGCGCGGCCGGCCGGCGCACGGGCTTCATGCCGAAGCCGCACCTCGTCTCGTATACCGAGCGCATCGAGGTCGACGGCGACGCGATCAGCGAAAAAGACTTCGTGTCGACGCTGGAGGCTCTCATCCCGACCTTCGACGCTGTCGCCGCGGACATGGGCGGACCGACCGAGTTCGAGATGCTGACGGCGATGGCAATCGCTTACCTCGCGCCGCGCATCGACAGGCTCGTGTGCGAGGTCGGTCTGGGCGGCCGGCTGGATGCGACGAACGTGCTCGACCTTGGCGTGGCCGTGATCACCAATGTCGACCTCGATCATCAGAAGTACCTCGGCGATACGATCGGCCAAATCGCGCGCGAGAAAGCGGCCATCATCAAGCCCGGCAACGCCGTCGTCACAGCGTGCGAGGGAGAGGCGCTGGCGGTCG
>DASXBE010000086.1:0-2331 GCA_036491815.1 Candidatus Dormiibacterota bacterium | reverse complement strand
GTCCCGCTCCGGCACCGCCTTCGGCTCGTTGGCCTCCGGCGCCGCACGCCGCAGCACGGCATTGACGCGGGCCAGCACCTCGCGAATCGAGAAGGGCTTGGTGATGTAGTCGTCCGCGCCGAGCTCGAGGCCGACGATCTTATCGACCTCGGCGTCCTTGGCGGTCAGCATGATGATCGGCACCCGGCTGCTCTTGCGCAGCGCCCTGCAGAAGTCGAAGCCGCTCATGCCCGGGAGCATGAGGTCGAGCAGGATGAGGTCCGGCCTCGCGGTGCGCGCCGTGCGCAAGCCGGCGGCGCCGTCGGCAGCCTCCTGCACGGAGAACCCGGCGCTGGACAGGTTGTACCTCAGCATCTCGCGGATCCCTTCGTCGTCCTCGACGACGAGCACCCGCCCCGAGCTGCCGTTGCCGCCCGCGCGCGTCATCCGAGCTCGACGACCTGGCCGGACTCGAGGAAGACGATGTCCTCGGCGACGTTGGTGACCCGGTCCGAGATGCGCTCGAGGTTGTGGGCCACCAGCAGCAGCGTGACCGCCCTGAGCGCCCCGTCGGTGTCTGTGTGGCCGTTGCCCATCTCCTTCACGAGGTCCTCGAACACGCGGTGGTAGAGGCGGTCCACCTCGTTGTCACGGCTCGCGACCTCGCGCGCGTGGGGCTCGTTCTGGTCGATGAGCGCCTCCAGGATGTCGTGCACCTGGCCGATCGCGAGCTCACCCATCAGGCCGAACTCCGCGCGCAGCGGCTTGTCCGGCAGGGCGACCAGGGTGCTGGTCATGCGCGCGATGCGCACGGCGTAGTCCCCCATCCGCTCGAGCTCGCTGGCGATGTACTGAAGGCCCATCAGGTACCGCAGGTCGCGGGCGACGGGCTGCTGGGTGGAGATGACCATGAAGACCTGCTCGCGGATCTGCCTGAACAGCTCGTTCAGGTATTGGTCCTGCGTGCGGACCTTCTCGGCAGCCGCGCCGTCACGGCGGCGCAGGGCGTCGAGCGAGGCCTCGATCTGCGACTCGACGAGGGTGCCCATCCGGACCAGCGACTCGCGAAGGCTCGCGAGCTCCCTCTCAAAGGTAAGTCTCGGCATGGACTATCCGAACCTTCCTGTGATGTAAGCCTCTGTGCGCTGGTCCTGGGGCTGGTTGAAGATGTCGACCGTCGGGCCGAACTCCACGAGCTCCCCGTAGCGGCCCTCAGGGTTCATGAGCATGAACGCCGTGAAGTCGGACACGCGCGCGGCCTGCTGCATGTTGTGCGTGACGATCACGATCGTGAAGTCGCGCATGAGCGTCGACATCAGGTCTTCGATCTTCAGGGTCGCCACCGGGTCCAGAGCGGAGCAAGGCTCGTCCATGAGGATCACCTCGGGGCTCACCGCGATGCAGCGTGCGATCGCCAGGCGCTGCTGCTGTCCGCCGGAGAGCGCCGTCGCGGGCTCGTTGAGCCGATCCTTGACCTCGTCGAGGAGGGCGGCACGCTCGAGGCTCTGCTCGACCGCGGCCTTGACCTTCGCCGATCTCCAGCCGAGGAGCCGCGGCGCGAACGCGACGTTGTCGCGGATCGACATCGGGAACGGGCTCGCCCGCTGGAACACCATGCCCACCTTCTGCCGGAGCTCAAGGAGCTTTCGGGTCGTCACGACGTCCTCGCCGTCCATGACCACCGAGCCGGTGGCGCGGGCTGCGGGGACCAGGTCGTACATCCGGTTGAGGACCCGAAGCAGGGTGCTCTTCCCGCATCCCGAGGGTCCGATGATCGCGGTGATCCGCTTCTCCGGAACCTCGAAGCTGACGCTGTTCAGCGCCTTGCTCTTGCCATAGAAGAAGGAGAGCTGGTCGACTTTGATCTTGGTTGGAGCGGCTCCGAAAACCGTGCGCAGCTCTGGCCGCCCCGGCTGGACCGACGGCTCGTTCAACGGGCGAACGTCTTCCATCCCCGCGTTCAGGATAGGCGGGGTTCGGTTAAGGGACTTTTATGAGCCGGTTAAGACTTCGCTCGGAAGGGCGATGTAGAAGACCTGGCCGCCCTCCCGAGCCGTCTCGGTCCAGATCCGCCCGCCGAGCACCTGGACGAGGTGCTTGGTGATGGCGAGGCCGAGTCCGAACCCGCCGGCCTCGCGGGGCCGGGCCCGGTCCACCTTGTAGAAGCGCTCGAAGACGCGGCTCCAGTGCTCGGGAGAGATGCCAGGTCCGCGGTCGCGAACGATCAAGACCACCTCGCCGGCCATGCGCTGCACGCCCACGTCGATCGCCGCCCCGGGCGGCGAGAACTTGGCGGCGTTGTCGAGCACGTTGCCCACCGCCTGGACGAGCTTGGCGCGGTCGGTGGCCACG
>DASXBE010000085.1:0-1869 GCA_036491815.1 Candidatus Dormiibacterota bacterium | reverse complement strand
CTTAGCCCAGGCCGGCGCCCAGAGCACCCTTCAGACTTAGTGCGTGAGCGAAAGCAGGGAGCTCGACCCGGCGAGCGAGTTCAAACAGCTGTACGACCGGGAGTACACCTCGGTCTACCGCTCCATCCGTGGTGTCGTGCTCGACTCCGCGGCGGCAGAGGATCTGACCCAGGAGACCTTCGTCCGCGCCTACCGGGCGCGCCACCGCTACACGCCGACCGCCCCGCCTGGCGCGTGGCTCCGGCGGATCGGCATCAACCTCGCCATCTCGTACCTGCGCCGCCAGAAGCTGGCGCGGTTCCTGCCCGCCCGGCTCTACATCGCCCCGGACCGCCGGGACTACGACCGGGCCGAAGCCCGCGACGTGGTCGGCAAGGCGCTGACGGCGCTCAGCCCTAAGCTGCGCGCGGCGGTGGTGCTCCATTACTACGAGGGGCTGACGCGCGAGGAGATCGCCGACGTGCTCGGGGTCCCCGCCGGGACGGTCGCTTCACGAATCGCCAAGGCGGTGGCGATCATGCGGAAGAACATGGGAAACGACCAGCGCGGGGACACCACGCGTTCGAGTAATGAAGGTGCCCTACGTGGAAGATAAAACCACCCAAGGCGGGTCGAACACGCCCTCCGAAGCCGACATCAGCCAGATCATTCGGGCCGAGGTCCAGTCGTGGACGCCGCGCCGAGGTCCGGACTGGCCGGACGTCCTGATCCGCCTCGCTGGTAGAGGCCCCTCACCGTGGATCGTGTACACCAGCGCCAGCGCCGCGCTCGTGCTGATCCTGTTCGCCGCCTTTTTGGTGGGCGCCTGGTTCCACCTGGGCGGGCTGGCCCCCCAAGAGGTCCCCAGCCACATCCACTAAGCAGGTCTACTCGAGGAAGTCGAGCTCGTCGGACATGCCGCGCTCCCTCGCCGCCGCGAGGACGGAGGTCGCGGCCGCCACATCCCAGAGCGCCATCCCGTGCGACTCGAACAGCGTGATGCCCCGGCTGTGCGGGCGCTCCCAACGGCCGGCGAGCACCGCCCCGAGCTCCACCGCGCTCTTCCAGTCGAACTTGCCCGCCTGGTGCGCGGCGATCAGGTCCCCGCTCTCCAGCGCCGCGCCCACGAGCTGGTCGACCACGACGGTCTGGGCCCGCTCCACCAGCGCGGCGGGGATCTCGGAGCGGTTGGAGAAGTTGGATCCGGCACCGACGACGAGGGCGTGTGGCTCGACCCAGTCCGACTCCAGAACAGGCGTCGCCGAGGTCGTCATCGCGACCACCACGTCGGCGCCACGCACCGCCTCCTCGGCGCTGTCCACCGCGACCGCGTCGAGGCCCAGCTCCTCGCTCTGCTCCGCAGCGAAGGCTTCGCGATGCTCTGCTTTGCGGCTGTACGCACGCAGCTGCTTGATCTCGAGCACCCGCGACAGGGCGAGGGCCTGGCTGCGGGCCTGCCACCCGGTCCCGATCATGGCCACCGTCGCGGGGCCGTCGCGCGGCCCCAGCGCCCTGGCGGCCACCGCTGTGGCCGCCCCGGTCCGGTAGCTGCCCATGAAGTCCGCCTCGATCATCGCCTGGAGGGCTCCATCCAGCCCGAAGATGAGGACGGCGAACCGCGCCTTGCCATTTGCGACGGTGTAGGCCTTCAGGCCCGTGCATCCACCGCCGGGATATGAGGCGAACATCACGTTGAGCGTCCCGCCGGGCGGGAACGCGCGCCTGCGCGGCTCGTTGGAGGCCTTTCCCTCGCCGAGCTCCTTCATCGCGGCCTCGACGGCGGCGATCACGTCGTCCATCTCGATCAGCTGCTGGACGTCCGCTTCGCGAAGGATCAGCGCCACGGCAGTGGAGAATAGCGGCTGACGTGTCGCAAAACACCCTGAACGT
>DASXBE010000084.1:0-19361 GCA_036491815.1 Candidatus Dormiibacterota bacterium | reverse complement strand
GAACTCCGGTTCCAGGGCCTCCCGGATCGCTCGTTCAGAGATCAGGCAGCGCTTGATCTCCGGCCGGGACGGGATCTCGAACATCGAGTTGAGCAGAGCCTCCTCGATGATCGACTTCAGCGCGCGCGCTCCTGTGCCGCGATGCAGCGCGAGCTCCGCGATCGCGTCGAGCGAACCCTTCTGGAAGACCAGCTCTACGTTGTCGAGCGTGAAGAACTTCTGGTACTGCTTGACCAGCGCGTTCTTCGGCTCGGTGAGGATGCGCACGATGTCCTGCTGGTCGAGATGGTGCAGGGTCACGATGATCGGCAGCCGGCCGATGAACTCCGGAATGAACCCGTACTTCAGCAGGTCCTGCGGCTGCAGGTGCTTCAGCGTCTCGGACACGACCCTCTTCTCGACCCGGTTGCTCGGCGCGCCAAACCCGATCGCGCGCCGGCCGATGCGCTGCTCGACCACCTTCTCGAGGCCGTCAAACGCGCCGCCGCAGATGAAGAGGATGTTGGTGGTGTTGATCTGGATGAAGTCCTGGTGCGGGTGCTTGCGCCCGCCCTGCGGCGGCACGTTGGCAACGGTGCCCTCCAGGATCTTCAGCAAAGCCTGCTGAACGCCCTCACCGCTAACGTCGCGCGTGATCGACGGGTTGTCCGACTTGCGGGCGATCTTGTCGATCTCGTCGATGTAGATAATTCCGCGCTCGGCGCGGCTGATGTCGAAGTCTGCGGCCTGGATCAGGCGGAGCAGGATGTTCTCCACGTCCTCGCCCACATAGCCGGCCTCGGTGAGGCTGGTGGCGTCCGCGATGGCGAACGGGACATCGAGGATCTTGGCGAGCGTCTGGGCGAGGTAGGTCTTGCCGCAGCCGGTCGGCCCGACGAGCAGGACGTTCGACTTGGTGAGCTCGACGTCGCCGACCGACTTGGAGGCGGAGATCCTCTTGTAGTGGTTGTAGACCTGCACCGAGAGGACCTTCTTCGCGCGGTCCTGGCCGATCACGTACTGGTCGAGGGCTGCGCAGATCGTCTTCGGGTTCGGGATGAAGCCGGTCTTCTGCTTTTTGGTGCCGGCCGAGCGATTGTCGTCCTCGAGCACCTCCTGGCAGAGATCGATGCACTGATCGCAGATGAAAACGCCCGGCCCCGCGACCAGCTTGCGGACCTGGTCCTGGCCCTTGCCGCAGAAGCTGCAGCGTGTATAGCGGCGGCGGTCTTCTCGTTCGTTCATAGGTCCCTTGTTCTAACCGTCATTCAGGACGAGGCGGGCGCCGGGGGATTATGCCCCCACAGCATCTCGTTCGCAACGCTTATGCATTCGCTGCATATGAAGACTCCCGAGCCCGAGACGAGCCGGATGCCCCGCTCGCCCTGGGTCTTGCCGCAGAAAGAGCATTTGGGCTTGTGCCTTTTGACCTCGCCGCTCTTGCCTCTGCGCCGGAAGATCATCCTGCGGCGACTTTCTCCTTCTCTTTCTCCGCAGCCGAATCCTTGGCCTTGTCCTTCTCCTTGTCACCGGGCTTGGTGGGGGTGAGGATGATGCCGTCGATCAGGCCGTACTCCTTCGCCGCGTCCGACGTGAGGAAGTAGTCGCGCTCCGTGTCCAGCGTCACCTTCTCGATCTTCTGGCCTGTGTGGCGCGCCAGGATCTGGTTGAGCTGCTCCCGCGTGCGCAGGATCTCCTTGGCGTGGATCTGGATGTCGGACGCCTGTCCCTGCATCCCGCCCCACGGCTGGTGGATGAGGATGTTGGCGTGCGGCAGCGCATAACGCAGTCCATGGGCCCCGCCCGCGAGCAGCACCGCGGCCATCGAGTAGGCCATGCCGATGCAGATCGTCGAGACCGGCGGCCGGATGTACTGCATGGTGTCGTAGATGGCGAGGCCTGCGGTCACCTGCCCGCCCGGGCTGTTGATGTAGAGCGAGATCTCTTTCTCCGGATCCTCGGACTGGAGGAAGAGGAGCTGCGCGACCACCAGGTTCGCGACCTGGTCGTCGATCGGAGTGCCAATGAAGACGATGCGTTCCTTGAGGAGGCGGGAGTAGATGTCAAAGGCGCGCTCACCGCGGCCGGTGTTCTCCACCACCATGGGGACGAGGTAGCTCGACGGGCGGTGTATCAGGTTCATATCGCGCACAAGGCCATTCTAGACACGAGGATGCGGGATGCCGTCAACTTGCCGAACCCGCCACCTCGACCAGACGCTCGAGAACCCTGAGCCGGCGCAGCCGCGAGGCGAAATAGCGCCGCGCGCTCGCGCTCCGCTTCAGCTCCGCAACCTGTCCCTTCAGCTCGTCGTCGCGAGCGGCCTGCTCCTCGAGGAACGCGACCACCTCCTCGTCGGACGGCTCGATGGCCTCCTGCTTCGCGAACTCGCCGAGGACGAGGTCGACCTTCAGCCGCGCCTCGGCCTCCGGCCGCTCCTCGGCCATCCACTCATCCAGCGACTTGCCGAGGTATTCGAGGTAGCGCTCGAGCTTGAGGCCCTGGCGAGCGAGGCTCCGGTCAAGAGACTCGAGCTGGCTCGTCAGCTCGCGGTCGACCAGGGCCTGAGGCACATCGACCGACGAAGCCTCGACCAGCGCCTTGACGATCTCCTGCTCACGCTCGAGCTTCGCCATCGCCACGGCGGCCTCCTCCAGCTCTTTCCGCACCGACTCGATGTAGCCCTCGGCGGTCTCGTGCGCGCCCTGGCTCAGGATCTTGGCGAGCGCATCATCGAGGATGGGCAGCACCTTCTCCTTGACGCCCTGGACCGTGACTCGGATCGTTCCCGTCTTGCCGGCGAGCGCCGGCTCGCTGTAGTTTTCGGGAAACTCGACGCTCGCCTCGCGGGTCTCGCCGACGAAAGCGCCGGGAATGACTTCCAGCAGCTCGGGCAGCAGCACACCCTCTTTGATCTCGGCCTCCATCGACTTGCGTGTCTCCGACGGGACGACCTCGCCGTCGACCAGGACCTCCACGTCGATCACCGCGATGTCGCCGGTGCGCACCTCGCGCTCCACGGGCGTGATCTCCGCCATCGGCTGGCGCACGTCTTCCAGGCGCCGCTCCAGCATCTCCTCGGTGACCTCGATCGCCGCCGCCTCACGCACGATGGCGCGCGCGTCCGCGAGGGTCACCTCCGGCATCACGCTGATCGTCGCCTTGAACCGGGCGGGCCGGCCGCGCTCCAGCTCGAGCACCTCGACGTCGGGGTTCTCGATGGGATCGATGGACTTTTCGTCCAGGGCCTGTCGGATCACCTCGGGCACCATGGTCTCGACGACCTCCTCGCGCACGGCGGCGGGACCGATCCTTGCTTCGACCAACGCACGGGGCGCGCGGCCCGGCCTGAAGCCTTCGATCTTGGCGCGCGAGACCAGGCGGTTGAGGACTTTCTCGTAGGTCGCGTCAACGACCGCGGCGGGGACTTCGATCGTCATCCCCACCTGGCTTTTCGGCAGAGCCTCGGTGACCACGGACAATTCGGCGGGCACCGAGCGATTCTACGGTGCGCTTGGATGGGCGACTAGGGAGCGGCTAGCAGTTTGGCCAGATCTTGTTCGGGTTTGGACAGACCGGCAGCCCACTCGGGGTCGGGCCCGGCGACGGGCTGGCTTCGATGGGTCCGGTCCCAGGGTCGGGAGGGATCACGTAGGCCGGGCCGGTCGGCGTCGGGCTGGGCGGGTTGTCTCCCGGCAGCTTGGTGATGCTCGTGGTATCGCTGAGGTACCAGCTGTTGTTCGGACCGGCGACGACGTCGGCGGGCTTGGTGTACCACCGGTTGCCCGGCACGCCGGCCAGCGCCTGCGAGACGAACGAGTGGACGGCGGGCGAGGCGACGAAGACACCGTCCGCGCCCGAAACCATCGTGTACTTGTTGCTCTTAACGTCTCCGACCCACAGGGCCACAGCGAGATTCGGCGTGAACGCGATCGTGACGGCGTCTTTGAAGTTGTCGGTCGTGCCCGTCTTGGCGGCGACCTGGCGGTCCTTCCAGTGCAGCGCGCTGTTGCAGCCGAAGATCAGACAGCGGTTCTGGTCGTCCGACATGATCTGGGCCATGATGTACGCGACGCCTGGGTCGATGGCCTGGCGCGCTCGCTGGTCGGGGTGGTCCGTGTACAGCACGTTGCCGTGCGAATCCGTGACCTGCAGGATCGCCTGCGGCTGGTGGTAGATGCCCATGTCGGCGTAGGTGGCGATGCCCGACGCGTGCTGGAGCAGCGTGATGGGGTATCCGCCGAGGGTCAGCGACGGCCCGTACTCGGACGGGTTCCCCGTGCGGTAACCGCTGGCGGAGGTGCCATCCGGGATCAGGGGCTGCACCCCAAGGTTCCGCATCCAGGAGAGCACCGTGGGCACACCGACCGAGAGCTCGACTTTCACGGCCGCGATGTTGAGCGAGTTGCCCATCGCCTTTTTCAGCGGCAACACGCCGTGCGAGCGGTTGTCGTAGTTGCGAATCAAAGTCGTGCTGTAGGCGTCCTTGTAGACCAATGGGCTCGGGCCGTCGTACACAGGGGTGTCCACGGTCGCGACGCGGGCGTTGATCACCGATGCGTAGGTGTACGGCTTCATCGACGAGCCCATGTTCCGGGGGATGGTGGTGTAGTTGATCTGCCCGGCGGAGACGTTGTAGTTGGGCGAGCCGACCATGACCAGGATGTCGCCCGTCGTCGGGTCCTCGGCCACCAATCCGGAGGACAGCTGGCCGTTGGGGTCCCAGCATTTCGCGCCGGCTTCCGAAAGGTACGGCCAGCCGTCCGGAACGCCGCTGTTGTAGCAGCCGCGGCCGGGCTTGGCGGCCAGGTTGTAGTTCACGACGGATTCGCCGATCTGCTGCAGGTGGTAGTCGAGCGTCGTCTTGACGTTCAGCTGCTGTATGCCCGGGTTGAAGCCAAGCTGGCGCAGCTCGGAGAGCACGTAGTCCACGAAATGCGGTGCCTTGAAGCTGTTGACCGGCGCGTTGAAGACGAGCTGCTCGGCCAGCGCCTTGTCCATGTCCTCCTGCGTGATGAAATTCGTGTTGACCATCGCTTGCAGGACCTCGGTCTGGCGCAGGCGGGCCGCATCAGGGTGAAGCACAGGGTTCCATTCAGTGGGCGCCTGCGGGAGGCCCGCCAGCATCGCGGCCTGGGCGAGGTCGAGCTTGGCGGCCGGGATGTGGAAGTAGCTCTCCGCCGCGGCCTCGACACCGTAGGACTGCGAGCCATAGAAGCTCTTGTTGAGATAGAGCTCCATGATCTGGTCCTTGGTATAGGTCTGGGTCAGCTCATAGGCGAGGGCGACCTCTTTGAGCTTTCGCGTCAGCGTCTGGTCGGGCGTCAGGAACTGCTGCTTGGCCAGCTGCTGGGTGATGGTGCTTCCGCCTCCGACTACGTGACCGGCCTTCAGGTTGTCGAACTCCGCCCGCACGATGCCCGCGATGTCGAAGCCGGGGTTGGTGTAGAAGCCGCGGTCCTCGATCGCGACGGTGGCCTGGATCATCACCGGCGAGACATCCTTCAGCCTCACCGCAAGCCGGTGGTCGCCGTGGTTCCCGACGTCGGCGAGCAGCACGCCCTTGCTGTCCGTGATCACCGTGTCACCGGCGAAAGCGGAGCTGTCGAGCCCCTGGATCGAGGGCAGGCTGTCGAAGAATGTCTGCGCGTACGCGTCGGCTCCGAAGCCGAGCACGAGGAGCACGCCGACCAGCACGCCCAGGCCTCGCAGGATCGAGGTGCGGCGCATTCGCTGGCCGATCGGGGACCACGTAGCGTGGATCCGGGCCCGAGGACTGTGTCCTCCCTTGGTTCTTACTCGCTCAGGAACGTTTCGAGACATGCTTGGGGGGTCCGCTGATTCTAGCGGCGCTCCTTCCAACGGAGGCGCCTCGGCGGGGGTTACGCGGGCGGCCGGATCTCAGCTAACCGGCTTCGCGGGCGGGCCTCGCGAACACCTCGTCCGGCGGCACGAGCCGTTCGAGGCGGGTGCCTGGGAAGTGGACCCGGACTCCTGGACGGCCGGGGCTGCCGAGCTCCCACCCGGCGCGGTAGAGCTCGGCCGCCTGGCCCAGGTCGGTCGCCTGGGCGAGCTTCACGCCATCGGTGAAAGCCAGGGCCTGGGCCCGCGCTCCGGGGAACCCGAGGCGCACCTCGCCGCCCGTCTTCAGGTTGTAGGCGTAGTCGTCCAGCGAGCCCGAGTCGCTCTGCGCGACGAGCTCCGCCACGGAGGGGAACGTGCCCTCCTTCATCGCGGCCTTCAGGCCGGCGCGCGAGCTGCGCTGCGCGAGCCGCTCGCGCCGGCGGACCTCGGTGAGCAGCAAGTCGCGCTCGGCACGCAGGGCGGCGAGGTCGCGCTCGAGCGGCCTCATCCGTTCGCGAATTTCCGCGATCCGGCGTCCCAGCTCTCCCTCGTCCAGCGCGAAAAGATCGCTCACGGCGGTGAGATTACGCGGCCATGCCACGCCTGGCTCAGCCAGGCCGGCGGCGTGCGATCGACAGCGGAGCGCCGCCGAGTACCCTCTGGTGGGCGGATATTTCAACGCCCATGTTGAGAAACTCGTAAACTCGTCTTGTGGATTCCCGCCGGGAAGCGATCCTCGCCTTTTTGAAGATCCACGGCCAGGCGACGCTGGCCGAGGTCGCCCAGCATCTCGAGATCTCCAAGCAGGGCGCCCTGCGCCACCTCGAGTCGCTGGAGGCTTCCGGCATGGCGGCCGTGAGCTCGGTCCCCCACGGCCCCGGGCGCCCGGAGAACGTCTACCGGCTCACGGCGGCCGCCGGCGGCCACTTCCCGGATGGACACCGCGATCTGACCGGCGAGCTCGTCGACTTCATGTCCAGCGAGCAGCTCAAGGACTTCTTCGAGCGACGTGCCGCCCGGCTGGAGGCCGAGTACGCGCCACATTTGGCCGGTCTAGACTTTGAATCTCGCGTCCGCGAGCTCGCGAAGCTGGCCACCGAGCACGGCCACATGGCCGAGGTGGTCGAGCTGGCGGAGGGCGGTCTCGCGATCCGCCATTGCAACTGCCCAATCCAGGACGTCGCGGCTCGCACCGGGCTTCCGTGCCTCAACGAGCAGCAGATGTACGAGCGGCTCCTGGGCACGCCGATCACCCGCTCGACCTGGATGGCCGACGCGGCGAACGACTGCACATATGAGATGAAGGAGAGCGAGAAGAAAGTTGGCTGATTTCGAGATTCGAGACCTGCGGGCGAGCGTGGAGGGACGTCAGATCCTCAAGGGCGTCACGCTCTCCATCAACAAGGGCGAGGTCCATGCGGTGATGGGGCCGAACGGCTCCGGCAAGTCCACGCTCTCGCACACGCTGATGGGCCACCCGGGCTACACGGTCGATGGCGGCGAGGTGCTCTTCAAGGGCAAGAACGTGCTCGAGCTGGAGACCGACGAGCGGGCCCGCCTGGGGATGTTCTTGGCGATGCAGTACCCCGTGGTCGTGCCCGGGATCTCGATGACCAACTTCCTGCGCACCGCGCTCAACGCCAAGCGGGGCTACGACGGCAAGGACAAGACCAAGATGGTCTCGCCGAAGGAGTTTCGCGCGCTCCTCAAGGGTGAGCTCGAGGTCCTGCACATGGACGATTCGTTCCTGCCGCGCTACATCAACGACGGGTTCTCCGGCGGGGAGAAAAAGCGCGCCGAGATCCTCCAGATGGCGATCCTGAAGCCCGAGATTGCGATCCTCGACGAGACCGACTCAGGGCTCGACATCGACTCGATCAAGTTCGTCGCCGAGGCGGTGAACCGCATGCGTGGACCGGAGCTGGGCGTCCTGATCATCACCCATTACACGCGCATCCTGGAGTTCATCAAGCCAGATTTCGTCCACGTGCTAGTCGACGGCAGGTTCGTTCTGTCCGGCGGCCCCGAGATCGCCAACCGGCTCGAGAAGACCGGCTATTCAGAGTGGGTCAGCGATGAGCCACAGGAGGTCGCTTGATGGCAACAGCACCCAAGGTAGACGTCGGCTCCGACTACAAGGACAAGTACGGGTTTTTCGTCCCCGAGGAGTTCGTGTTCAAGGCCAAGCGCGGCCTGAACCCTGAGATCGTCAAGGAGATCTCGTGGATGAAAAAGGAGCCCGAGTGGATGACGACGATGCGCCTCCGCTCGCTCGAGATCTTCCGCAAGAAGCCCATGCCCACGTGGGGCGCGGACCTATCGGTGATCGACTTCGAGAACATCTTCTACTACCTCCGGGCGTCGGACAAACAGTCCAAGACGTGGGATGAGCTGCCGCCCGACATCAAGAAGACCTATGACCGCCTGGGGGTGCCTGAGGCGGAGCGGAAGTTCCTCGCCGGCGTCTCGGCCCAGTACGAGTCGGAGGTCGTCTACCACTCTCTGCACGAGGAGCTGTCGAAGAAGGGCGTGATCTTCACCGACACCGACTCGGCGCTGCGCGACCACCCCGAGCTCTTCAAGGAGTACTTCGGGACGATCATCCCGCCCGCGGACAACAAGTTCGCCGCGCTCAACACAGCGGTGTGGTCGGGCGGATCCTTCATCTACGTGCCGAAGGGCGTGCGGGTGGAGATCCCGCTGCAGGCCTACTTCCGCATCAACGCGGAGAACATGGGCCAGTTCGAGCGGACGCTGATCATCTGCGACGAAGGCTCGTTCGTGCACTACATCGAAGGCTGCACGGCGCCGATCTACACCACCGACTCGCTGCACTCGGCCGTCGTCGAGATCATCGTCAAGCGCGGCGCCCGCTGCCGCTACACGACGATCCAGAACTGGTCGACCAACGTCTTCAACCTCGTCACGAAACGGGCGCAGGTCTTCGGCGACGCGACCATGGAATGGGTCGACGGCAACCTCGGCTCCCAGATCACGATGAAGTACCCCAGCGTCTATCTCATGGAGCCGGGCGCCAAGGGTGACGTGCTCTCGGTGGCCTTCGCCGGCAAGGGTCAGCATCAGGACGCCGGCGGCAAGATGATCCACGTCGCGCCCAACACGACCTCGACGATCACGTCGAAGTCCATCTCGAAGAACGGTGGACGAACCTCATACCGAGGTCACATCAAGATGTACCCGGGCGCGAACAACTGCAAGTCGTTCGTCAAGTGCGATGCGCTGCTGCTCGACGACGAGTCGCGCTCCGACACGTATCCGTACAACGACGTCGACGCCGAGAACGTGACCCTGGGCCACGAGGCCACGGTGAGCAAGGTCTCCGACGAGCAGCTGTTCTACCTGATGAGCCGCGGCATCACGCGATCTGAGGCCGAGACGATGATCGTCAACGGCTTCATCGAGCCGTTCACCAAGGAGCTTCCACTCGAGTACGCGGTCGAGCTGAACAGGCTCATCCAGCTCGAGATGGAGGGCTCGGTAGGCTGAGCATGCAATTCACCGCGGACACCCTGGATGAGTTAGGGATCCAGGGCGAACCCGACTGGCTGCTGAACCGCCGGCGCTCGGCGCTCGCCGCGTATGAGCGGCTGCCGATGCCCAGCCGCACCGACGAGGAATGGCGGCGCACCGATGTCAGCCGCCTCAATCTCGGCGAGTTCTCGCGCCTAGAGCAGAGCTACGGTGCCGGGGTTGGCGGACGGCCGGCACTCCCCGATGGCGTGATCCTCAAGCCACTCGGGGTCGCCGCGCTCGAAAACGCCGACCTCGTCGAGCCACGGCTGTTCGCCTTGATCAAAGCCGATCGCGACCGGTTCACCGCTCTCCATGCCGCCTTCTTCACCGGAGGCACATTTCTCTACGTGCCCGATGGCGTCGTGATCGAAGAGCCAATCCTCGGTCGCCACCAATCGAATGAGGGCGGCAACCTCGTGCTCCCTCACACGCTGATCGTGGCCGGGCGCGGAGCGCGCTTCCACTACCTCGACGAATACATCGGGGATGCGGACGAAGCCGCCGGATATCGCAGCGGCTCGGCTGAGATCTTCCTCGGCGAGGGCGCGCAGGTCGGGTATGTCTCGGTGCAGAAGTGGGGCCGCAACGCCTGGCACTTCGCCGATCAGCGCGCCGAGCTCCACAACGATTCCTCGCTGCGGCTCTTCAACGTGACGCTCGGAGGCAGGTTCTCGAAGACGCGGGTCGAGGCGTCGCTCGTCGGACCCGGCGCGGAGGCCGAGCTCAAGGCCATCTACCACGCCTCTGGCAACCAGTTCTTCGACTTCCACACGCTGCAGGACCACCAGGTCGGCAACACCCGTTCCGACCTGCTGTTCAAGGGCGCGCTGCAAGACACGGCGCGGACCGTGTACGCCGGCCTGATCAAGATCGAGAAGGGCGCGGCGCGCTCGGACGCGTACCAGGCCAACCGCAACCTCGTGCTCTCGGACCACGCCAAGGCGACGTCCATACCGATGCTCGAGATCGACAACAACGACGTGCGATGCACGCACGGCGCAACCGTCGGTCCGCTGGACCCGCAGCACCTGTTCTACCTGCGTTCGCGTGGCATTCCCGAGCCGGCCGCGCGCCGCATGCTCGTCCAGGGTTTCTTCGGCGACGTGCTGGAGCGAATTCCCTTCGATCACGCGCGCGAGCTGGTCGAGGCGGAGCTTGAGGCTCGCCTTGGCTAGGGTGCGCGTCGCCGCGGTCGACGAGGTGGCGGTCGACACGGTCAAGGGAGTGCTGGCGAACCAGACCGAAGTCTGTCTGGCGCATGCCGAAGACGGCAACTTCTACGCCATCAACGATGTGTGCACGCACGAGAACTTCCTGCTCAGCGAGGGCGAGCTGTTCGGGCTCGACATCGAGTGCCCCCAGCACGGCTCCCGGTTCAACCTCAAGACGGGCAAGGTGACGGGCCTGCCTGCGGTCATGCCGGCAGAGGTCTACCCCGTGATCGTGGAGGGCTCCGCCGTCTTCGTCGAGGTGCCCGATTGAGCGTGGCGACGCACAGGACGTTGGACGTCGCCGCGATTCGAAAGGACTTCCCCATCCTGGAGACCGGCCTCGCGTATCTCGACTCGGCGAACACCTCGCAGCGTCCGCGCCAGGTGACCGGCGCGATGATGGAGTACTTCGGGAAATACAACTCGAACATCCACCGCGCCGCTTACCGGATCGCCGAGGAGGCGACCCTCCGTTACGAGGCCACCCGCGAGAAGGTACGCGCCTTCATCAACGCTGCCTCGACCAAAGAGATCATCTACACGCGCGGCACGACGGAGGCGATCAACCTCGTCGCCTACTCCTGGGGGCGCAAGAACATCAAGCAGGGCGATCTGATCGTGCTCACCCTCCTCGACCACCACTCCAACATCGTGCCGTGGCAGATCCTCGCGGCCGAGAAGGGCGCGCGAATCGAGTTCGTGGACATCGACGACAGGGGCGAGCTGCGGCAGGATCAGTACGCCGAGCTCCTGAGGCGCAGTCCCAAGCTGGTCGCCTTCAACGTCATCAGCAACGCCCTCGGCACCATCAACCCGGCCCGTGAGATGGTCGCGGCGGCGAAGCAGGCGGGCGCCACCGTGTTGGTCGACGGTGCGCAGAGCACTCCCCACCAGCCGGTGGACGTGCGGGCCCTGGGCTGCGACTTCTACGCGTTCAGCGGCCACAAGATGCTGGGGCCCACGGGGGCCGGCGTCCTCTACGGGAGGCGTGAGCTGCTCGAGGCCATGGACCCGTTCATGTCGGGCGGCGACATGATCAAGACGGTCCGGCTCGAGGGCACGACATACCACGACCTGCCCTGGAAGTTCGAGGCCGGGACCCAGGCCATCGCCGAGGTCATCGGCCTTGGCGCAGCGGTGGACTACCTGCAGGCCCTCGGCATGGAGGCGGTGCGAGGCCATGAGCTCGAGATCACGGAATACGCCTACGAGGCACTCAGCGAGGTCGAGGGCCTGACCGTCTACGGGCCGCCACCATCACGCAGGGCGGGCGTGATCTCCTTCGCGCTCGAGGGGATCCACCCCCACGACCTGGCGACGATCGCCGATCGCGACCAGGTCTGCCTGCGCGCGGGCCACCACTGCGCGATGCCGCTCATGACGCGCCTTGGCGTCGCGGCGACCGCGCGGGCCTCCTTCTACGTCTACACCCAGAAGGATGAAGTCGACCGCCTCGTCGGTTCTATCAAAGAGGCCCAGAGAATTTTCAAGTGAGCATCTCCCCCGATGACCAGTTTTATGCACCCCACGAAATCTTCGATTTCGCGGGGACCCCGCTAGCCATGCCGAGCCGATGAGCACCAGGCCAGGCATGAGCGCTGACGATCAGTTTTATCGCGAGTTCATCCTCGACCACTACAAGAATCCGCGCAACTTCGGCCGCCTCGAGCACCCGGACATCAGCCACGAAGAGGACAACCCGCTCTGCGGAGACGTCGTCGGCATGGACTTCCGGGTCAAGGACGGAGTGATCGAGGACGTGAGGTTCCACGGCCGCGGCTGCGCGATCTCGCAGGCTTCCGCCTCGCTCTTGACGGAGCGCCTGAAGGGCCTGCCGCTGGAGAAGGCGAAGCAGATCGGCAAGGCCGACGTGCTCGGCGAGCTCGGCATCGACATCTCACCCGCCCGGATCAAATGCGCCCTTCTCTCGCTGAAGGTGCTCAAAGTCGGTGCCTACGGATTGGCTGACGAGGAGGAGGACTGACAGACATGACGACCCAAGAGATACCGTTTCGCGATTTGAAGGTCGACGAGATCAAGCCGCTGATCGAGCAGGGCTACGAGGTCGTGGACGTGCGCGAGGACTGGGAATGGAACAAGGGGCACGTCCCCGGGGCGCGGCACGTCGTCCTGAGCTCGATCCTCGCGAACCCGAACGCTCAGAAGTTCAGCAACAGGACGATCTTCGTGTGCCAGGTTGGCGAGCGTTCGGCCGTCGCGTCGGAGATGGCGGTCGCGCTGGGCGTCAAGGATGTGGTCAACTTCCGCGGCGGCACCAAGGCCTGGCGGGATGCCGGGCTTCCGCTGGAGACGCCTTGAGCGAGCAGGCGGCCGTAACCACGCAGGTCGCCCCGGACGCGACGGTCAAGCCCGAGGACGTGATCGAGGTGCTGCGTCAGTGCTTCGACCCCGAGATCCCGGTCAACATCGTCGACCTCGGCCTCATCTACGACATCTCGATCCTGCCGCAGCGGATCGACCTGAAGATGACGCTGACGGCCCTGGGCTGCCCGATGGCGGCCGACGTCATGGCCGATGTGAAAGACCACCTCCTGACGCTACCCGGAATCGTCGAGGCCAACGTCGACATCGTCTACGAGCCCGTGTGGACCCCAGAGCGCATGAGCGAAGAAGCGCGCTGGGAATTGGGGATGGTCTAAGCCGGCCCCGACTCAGGCCGGGTGTGGCCAGGCGTCGAACACCGCCGCGATCACCGACTCGGTCTCCGTCCCGTCCGCCAGGTCGTAGATGAACGTCCTGCCTGTTTCCGTCGTTGGGCCGACGGTGCAGCCGTCGCTCGCGGCGCACGGCCTCTCTTCCTTGTACCAGATGAGATGCGAGTTCAGGAACGCCGGCTCGCTCCGCGAGGCCGCGATTTGATGGACGCGCCCGGAGCCGGTGTCGAGCAGAAAGACGTGCGCGGTGCTGTAGCCAGGGTCGCGGGTCTCGTAGACGATCTGCCCACCCGCGGGCGATCCGTGGGGGCGGATCCAGCTGACGGCGGGGAGCGCCAGAGACTGGGTGCCGCTTCGCCAGACCTCAATGCCCTTGTCGTCCATCCAATACAGGCTGTTGCCCGACCAGGCCGACATCGTCAGCGTGCCCGAATCGAGCTGCTTGACAAGCGTGCCGCCGGCGGTCCAGATGCGCAGGGCGCCGACCGGCACCATCTGCACCAACGAGATGTAGGCGCCGTCCGGCGAATACTGGAGCCGCACGTCCCACCTGTCGGCGCAGACGCGCGATTCGCAGCCCACCGAGCGGGTTTGCATCGGCGTAGACGCCACCACCCGGTTGTGGCCCCCCGTAACAACATGCAGGTCGAAAACTGTGTCGTCCCGCGGGCTGGTGCTCATGTAGGCCGCGGAGGTCCCGTCTGGGCTCCAGGCAAACCAGGGCGCCATGACGCATTTCGCCACAACCGTCCGAGGCTTCCCCGACAACGGCATCCTCACCAGATCGCCTTGCGCGTAAGAGAGCTCCGATGGAGTGATCAACTGTGGGACGCCCAGGCTGTCAAACGTGCTGATCGTCCGCGGCTGGAGGATGTCCGTGATGTCTCGGATTGCGAATGACTCGCTGCCTTTCATCCAGACGATCAAGACGTTTCGCGGCGAAGGCTTGGACGGGGCATAGACCGGCGGACTGAGGCTGGGGCATGAACCGCCCTGTGTGCCCAACGCCCCAACGGTCGGGCTCGGCAAGATGCCGGATGGAGCCGCCGTCCGGCCCTGGCTGGCTGTTCTCGTGGCCGAAGCGGTCTGCACCCGCGCCACCCCGGCTGGGGAGGCGCTGCAGGCGGTCGCGAGCAGCACCACCACGATGACCGCGCGGAACAGGCTTCGAGTCCTCACGGCCCTCGGTGAACTTGAACCGTGCGCACGCCGATTCGTTACGGCAGCGGCGAGTGAGGTCTCAGGCAGCGCCCGCGTGGAGAAGCTCACGCTGGAGCTCCGCGCGTCGGGTTGGGTGGTCGCCTGGCTGGTTTCGCCACCAGGCCCGCGAGCATCCTTCGCAGGAGCACGGCGGCCCCGTGGGCTCCTCCGGATCCGCCAGGGATCCGCCGATGAGCCGGAAAATGGTTGCAGCGATCTTTGCGGGACGTAGAGATGACATTTGGTGCCTCCGTGCGTGGGTTCCTACCGATCTCAACGTCCGGGTGGTCGATTTCCTGCTACCGCCAACCATTTGTAGCCTGCCGACCTAGGATCACCCCGGCTTCCAGAAGACCTCCTCTGACTTGACGAACTTGCCGAGGTACGCGTGGTCGAGCGCCCACTGGGAGGTGTGGGACATGAGGGCCCGCACCTTGACCTCGGCTTGCTCCGCGCTGACCGGCAGGCGGACCGGTGGCGGCCAGGCGACACCCACCGGATACGTGACCCCTCCCACCTGTGTCTTCTCATACGTGCGCCCCGACGCCGGCCAGTTGACGTCGCCGCCGCTGTGGACGATGAAGGTGAAGAGGTCCGTCTCAATCCCCGACGCGGCGATCGCTTCGACCGCCAGCTCGTTGGCGACACGATGGTCGGGGTGCTCATCGGCGTGGTCCGTCACGTAGAGCTGGGACGGCCGCGACTCCTCGAGCACCCGCCGCACGTCCCGCACCGCGGATGCGCGCACTTCGGGGGAGAGCGAGGCAAGCCCGGCGTCCGGGTATCGAAGGAACACCAGGTCATCCGGGTCCAGCCCCATGACGCGAGCCGCCGCGACGGCCTCGGACTCCCGCGCCTGGCCGAGTCGGATCATGTCATCGGGGGTCAATCGAGCCTCGGGCTTACCGAGAAGACGGGCCGCCGCGCGCGGATAACCGTCCCCGCTGGTCACGAAGATGACGCGCACGCTGTCCTGATTCGCGAGCGCGCGTTGGATCACGCCGCCACAGCCGATGACCTCGTCGTCGGGGTGGGGCGCCAGGATCAGGAGCGAGACGCGGCCGAGGTTCAACAACCGTTCGAGCCCGCGTTGCCGTTGGAGTCGACCGAACCGGCGACGCCATTGCACGAGCCGGACATGAAGGTGAGCCGTCCGTTCACGCACTGGTAGTGATACGACCCGGTCACGAAGCCGGACCCGCCGCCTCCCACCGTTCCGCTCTCCGGGCAGACGATGACACGCTCGGTGACCTCGAAGCCCGCGATCAGGACGGCCACGGCGACGAGGGCCGCCGCCACCCCGAAGATGATGGTCATGAAGCGTTGGGGCGACCGGGTTGACGTGGCGGCCGCCACGGCGGCAAGGATACCGGCCACGATCAGAGGAACGCCGATCGAGAACGCCGCGATGACACCGAGCACGAGCAAACCGCCCGCCGCGGCTCCCCGCATGGCGATGCGGCCGCGCTGCGGAAGGGGAACGGGCGCGAGCGGAAGGCCGATCAGCGCCGCCATCGCGAGGAGGTAGCCGCTCACGAAGGGCACGGTGTAGATGTCCGGCGTTGCCCCACCCTGTGAGCGAATCAGCGCGACGTATGCGGTGTCGATCGCCAGGACGATGGCGACCGCGACCCACGACGTCACGCGCGATGCCCTTCGGTCCATCAGTCGAGCACTGTAGGCCCGCGGCGCAAACGGTTGCTGATCGGGCGTCCCTACACTTAGTTTCGTGGCGGAGTTCAGCCCCGGGCTGGAGGGCGTGGTCGCGGCCGAGACGTCTGTCAGCGAGGTTGACGGCGCCAACGGCCGGCTGATCTATCGCGGCGGGTACCTGATCGAAGACCTCGTGGGCGTCGCGAGCTTCGAGGAGATCGCCTACCTGTTGTGGCAGGGCGAATTGCCCGACCAGGGTCAGCTCGAGGCGCTCCGCAAGCAGATGTCCGCCGCTCGGACGCTCAATCGCGCAGCCCGCGGCGCGCTCGTTGCGATGGACCCCGCGACGGATCCGATGGACGTGCTGCGCACAGTGGTCTCGGCCCAGGGAGCGACGAAGACCCTGACCAAGCCCTCGCTCGACGAGGCCATCGCGCTGACCGCGGCCGTCGCCACGGTCGTCGGCGCGGCTTACCGCCGGCGCCAGGGCAAGGAGGTCATCGAGCCGCGCGAAGACCTCGGTCACGCGGCCAACCTGCTGTGGATGATGGAAGGCAAGGAGCCCGACCCGAATCATGTCCGGTGGGTCGACACCTACCTGGTCCTGCTGGCCGACCACGGCCTCAACGCTTCGACCTTCGCGGCGCGCGTCGTGGCTTCGACGGGCAGCGACCTCACCTCGTGCGTGGTCGGGGCGATCGCGGCCCTCAAGGGACCGGCTCACGGCGGCGCTACCCTGGCCGCGCGCAACATGCTGGACAAGATCGGTTCGGCGGACAACGCGGAGAGCTGGCTGACGGATGCGCATGGGCGTCACGAGCGCTTCTCGGGCTTCGGCCATCGTGTCTACAGGACCTACGACCCGCGGGCCCGGATCCTCCGCGAGATGGCCAAGACGGCGGCCCCCGACCTGCACCGCACGGCCGCCAGGACCGAGGAGCTTGCGCTGAAGATCCTCCATGAGGCCCATCCCGAGCGCCCCAACGCCACGAACGTGGATTTCTGGGCCTCGGTCGTGCTGACCGGCGCCGGTATACCCAAAGAGATGTTCACGTGCCTGTTCGCCACCTCGCGCGTCGCCGGCTGGACAGCGCACGTGCTGGAGGCGATGGCGGACCTGCGCATCATCCGCCCGGCCTCGCGCTGGACGGGCCCGGAGCCGGGCAAAAAGCCGTTGCAGCTCGCCAAGCGGTGACCAGCTCGTACGTCCCGGGCCTCGAGGGCATCGTCGCCGCGCAGACCGCGATCTCGATGGTCGACGGCGAGAACGGCCGGCTCGTGTATCGCGGGTACGTGATCGCCGACCTGGCGGAGGACATGTCGTTTGAAGAGGTCGCTCACCTGCTGTGGCACGGCCGCCTGCCGACGAGGGCCGAGCTCGACTCGCTCACCCTCGAGCTGGCGGGCTCGCGCGCGCTGACTCCGGCGGCAGCCGCGACGCTCGACGCCCTGCCCAACGACACGGACCCGATGGACGTGCTGCGCAGCGTCGTGTCCGTGCAGGGCGTCGAGCACAAGCTCGAGAAGCCGACCATCCCCCTCGCGGTCCACGCGACGGCATCCTTCCCCACGATCCTGGCCAACTTCCACCGGCGGCAGCAGGGCCTCGGGGCGATCGCTCCGCGCGCCGACCTCGGCAACGCGGCCAACTACCTGTACATGCTCAACGGCGAGGAGTCCAGCCCAGAGCTGGTCCGCGCCCTGAACACGTACCTGGTGCTGCTCGCCGACCACGGCATGAACGCTTCGACCTTCACCGCGCGCGTCATCGCCTCGACGGAATCCGACCTCGCATCGTGTCTGGTCGGCGCGATCGGCGCCCTCAAGGGCCCCGCGCACGGCGGCGCACCTTCGGCGGTCATGGACCAGCTCGAGCAGATCGGCACCGCCGAGAACGCCGAGCCGTGGATGCGCGAAGCCCGCAAGCGCAAGGTGAAGTTCATGGGCTTCGGGCATCGCATCTACCGCGTCTACGACCCGCGCGCGAAGATCCTGAAGGCGATGTGCGAGCGGATGAACCCCGCCTTCTACAAGCTCGCCTCGCAGGTCGAAGAGGTGGCTTTGCGGATCCTGCACGAAGAGCACCCTGAGCGGCCGCAGGCGACCAACGTCGAGTTCTACTCGGCGGGCGTCCTGCAGGCGATCGGCCTGCCGAAGCCGTACTTTCCGCCCACGTTCGCCGTCTCCCGCGTGGCAGGTTGGACCGCTCACGTGCTCGAACAGAGCGCCAACAACCGCATAATCCGGCCGCAATCGGAATACATCGGACCGGAGCCGAGGAGGCCAGCGCCCATCGCCGAGCGAGGCTGATCCCGGCCGCGCCTCCTTCGGCGGGCGCGCGGCGAAACCTCGGCCTCGCCGGCCTCGCGTGGTTCCTGCTGATCGCCCTCGTCGTGACCGGGTGGTTCGTGGTGGTCGTGCCGCTGCGGGCCGACATCCTCAACAACGACCTGACGCTCGTCTACATCGGCATGCGGATCGGACTGGAGCACGGCTGGAGCCACATCTACGACCTCGGCCTTCAGCATCAGCTCTTCACCCAGCTTCGGCCACAGGCTCCCTTCAACGACGGCGAACGCTTTGTGTCTCCCCCGCCGCTCGCCTGGCTCGTGCTCCCGATCTCGGTGCTGGGCGCCGCGGTTGCGACCTACGTGTGGCTCGCGGCGTCCCTCGCGGCGCTGGCCGCCGCTTGGTGGATGGCCGCACCAGGGACCTCCAGGGCGCGCGGGATCTGGCTGCTCGCGGCGCTCGCCTGGTATCCCGTCCTGTACAGCCTCAGCCTGGCCCAGCCGGACCTCCTGATCCTGCTCGTGGTCGCCGCAAGCTGGAAGCTCGCGGAATCGGACCGGCCGTACGCCGCCGGTCTCGTGCTCGGCCTGACGGTGCTGAAACCACAGCTGACCCTGGTCCTGCCGCTCGTCCTGCTGGCGGGGGGCCGCTGGAAGATCGCGGCCGCCTGGGCCGCCGCCGCCGCCTTGCTCGCGCTCGCCTCGCTCGCCCTGATCGGCCCGCAGGGGCTGAGCGATTACCGCGGCCTGCTGAACGAGGCCCAGCACGTGACCAACAACCGCTACTTCACGCTGGCGTACCTCGTGGGTCCCGGCGGGCTGAGCTACGCCGCGCAGGCCCTCGTGACGGTCGCGGCCATGGCCGGCGCTTGGCTGAACCGCCGATCGACAGTGGCCAGGCTCTACGCCCTAGGAATCGTCGCGACCGCGCTCGGCGCGACCTACTGGCACCTGCAGGACTACGCGATTCTGGTCCT
>DASXBE010000083.1:0-10975 GCA_036491815.1 Candidatus Dormiibacterota bacterium | reverse complement strand
TGGAGCTCGCGGTGAAAGACTATGTTCACCGCACCCTCCGGCCCCATCACCGCGATCTCCGCAGTGGGCCAGGCGACGTTGAAATCCGCCCGGATGTGCTTTGAGCACATCACGCAGTAGGCGCCGCCATACGCCTTGCGCGTGATCACCGTGAGCTTCGGCACGGTGGCCTCGCTGAACGCGTACAGGAGCTTGGCGCCGTGGCGGATGATGCCGCCGTACTCCTGGGCAGTGCCCGGCAGGAAGCCGGGCACGTCGACGAACGTGACCAGCGCGATGTTGAACGCGTCGCAGAAGCGCACGAATCGCGCCGCCTTGACGGATGCGTTGATGTCGAGAGCGCCCGCCATCACCTTGGGCTGGTTGGCCACCACTCCCACCGCCTGGCCGTCGAGGCGCGCGAAGCCGACGACGATGTTCATCGCGTAAAAGGGCTGCACCTCGAAGAAATCGCCGCCGTCGAACACCATCTGGATCACGTCCTTGATGTCGTACGGCTCCTTCGGATTGTCCGGGATGACACTGGCCAGGCCCGGCGCGGCGCGACCAGGGTCGTCGTTCGTCTCGACCCGCGGCGGCTGGTCCAGCGCGTTCTGGGGGATGTAGCTGAACAGGCGGCGCACCTGGGCGAAGCACTCGTCCTCGGTCTCCGCGAGGAAGTGCGCGACCCCCGACTTCACGTTGTGGACCTCGGCGCCCCCCAGCGAGTCGAAGGTCACCTCCTCGCCGGTGGTGACGCGGATCACCTCGGGTCCGGTGATGAACATGTAGCCGACCCCATGCACCATGAACGTGAAGTCGGTCATGGCGGGCGAGTAGACCGCGCCCCCCGTGCAGGGGCCCAGGACCAGGCTCAGCTGCGGGATGAGCCCGCTCGCCTCGACGTTGCGCCAGAAGATCTCGGCGTATCCCGCCAGCGATACGACGCCCTCCTGGATGCGGGCACCGCCGGAGTCGTTGATGCCGATGATGGGGATCCGGTTGCGCAGGGCGAGGTCCATGACCTTGATCACCTTCTCGGCGAACACCTCGCCGAGCGAGCCGCCGAACACCGACGCGTCGTGGCTGAACAGCACCACGTCGCGGCCCTCGATCTTGCCCATGCCCGTGACCACGCCATCACCCGCCACGCGCCTCTCCTCGAGCCCGAAACCGCGGGCGCGATGCGTCGCGAAGATGTCGATCTCCTCGAACGAGTTGCGGTCGACCAGGCGCGCGATGCGCTCCCGCGCGGTGAGCTTGCCCCGGGCGTGCTGGCGGTTGAAGGCCTCCGCATCGCCGTGGCCCGCCTCGTACTTGCGCTGGCGCAGCTCGTTGAGCGGGTCGACCTTGCGGTGCTTCGGCGGGGTGGCCTCGCTCACCGTTGGATGAACATCCAGCGGTGGCCTTCCAGGTCTTCGGCGCGGTAGCGCGTGCCATCCGGGGTCTCGTCGATCGCGGAAAGGATCCTCGCGCCGGCCGCCCGAGCCCGCTGGAGGTGCGCCGCCAGGTCGTCCACGTAGACGAGCAATCCGTCGACGATGTAGGGCACCTCCTGCCACTTCGCGGCGTCCGCACAGGTTTCGCGATGACGCTTCGGGCCGCGGTAGTCGAGCGAGGGTGTGGCGAGCATGATCAGTCCCCCTCCGCCGGTCTCCATCTCACCGTGCGTGAGGCGCCCGCCCTCGGTCCGGCGCTCGCGTTCGCGAAAACCGAAGGCCTCGGCCAGCCAGTCCATCGCCGCCGGGCCGTTTTCGTAGGCCATCATCGGGATGACCGCGGGATGCTCGCTCATGCCGCCTCCTCCGGGTGGTACTCCCCGAACACGCCGCGCAGCACGGCGCAGCACTCGCCGATGGTCACGTAGCCGGCCAGCGCCGCCTTCAGCGGGACCATCAGGTTGCCCGTGCCGCGGGCGGCGCTCTCCAGCTCCGCCAGGTGCCGCCGTACGGCGTCGGCGGAGCGCCGCGCACGCAAACGCTTCAGCGCCTTGGCCTGCTCAGCCTGCTGCCTCGAGCTGACCTTCATGATCTCGACTGGACGGGAATCCGTCTCCGTGTACCGGTTGACGCCGACCACGACGCGCTCGCCCGACTCGATCCTTCGCTGGAGCCGGTACGCGCTGTCGGCGATGCGCCGCTGCGTCCAGCCGGCTTCGATGCAGGCGACGGCGCCGCCCATCTCGTCGATCTCGGCCATGATGGCCATCGCCTCCTCCTCGACAGTGTCCGTCAGGCTCTCCACGTAGTAGGAGCCGCCGAGCGGGTCCGCCACCAGCGGGATCGCCGACTCGTGGCCGATCACCTGCTGCGTCCGGAGCGCAAGCTCCGCGGCGCTCTGCGAGGGCAGCCCGAGT
This sequence comes from Candidatus Dormiibacterota bacterium, assembly GCA_036491815.1. GTDB lineage: Bacteria > Chloroflexota > Dormibacteria > Dormibacterales > Dormibacteraceae > DASXBE01. The sequence continues at coordinate 8,640 of DASXBE010000083.1, read as the reverse complement.
GCCTCGTCGTAACCGTTGGTGTGGAGCGACTGCGTGCCGCCCAGGACCGCGCTCATCGCCTCCACCGTCGTCCGCACCACGTTGTTGAGGGGCTGCTGCGCGGTCAGGGTCACGCCGCCTGTCTGCGTGTGGAAGCGCAGCGCCTGGGAGCGCCGATCCTGGGCGTGGAAGCGTTCGCGCATAATCCGAGCCCACATCCGTCGCGCGGCCCGGAACTTCGCGACCTCCTCGAAGAAGTCCATGTGCGCGGCGAAGAAAAAGGACAGGTGCGGCGCGAAGTCGTCGACGGCCAGCCCGGCGGCCTGCGCCGACTCCACGTAGGCGATGGCGTGGCTCAGCGTGAACGCGACCTCCTCGGCAGCGGTCGAGCCCGCCTCTCGCATGTGATAGCCGGAGATCGAGATCGTGTTCCAGCTCGGCAGGCTCTCATGGCAGTACGCGAACAGGTCGGTGATCAGGCGCATCGAAGGCCGCGGCGGAAAGATGTACGTGCCGCGTGCCGCGTACTCCTTCAGGATGTCGTTCTGCACGGTGCCCGTGATCTTCTCCGGCGGGCAGCCCTGCTTCTCGGCGACGAGCTGGTAGAGGAGCAGCAGCATCGCCGCGGTCGCGTTGATCGTCATCGACGTGGAGACCTGGTCCAGCGGGATGCCGTCGAGGAGGATCTCCATGTCCTCCAGGGAATCGATCGCGACGCCGACCTTGCCGACCTCGCCATTGGCCATCGGGTGGTCCGAGTCGTAGCCGATCTGCGTGGGCAGGTCGAACGCGACCGAGAGCCCCGTCTGGCCCTGCTTCAGCAGGAACTTGTAGCGCTGATTCGACTCGGACGCCGTGCCGAAGCCCGCGTACTGGCGCATCGTCCACAGGCGACCGCGATACATGTCCCGGTGGATTCCACGCGTGAAGGGAAACTCTCCAGGAAGCGGCTCCGGGGATCGCCGGTCCTCGGCCGAGTAGACGGGCTTGATGGGAAGGCCGCTGTCGTTGTGGACCTCGGTCATCTCACCTCGACGAACTCGGTCAGCACGCCGCCGACGCTCTTGGGGTGAACAAAAGCGATCGGGACGCCATGCAGCCCGATCCGAGGCTCGGTGTCGATGAGCTGCAGCCCCGCGTCGCGCGCGGCCGCCAGCGCGTCGCCGATGTCGGCCACCGCGTAGGCCACGTGGTGCATGCCGGGACCCCGCCTGGCCACGAACTTGCCAACCGCAGAGTCTTCGCGCAGCGGACGCATGAGCTCCAGCTGCACGTCGCCGAAGCGCATGAGCGCGGTCTCCAGGCCCTCCTGCTCGCTGGCGGCGCGGTGCGCGAGCTCAGCGCCGAACACCGAGCGGTACAGGTCGATGGACTCGTCGAGGTCGGCCACGGCAATGCCGATGTGATGGATGCGCATCGTCAGTAGCGGTACCAGCCCTCGCCCGTCTTGCGGCCGAGCTTCCCCGCTTTGACCTTGGCCTCGAGAGCGGACGAGGGCCTGAACCGCTCCTCGCCGGTGCTGCGGTACATGTGCAGGCGCGCGTTGTATGTGACGTCGAGACCGGTGAAGTCACCGAGTCGGAACGGGCCCAACGGCCAGTTGAGCCCCTTCTCGACCGCGGTGTCGATGGCCTCGTACGACGCCACGCCCGCGTCGAAAAGGCGATAGGCCTCCTGGGTCGCGGCGTGCAGGATCCGGTTGACAATGAAGCCATCGATCTCCCGGTTGATGAGAACCGGCGTCCTGCCCATCTGACGGGCCATCTCCAGGGCGCGCTCGACGGTTCGGTCCGCGGTCTGCTTCCCACGCACCACCTCGACCAGGTCCATCACCAGCACCGGGTAGAAGAAATGCATGTTGACGCAGCGCTCCGGCCTGCGCGTGGCCTCCGCGAGCATGCTGACGCCCATCGTCGAGGAGTTGCTGGCGAGCACGGCGTCCGGCGGGGCGACCTGGTCGAGCTCGGCGAACACCGCGCGCTTCACCGCCGCGTCTTCGAACACCGCCTCGATCACGAAATCGGCGTGCCCGACCGCCTCCTCGAGGTCCGTCGTGGTGCGGACCCGGCCGAGCGCCGCGTCGGCCTCTTCCTGTGCCAGCCTGCCCTTCTCGACCCGGCGCATCAGGTGGCCACGGTTCGACTCCGCGGCCTTGCGCAGCTGGTCTTCCGTCTTGTCCTGCAGCGAAACTTCAAGCCCGTGCAGGGCCGCCTGCTGGGCGATCTGCGCGCCCATGCTCCCGGCACCCACCACCGCCAGTCGCGCCGTCATCGCACCGAGAAGATTCGGGTCACGGTGTTGAGGGTCGCCAGGTTCCCGAGGAGGCCATCGATCCGCAGCTTGCGGAGCATGAGCTTGATCACGATCCTCCGGCCGGTCGAGTCGTGGTAGACCGGCAGGCCGAGCAGTCCGATCCTCAAGTTGCTCAGGCCCATCACCGTCTCGGCGTCGGCGCGGATCGTGATATCGCGCCGCGGCCGGAGTCCGTTGTGGACCGTCAGCGCTCCCCCTTTGAAGTCGAGCGTCACACCTTCGTCGATGTCGGTGACCCAGACCCCGACCTTTGCCTTGAGGCCTTCGAAGTCACGGCGCCGCTCGGGGCGAGCCTCGACGTTCGCCTCGATCAGGCCGCCGAGCATGGAGGCGAAGGCGCTTGGCTCGAGGTCCGCGTATTCGACGAGCTGCGCGTTGCTGTTCGCTTTCCTCTTCGTCGTGGCGGTTACTGTTCGTCGGGCCATTCGACCGCGACCCGGGTCGTGCACTCGGTCATCTCCTGCGAGGCTTTCGTGTACCGCACGATCGTCGGGAGATCTCCTTTCAACTTGAGCTTGCCCTGGAGCATCCCCTTGGTCGCGTCGAGCTCCTTGGTCGCGACCTGCTTCCACCGGGAGTACGGGGCCGTGATCACGAAGTCGCATGCCTGCGCATCGGAGGCGGGTCCGACCCGGATGTCCCGAGCCTCGCCGTCGAAGAGGTCCATGACGACCCCGCGCGACTCAGGAAAGTGCTTGTCAGGCTCCGCCTCGACGACCAGGCCGACGGTCCACTTCCAACCCTTGGCGGCGGCCTTGTAGACGCTTGACTTGTTGACCTCGTCTTTGAACTGCTTGGCCCAATCGCTCGAGAAAGCCTTGACCGCCATGTTGCCCTCCTGGTCCACGGAAAAGCCGTCGGTCAAAGACTAACCACAGCGGCTTTACGGTGTCCGCATGACACGCAGCGGGAGCGGCCGTCCCTGCGGGCTACGCCTCGAGCGTGAAGCGCATCGTGTTCTGACCGATGGCGATCAGGTCGCCGTCGGCCAGCTGCTTTTCGATCACAGGCTCGCCGTTGACCTGCGTGCCGTTGGTGCTTCCGAGGTCGCCGATCCAGAAGGAGCCGGTGCGGACCTCGATCCTTCCGTGATGGCCCGACGTCGCCGGATCGCCCACCACCACGTCGTTGTCCGGCGCCCGGCCGATGCTCACCATCTGGCTCGGCAGGGCCACGATCCGCCCGGCGAACGGCCCCGACTCGAACGTGAGCAGGGCGGCGAATCCGCCGCCTGACGCCAGCTGCTCGGGGGGCAGCGCCTGCAGCGAGACCGTGCGCTTCGAGTCGGCCGGCGCGTGCTGCCAGGCGGGGATGATCGAGGTCGCCTCCTCGAACCCGGGCGGGTTGGTGGCGGCGCTGCCGTTGCCGCCCCGGGCGGGGGACGACGACGGCCACGCGACGATGGTCGAGCTGACATCGGGCGGGGCCTCCTGGACCGCGGCCGCAACCGGCGCGGGCGTGGGCTCCGGCTGCTGCGCCGGGACTTCGGGCTCGCGATCGGGCTCGGCCTCAGGAGCGACCGCCAGCGGTTCAGGCTGCGGTGCCGACTCAAGAGCAGCGGCTTCACGCTCACTCTGGCCGAAAAAGCCAGCCACAGAATCGGGATCCGCCACGGGCTCGGGCTCGGGCTCAGTAAGCATCGCCTCTGGCTCCGACTCAACAGCCGCCGCCTCGGGCTCAGGTTCTGCAGCCGCCGCCACCGGCTCGGGCTCGGCAGGCATCGCCTCGGCAGCCATCACCTCTGGCTCGGGTTCTGCAGCCGCGGCCACGGGCTCCGGCTCGGCAGCCGCCGCCACGGGCTCCGGCTGAACCTCCACGGCGTCGGGCTCCGGCTGAACCTCCACGGCCGCGGGCTCCGGCTGGCTCGTCTCCGCCGCGTCGGTCGCCTCCGGCGCCGGCAGGTCTGGCAGCGCCTCCGGCTCCACGATCGGCTGCTCGGCCGTCATGGTGTCCGTGACCGCGGGCTGGATGACGTGCGGCTCCCCGGCGGCCACCGCCGCGGGCACCTCCGCCACGGCGTAGGCGGACACAGGCTCGGACTGGCCCATGCCGATCGTCTTGGCCCACTCGCGGGTCGCCTCCGCAGGCACCGGCAGGACCTGCGTCTCGTCGGCGGTGAAGCGCTCCACGGCGTTCGTGCCCAGGAACCGCTCGTACCACCCGGCGATCCTCCGCAACCGCTCCACCCTCCGGTCGGGACGCCCGCTGCGCGAGAGGTCGTGCGACTCCTCGGGAAAGCGCACGAGCTCGACCGTCTTGCCGAGCAGGCGCATGGCGCCGAAGAGCTCCTCGGACTGCGAGATCGCGCAGCGAAGGTCCATCTCACCGCACGTGAGGAGCAGCGGAGTGCGCATGCTCTGGACGTAGCGGATGGGCGAGCGGCGCCAGAGCTCGTCCAGGTCGGGCCACGGCGGCGACCCGAGCTCGAGCGTGCCCCAGAGCACGATGTCGTGCTGCGCGTACTCGCTGACGAGATTGGAGATCGAGCGCATCGAGACCGCGGCGGCGAAGCGGTCTGTCTGGCCGATGATCCAGTTCGTCATGTAGCCGCCGTAGGAGCCGCCGCCGACCCCCAGTCGGGTGCGGTCGATGTAGCCCGTGCGGTCGAGGATCTGGTCGAGCGCGCTCATGAGGTCGGCGTAGTCCTTGCCGCCCCAGTCACGCACGACCTCACGGCGGAACCTCTCGCCGTACCCGTCGGAGCCGCGTGGGTTGAGGTACAGGACCACGTAGCCCATGCCGGCGAGCACCTGGAGCTCGTGGAAGAACGCCCACCCGTACTGGCCGTGCGGGCCGCCGTGGATCTCCATGACCAGCGGGTGGAGGCGGTTGGTGTCCAAGTTTTCCGGCTTCAGGAGCCAGCCCTCGAGCTGCCAGCCATCCGGGGCGGTGAAGCTGTGGCGCTCCGGCTGGGCCACGTAACGATCGTGCAGCCAGGGGTTCAGGTCGGTGAGGCGGGCCTCCGCGCCCTGGGTGAGCAGGTGGAGCTCGCCGGGACTGCCGGGGTCCGAGGCGCAGAAGACGATGACCCCGTGCGCGACGTCGAAGTCGTAGATCCTGCGCTGGCCGCCCACTTCCTCTTTCACGTTGGCCTCGAGGTCGACCGAGTGCACGCCGGTCACGCCAGGACCGCTGGCGACGAAGTAGATCCGGTCGCCCTCGCCCGACCACGCGACGCGGGTGCCGTGCCCGGCTCGCATGTCGGTGATGACGCTGTCGCCCACCGCAAGGTCGATAGTGCCTGTGAGGCACCGTGGGCCGTCGCCCGTCAGCGGTACGACCCACAACCGCTCGATGAGGCCGGCGTCAAGGCCGTTCGGGGCGATGAAGGCGATGACGTCCCCCCGAGGCGACCAGATCGGCGAGCTGAGGTAGAAGCCGCCGCCGAGGCGCCGGCGGTTCGCGTCGAGGTCGACGAGGTAGAGGTTGAGCTCGCGCTGCAGGTCGGCATCTGGCTCGGCATTGCCCGACACCACCAGCCGGCTGCTGTCCGGTGACCAGTCGAACCCGCCCACGTCCCAGGCTCCGCTCGTGAGCTGCTTGGACTCGCCGCCCACCGCGGGCACCACGAACAGATGGTGGTAGCGTCCATCGACGTAGCCCTGCCCGTCGTGCTTGTAGTCGAGGCGCCGCGCGATCCGGGCCACGGGGGCGCGCCGGACCTGCTCGCGCCCGTCGGGCGGCCTCGGGTCGTCGACGACCGCGTCGGGGTCGGAGGGCACGGTGCCCAGGAACGCGACGAGCTCTCCGTTGGGGGACCAGGCCGGGCTGGAGGCGCCCTCGGGGACGAAGCTGAGCTGGCGGACGTCACCCCCGGAGGCGACGTCGACGACGAACAGCTGGTCGCTCGGACCCACCCGGCTGACAAACGCGAGCCGCCTCCCGTCCGGCGACCATTCCGGGGAGTGATCCCGGTGAGCGCCGCCGGTCGCCTCGACGGGCTCCGGGTCGAGCAGGCGCCTGATCACGATCCGGCTTCGGTTCTGCCTGGAGCTCGCGTCGGCCCAGCTGATCTGGTAAGCGACCCGCTCCGCGTCGGGGCTCAGGCGGACGTGGTCGATCCAGCGAAAGCGGTAGAGATCGTCCGCGACTATCGGGCCCGGCATGCCGTCCCGAGGATGCTAGCAGCCAGCGCAAATCCGTCATCGGTTCGGTATCTTTCCGTGGTAATCCTGTCGACGATGATCGGACTGTCACGGCGGCAGGCGGCCCTCCGCGGCTTCGGCTGGGGATCGGTGGCGGGCATCGCGCTGGTCGCGCTCATGTACCTGGCCGCCCTGCTGCTCGGGCTGCGCCCGCTGCCCCAGGCGCTCAACCAGCCGCTGCTCTCGCTCATGCCCGGCTTCGTCTTCGGCTTCCTGATCGACACCCTCCAGCACGCGGGCAAGGTGGTCGAGGAGCTCGGCCTGATCATCGCGATGGTCGTGGCGCTGGGCGTGCTCGGCGCCGCCGCCGCGGTGGCGGGCCTCCGCTGGAGGTCGCGCTACCTGCCCCTCGGCTTCGCGGGAGCGGGCTGGGTGGTGGTGGTGGCGATCCTGCTTCCGGTGAGCGGCGAGGGATTCCTGGGCCTTTCGGGCGGGCCGGTCACGCCGATCATCTGGGCGGCACTCTTCGCGGTGTACGGAGTGGTGCTCCAGATGGGGTTCGAACCCTCCTCCACGCCCGGCGTCGACGCCGGACGCCGCAGGCTCCTCGGTGCCATGCCCGTCACGATCGGGGCGGTCAGCCTCGGCGTCTTGGGGCTCAGGCTTGTGCCCGGCTGGTACCAGGCGATCTTCGATCCGCCGGAAGCAGGCCTGGTGGGCCCCTCGCCCGAGATCACCCCGGTGCAGGACTTCTACGTGGTGTCCAAAAACTTCAACGACCCCGTTGTCGACGGCCAGGCATGGCGGCTCAACGTGGGCGGCCTCGTGGACCATGCGATGAACCTGTCGCTGGGCGACCTGCGCGCCCTCGCCGGCGTCGACCAGTACGTCACGTTCGAGTGCATCAGCAACGACGTCGGCGGAGCGCTGATGAGCACTGGAGCCTTCACGGGAGTCCGCCTGAAAGACCTCATCGCAAGCGCGAGCCCCAGGTCCAGCGCGTCATGGGTTGCGTTCACCGCGCGGGACGGCTACACGGAGAGCCTGCCCCTGAGCCTCGTCGACAGCGCGCCCGAGATCCTGGTCGCGTACGCGCTGGACGGCGCTCCGCTCCCGAGCGCTCACGGCTACCCGGCCCGGATCGTGATCCCGGGACACTACGGGATGAAGAGCCCGAAATGGCTGGACCGGATCGACCTGGTCACCCACGAGTCGGGCGGCTACTGGGAGCAGCAGGGCTGGGACCACAACGCCCTGGTCAAGACGACCGCGAGGATCGACCTGCCCCGCGACAGCGACATCGTGAAGCTGGGCCCGATCACGTTGCGCGGCGTCGCCTTCGCCGGCACGCGCGGCGTGAGCAAGGTTGAATACACGACAGACGGCAGGACCTGGACCCAGGCCGACTTCAAAGCGCCGCTCTCCCCATACACGTGGGTCCTGTGGCAAGCCACCTGGACGCCGAGCTCCGAAGGCGCCTACCGCCTGATGGTCCGCGCCACCGACGGAACGGGGGCGACCCAGAGTTCAGCCAACGCCGCGAGCTACCCAAGCGGCGCCTCGGGGTACCACACCATCGGGGTCTCCGTCTCGAAGTCCTAGCTCAGGCCGCCCGCCACCAGCGGGGTCCGCGGGCTTGCATCGTCAGCACCCGCTCGGGCGGGATGAACCGCAAGCCGTCGTCCGATTTGACCACCTGCCATCCACCCTCATGGACGCACCGGTGGTGATACCAGCAGAGCAGGACCAGGTTGGAGAGCCGGGTCGGGCCGCCATCTCGAGCCCAGAACTCGACATGGTGGGCTGAGCACCAGCCGACCGGCCGGTCGCAGCCGGGCACCCGGCAGCCTTTGTCACGAGCCTGGAGCGCTTTCTTCATCGCGGGCGAGACCGCCCGCGTCGCCCGGCCGACGTCGATCACCACCGAGCCGGCCATCAGGACCCGAGACAGGGTGCCCTCGCAGGCCAACCGCTGCGTGGTCCGGCTGGAGACCGGCAGCCCGCACTCGAGCTGAGAGGCGGGAGCACCCAGCTCACCCTTCAAGCCCTCGAGAGTGGTCGTCACAGTGAGGTGGGGCCGGACTCCATTGCGCTTGGGCAGCGTGCTCTGGTCCAGGACACGGTGGACCATCTCGACCAGGCCATCCGCCCGGCGCTGCTTTTGCGTCCGCACGTCATCCGGCGCATGCCGCTTGGCCAAAGCGTCGATCGCAGTCTTGAGCGCCGCCCCGCCCTCGGCATCGAGGAGGCCATCGATCACGTA
>DASXBE010000082.1:0-11969 GCA_036491815.1 Candidatus Dormiibacterota bacterium | reverse complement strand
CGCCCCTCGCCGAGGCGATGGCTCCGCAGCCCGAGGTCGTGGCCGTGATCGCGACACCGGAAGCTTCGGCACCGGTCGCCGCGCCGGCGCAGGTGACCGCCCCGGAGGCCGCGCCCGAGAAGCCCAAGCGCGCGCGCACGGCGAGCGCGACGGCCAAGATCGCCGAGGAGCCGAAGGCCGCCGTGACTGCCGCCGCGGAGCCGAAGGCGCCGAGGGCCCGGTCGACCACGCCGAGAGCCAAAGCCGCCGATTCCGAGGCCAAAGCTCCGGCCAAGAAGCCGGCGACCCGCGCCAAGAGCGCCCCGAAGGACAAGAGCTAGGTGCTGATTCCCAAGCGCGTCAAGTACCGCAAGATGCACCGCGGCCGGCGCACCGGCATCGCGACGCGCGGCGCCACCGTGGCGTTCGGCGACTTCGGCCTGCAGGCCATGGAGGCCTGCTGGATGAGCAACCGCCAGCTGGAGGCCGCGCGCCGGGCGATGACCCGCCACGTCAAGCGCGGCGGACAGATCTGGATCCGGGTGTTCCCCGACAAGTCGATCACCAAGAAGCCGGCCGAGACCCGCATGGGCTCGGGCAAAGGCAACCCCGAGGGTTGGGTCGCGGTGATCAAGCCGGGGCGCATGCTCTTCGAGATGGGCGGCGTCACGCCCGAGGTCGCCAAGGAGGCGATGAAGCTCGCCGCGTCCAAGCTGCCGATCAAGACGCGCTTCGTGCTGTCCGAGTCGGCCGCGGCCGGAGGTGCGAGATGAAGGTCGACGAGCTGAGGAGCCTGGAGGCCGACGAGCTTGGGATCCGGCTGCGCACCTCGCGGCGCGAGCTCTACGAGCTGCGATTCAAGCACGCCGTCGGACAGCTGGAGAACGCGAGCCAGATCAGCAAGGTCCGCCACGACATCGCGCGCATCATGACCGTGCTGCGCGAGCGCGACTTCGGCATCCTCGCCGTCGCCTACGAGGAGCCCCAGCACGCGGCCGCGGCCGTGGCCGTCGCCGAGAAGCCCGAAGAGCCGACCGAGGCCGTGGCCGAGGAAGAGACCGCACCCAAGCCCAAGCGCAAGAGCCGGGCCAAAAAGACAGAGGAATCCGCATGACCGACACCGCCACGCGAACCAAACCGAGGACCGCGCCCGAGGCGCAGGCCGATGCCGACGCCAAGGCGCGCGGCCAGCGCAAGATCCGCCTGGGCACGGTGATCGCCGACAAGATGGACAAGACCGTCATCGTCCAGGTCGGCACGTCCAAGGCGCACCGCCTGTACAAGAAGACAGTTCAGCAGCGCACCAAGTTCAAAGTGCACGACGAGAAGAACGAATGCGGCGTCGGCGACCTGGTCCGGATCACCGAGACCAAGCCGATCTCGAAAGAGAAGCGCTGGCGCGTGCTCGAGATCGTGGAGAAGGCGAGGTAGCGAGGCAGCGTGATCCAGCAAGAGACCCGACTCAAGGTTGCGGACAACTCAGGAGCGAAAGAGATCCTGTGCATCCGCGTGGCCGGCGGTCACTATCGCAAGTACGCCTCGGTCGGCGACATCATCACGGCCACGGTCAAGTCCGCGCAGCCGGGCGGCCAGGTCAAAAAGGGCGAGGTGGTGAAGGCCGTGGTGGTCCGCGTGACCAAGGAGTACAAGCGGCCGGACGGCAGCCTCATCCGCTTCGACGAGAACGCGGCGGTCCTGCTGGCCACGGCGAACAACCCGCGAGGCACGCGCATCTTCGGCCCGGTGGCCCGCGAGCTGCGCGAGCGCAACTTCATGAAGATCATTTCCCTCGCACCGGAGGTCCTGTAGCACCCAGATGCTGACCAACAAACCGCAACCGAAGCGTCGCTGGCTCGACCTCGCGCCCGGCGATCCCGTGATCGTCATCTCGGGCAAGGACAAGGGCAAGCGCGGCGAGGTCCTGCGCACCCTTCCCGACAAGCACAAGATCGTCGTCCGCGGCGTCAACATGGCCAAGAAGCACACGAAGGCGGGCCAGCAGCGCCGCGGCGTCACCGTCGCGCAGGGCGGCATCGTCGACTTCGAGGCACCGCTCGACTATTCGAACGTGATGCTGGTATGCCCTCACTGCGACAAGCCGACGCGCGCCAAGCACACGGTGCTCGAGTCCGGGGCTCGCGCCCTGCTCTGCCGGAACTGCGGCGAGCCCTACGAGCGCGTGCGCAAGACGGAGGCGCAGTAGTGGGCAAGGAGAAGGCACGCTCGACGCCGAAGCGTTCCCAGGGCGTCAAGCGAGAAGAGCTCTCGAAGGGAGGCGGCACCAGGGCCGAGACGCCGCCGCGCCTGCAGACCACCTATCACGACACTGTCGTCGCGCAGCTCACGAAGGAGTTCGACTACGACAATGTCATGGAGGTGCCCCGCGTGGCGAAGATCGTCGTCAACATCGGCATCGGCGAGGCCAAGGACAATGACAAGGCCCTCGACGCCGCTGTCGGCGACGTGGTGATCATCACCGGCCAGAAGCCGGCCCTGATCAAGGCCAAGAAGTCCGTCGCCGCGTTCAAGCTGCGCGCGGGCCAGACCGTCGGGATCAAGACCACGCTTCGCGGCCGCCGCATGTGGTACTTCCTGGACAAGCTGCTCAATGTGGCGCTGCCCCGAATTCGCGACTTCCGCGGCGTGAACCCGGAAGGTTTCGACGGCCGCGGCAACTACTCGCTCGGCCTGCGCGAGCAGGTCGTGTTTCCTGAGATCGACTACGACAAGATCGACAAACTCCGCGGGCTGGAAGTGTCGATCGTGACCACAGCCCGCACCGACGACGAGGCGCGGAGCCTTCTGACACGGCTGGGCATGCCGTTCAGAAAAAGATAAGGAGAAGTTTTGGCCAAGAAGTCATCCATCGAGCGCTGGAAGCGCGACATGATCAAGCCGAAGTTCAAAGTTCGGTTTCACAACCGCTGCCGGATCTGCGGCCGGTCGCGCGCGTATCTACGGATTTTCGGCATGTGCCGGATCTGCTTCCGCAACCTGGCCGCCGAGGGGCGCATCCCCGGCGTGACGAAGTCGAGCTGGTGATGGCCACGAGCGCATCCGTCTCCCGTCCGGCGCCCCCCAAGCCGACCCCCAAGGTCGTCAAGCGGATGTCGGCCGGCGTCGTGCCGGACCCCATCGCGGACATGCTCACCCGCATCCGCAACGCGAACACGGCGCGCCACGCCGAGGTCAAGGTCCCGGCGTCCAAGCTGAAGCTGGAGATCGCGCGTGTCCTGAAGGACGAGGGCTACGTCGCCGGATACGACGTCGAGGCCGACGGCACCACCCAGACGCTGCGTATCATCTTCAAGTCGCGCCCGGACCGAACGCGGGTCATCTCGGGTGTGAAGAGGATCAGCCGCCCCGGACTGCGCGTCTACGCGCGCAAGACGGAGATCCCTCGGGTCCTTGGCGGCCTGGGCATCGTCATCCTGTCGACGGCCCAGGGAGTGATGGCCGGCAGGCAGGCCCTGCACCTCGGTTTGGGTGGCGAAGTGCTCGCCTATGTCTGGTAGGAGATAGAAAAGAGTTGTCGCGGATTGGAAAGCTGCCGGTCAAGGTGCCGGGTGGGGTCAAGGTGACCCTGGCACCGGGGCACGTGAAGGTCGAGGGCCCGAAGGGCCAGCTCGAGCGCACCCTGCCGGCGGAGATCATGGTCAAGCAGGCGGACGGCGAGCTCGTCTTCGAGCGCCCGGACGACGGCTACCGGAACCGAGCCCTGCATGGTCTCGTGCGGAGCCTGGTCGCCAACATGGTCGAAGGCGTCAACACCGGCTTCACCAAGAACATGGAGCTGGTCGGCGTCGGATACCGCGTCGCCAAGGCGGGCGACGAGATCACCCTGAGCCTCGGGTATTCGCACCCGATCAAGTTCAAGCCACCCAAGGGCATCTCGATCGAGGTCCAGGACCCGACCAAGTTCTCGGTCAACGGCATCTCGATCGAGGACGTCGGCCAGGTCGCCGCTGACATCCGCCGGATGCGGCCGCCCGAGCCGTACAAGGGCAAGGGCGTGATGTACCGCGGAGAGAAGATCCGGCGCAAGGCCGGCAAGGCCGGCAAGGGCGCCAAGGCGGCATCGTGATCAAGCGAACCGACCGCAAGATCAACCGGCTCAAGCGCCACAAGCGGGTGCGGGTCAACGTCAGCGGCACCCAGGAGCGCCCGCGCCTGGCCGTCTTCCGCAGCCTGAACCACGTCTACGCGCAGGTCATCGACGACGCCTCGGCCCGCACGCTGGCCGCCGCCTCGACGGTGAACCTGAAGGCCAAGAAAAACGGCATGGCCGAGGCCGCGCAGGTCGGCAAGGAGATCGCCGGCAAGGCCAAGGCGGCCGGTGTGAGCACCGTGGTCTTCGACCGCGGGGGTTTCCTGTATCACGGCAGAATCAAGGCTCTGGCTGACGCCGCGCGCGAAGCCGGACTGGAGTTTTAGAACCCCATGGGCAGCCGATATCCTCACTCGTCGGGAGAGCGCTCCGAGCTCGCCGACCGCGTAGTCCGCGTCAACCGCGTGGCCAAGGTGGTCAAGGGTGGGCGCAAGTTCTCGTTCAGCGCGCTGATCGTGGTCGGCGACATGAACGGGCGGGTCGGCGCGGGCATCGGCAAGGCCCGCGAGGTGACCGAGGCGATCCGCAAAGGGATGGAGGTCGCCAAGCGCAACATGATCACCGTCCCCATGGTCGGCACGACGATCCCGCACGAGGTGCGGCTCAAGTGGGGCGCGGCCCGGATCATGCTCAAGCCCGCCGCCCCAGGCACCGGCGTGATCTCGGGAGGCGCGATGCGCGCGGTGATCGAGACTGCCGGGATCAAGGACATCCTCACCAAGTCCCACGGCACCAACAATCCGATCAACACGGTGCGGGCGACGCTCGCCGCGCTTCAGCAGCTGAAGACTGCCCAGCAGGTCGCCGAGCTGCGCGGCAAGGAGCTCGACCAGATCGTCGGCAAGCGGCTGGCCGCGGCGCACCGCGGCAACGCGCCCACGACCACCAACGGCTCGGAGGCCAAGGCGTGATGGCGACGAAGAAGGCGGCCGCCAAGCCGGCGGACAAGCCCGCCAAGGGGATGGTCAGGGCCACCCTGGTCAAGAGCACGATCGGCGCCCACCCCTCGATCAAGGCCACTGTCGAGTCGCTGGGCTTCCGCAAGATGAACCAGACCCGCGAGCTCCCGGACAACCCGGCGGTGCGGGGCATGCTGAAGGCCGCCAACCACCTGGTGGCGGTCGAGGGCGAGCCGTTCACCCGGCCCAAGCGCAGCCAGTACAAGATCTGGCGCTCTCGCTCCAACAAAAAACACCAGAGGGGGCGCTAGGCACGCATGCAGCTCCATGACCTCAAGCCGGCCGCCGGCGCGCACCGCAAGGCGCGGCGGATCGGTCGCGGTACCGGATCCGGTCGGGGCAAGACCTCGGGCCGCGGCCAGAAGGGCCAGAACGCACGCAGCGAGGGCTTTCGCCTGGGCTTCGAGGGCGGCCAGATGCCGCTGTCCCAGCGCCTGCCGAAGCTGCCGGGCTTCAAAAACCCCTTCAAGAAGGTCTACTCGGTCGTCAACCTGTCCAAGCTGAGCCGATTCGCCGACGGGACGAAGGTGGACGCCGACCTGCTGCTCGAGGCGGGGCTCGTGCACCCGGGCGAGGAGATCAAGGTCCTCGGCACCGGCGGGCTGCAGCGCAAGCTGACCGTCGAAGCCCACGCCTTCAGCCTCAGCGCCCGCGAGGCGATCGAGCGGGTGGGCGGGTCGGTGAAGGTCCTGGGCGAGGCGAGAAAGATCGGCGCTCGGCGCACCGCGGCCAAAGCCCCAAAGCCGCTTCCGGCCGCCGAGGCCGCCGCGCCGGCGCCCGCCAGGGCCGAAAAAGCCCCGAAGCCCGCCCGCGACGAGAAGACCCCGGCCGGCCCTCGGGGTGAGGGACGCAAGGCCGCGCCAAGCGAAGAGTCGGAGACCCCCGCGGAAAACGCCACCGATACGGAGTAGCTCATGAACCTGCTCGAGGCGTTGTACAACGCCATCCGGCTGCCCGAGCTCCGCAACAAGATCCTGTTCACGGGCGGGATCCTGATCATCTTCAGGTTCTTCGCCAACATCGCGGTGCCGGGCGCCGACCGCAACGCGCTCGCCCACCTGTTCAACCAGCAGGCCCTCCTCGGCCTCCTCGACCTCTTCTCGGGAGGCGGGCTTTCCCGCTTTTCGGTGGTGGCGATGGGCATGAATCCGTACATCAACGCCACGATCATCATGCAGCTCATGACGGTGATCTCCGAGCGCATCAAGGAGATCTCCAAGGAAGGTGAGATGGGGCGCCGGCGGATCACCCGCTGGAGCCGCTATCTGACCGTCGCCCTCGGCGCCGGCCAGGCGTACGGCTTCACCGTGCTTTTCCAGAACACGAACCCCGCGATCCTGCCCGCCCTGGACTGGTTCCAGCGCCTGCAGATCATCATGGTGCTGACCGCCGGGACTGTGATGCTGATGTGGTTCGGAGAGTTGATCACCGAATACGGCATCGGGAACGGTGTCTCGCTGATCATCTTCGCCGGCATCATCGGCCGCGGCCCGCAGGGCGTGTCCGCCGTTTTCAACGCCCGCAGCGCCGGCGGGGGCCTGGCGGACTACGTGCCCTTCATCATCTTCGCGCTGATCGCTCTGGCCATGACCGCGGTGATCATCGAGGTGCAGCAGGCGGTGAGAAAGATTCCCATCCAGTCGGCGCAACGGGTCGCCGGCGGGGCCAAGACCGTGAGCAGCCGCGCCAGCTTCCTTCCGCTGCGGGTCAACCACGCGGGTGTGATCCCGATCATCTTCGCGATCTCGGTCATGTTCCTGCCCACGATCCTGGCCAACTACTTCACGGGCGCCCCCCCGGATACCTGGTACTACAAGGCGGCGGCGTGGATCCGCGGGAACTTCACGGCGACCACGACCAACATCCCGATGGCGATCGTCTACAACGGCCTGTACTTCGCCTTCACGTTCGGCTTCACGTACTTCTACACCGCGATCACGTTCGACGTGAACGACGTGGCCGACAACCTCAAACGCTACTCGAGCTTCATCCCGGGAATCCGCCCGGGACGTCCGACCGCGGACTATCTCGCCGCGGTCATGAACCGGGTCACCTTCGTGGGCGCGTGCTTCCTGGGGTTCATCACCGTCATCTTGCCCATCGCCACCTCGAAGATCTCGGGGATCGACACGCAGCAGATGTACCTGGGAGGCACGGCGATACTGATCGTCGTGGGCGTGGCCCTGGACACCATGAAGCAGCTCCAGACGCAGCTGGTGATGCGCCAGTACCGAGGCTTCATCAGGTGAACCTGCTGCTGTATGGAGCCCCTGGCAGCGGCAAGGGGACCCAGGCCAACATGCTGCGCACCCGGTTCGGCATCCCGCACATCGCCACCGGCGACATGCTGCGAGCGGAGATCCAGGCGAGGACGCCGCTGGGCCTACAGGCGCAGCCCATCCTGGCCGCGGGACAGTACGTTTCGGACGACATCATGATCGGCATGATCCGCAACCGGCTCCGCCGGCCGGACACCGAGCCAGGCTTCATCATCGACGGCTTTCCGCGCACCGTCCCGCAGGCCAAAGCACTCGACCAGGTCATGGCGGAGCTGGGCAGGGGCCTGGATCGGGTCATCTACCTGAAGGTGCCGATCGACGACCTCCTCCACCGGCTGTCCGGGAGGCTGGTGTGCCCGGTCTGCCAGCGCACCTACCCGCCTGTCACCCGGGTCTGCGAGGCGGACGGCAGCCCTCTGGTCCAGCGCGAGGACGACAAGCCCGAGGCGGTCAAGCCGCGGATCGAGATCTACCTCGACAAGACCGTCCCGGTCCTTGATCACTACCGCGGCGAGGGGCTGGTTTCCGAGATCGACGGCCTGGGCACAATCGAAGAGATCAGCCAGCAGGTGCTGACCGCCGTCAACGGACGGGCGGACATCAAAAAGAAGACAGCATGATCAACCTCAAGACCGCCCACGAGATCGACCTCATGGCCCGCGCGGGCAGCCTGCTCGCGTCAGTGCTGCCCCCGCTGAAGGAGGCCTGCGTGCCCGGCGCCAGGACCATCGACCTCGACCGGATCGCGGAGCGCTTGATCCGCGCCGGCGGCGCCACCCCCGGCTTCCTCGGCTATAACGGGTTCCCGCGCTCGATCTGCGTCTCGATCAACGACGAGGCCGTCCACGGCATCCCGGGCAACCGCAAGATCCAGGACGGCGACGTCGTCTGTCTCGACCTGGGCCTGGTCCTCGACGGCTTCTGGGCCGACGTCGGCATCACGGTCGGCGTGGGCCACATCACCCGGGAGGCAGCCCGCCTGATCAAGGTCACGGAGGAGGCGCTCTACGTCGGCATCGACCAGGCCCGCCCGGGCGGCTACATGGGTGACATCTCTTCGGCGATCCAAAAGCACGTCGAGGCGGCCGGCTTCTCCGTGATCCGGCAGTTCGTCGGCCATGGCATCGGCCGGCAGATGCACGAGGACCCGCAGGTGCCCAACTTCGGCGTCCCGGGGACCCCGCCCAGGCTGAAGCCCGGCATGACCCTGGCGATCGAGCCGATGGTCAACGCCGGCGGGCACGACGTGTACATGAAAGCCGACGGCTGGACCATCGCGACGGCCGATGGCTCCCTGTCCGCCTACTTCGAGCACACAGTGGCGATCACCGAAAAGGGCCCCCTGGTGCTGACAGCTTTGAGGCCAGCGGAAAGGCGGCTTCCGAACGGGGAGAGGGTGGGGCGAGGGGGCGCGTAGGCCCCGGAGCCACGGGGGAGGCGGGCGCCGCTCCCGAGTGTGCCCGAGAGTTTGGTACAATCGCCGTTCGTGCCCCAACGCCCCCCACTCGTGAAGGGGGTCGTGGTGGAGCCTTTACCCAACGGCGTCTACCGGGTTGAGCTCGAGAACGGGGCGAAGGTCCTCGCCCACGTCGCCGATCGCGCCGGCACCCACTTCACCCGGCTCCTCGCCGGGGACAGGGTGGGGGTCGAGCTCGCGAAGAGCGATCGAAGCAGAGGGCGAATTAGAGAGATTTGGAGATGAAGGTACGTCCGTCGGTCAAGAAGATGTGTCCGAGCTGCAAGGTGATCAAGCGCAACGGGGTGGTCCGGGTGATCTGCTCCAAGACGCCAAAGCACAAGCAGCGCCAAGGATGAGGAGCTAGATGGCGAGAATCGCCGGTATCGACATACCCCCGCAGAAGAGGACGGTCATCGCCCTCACGTACATCCATGGGATCGGCAACACGACCGCCCAGAAGATCATGAGGATGGCCAACATCGACTCGGTCAAGCGCTCGAAGGACCTGACCGAGGAGGAGATCGCGCGCCTGCGCCAGGTGGTCGACCGCATGGCCACGGCCAAAGAGGTCCTCATCGAGGGCGACCTGCGCCGCGAGGTCGCAACCAACATCAAGCGCCTGACCGAGATCGGCTCGTACCGCGGCATGCGCCACCGGCGCGGTCTGCCCGTACGCGGACAGCGCACCCGGACCAACGCACGGAGCCGCCGCGGCCCCAAGCGCGCGGTCGCGGGTAAGAAGAAGGTCAAAGCAGGCAAGTGACAAAGCAGAAGAAGGTCGTCCGCACCCGGCGCCGCGAGCGCAAGAACGTGGTCGCGGGCCAGGCGCACATCCAGAGCACCTTCAACAACACGATCATCTCAATCAGCGACGTCGAAGGCAATGTCATCGCCTGGGGCTCCGCGGGCGCGCAGGGTTTCAAGGGCAGCCGCAAGTCGACCCCCTTCGCCGCCCAGCAGACCGCGGAGACCACCGCCAAGAAGGCGCTGGAGCACGGAATGCGATCGATCGAGGTGTTCGTCCGAGGCCCGGGCGCCGGGCGCGAGGCGGCGATCCGCTCCCTGCAGGCCACCGGCCTTGAGGTCAGCGCGATCACGGACGTGACCCCGATCCCGCACAACGGCTGCCGGCCGCCCAAGCGGAGACGGGTATAAGTGGCCCACACCGACCGCCTAGACCGCATCTCGGGGCTCAGGACGCCGATACGTGCGTCAGGGGGCCCGGCCCTTCGTCGTCACGCACCTATCGGTGCGCTCCTCCTCGTGCCACCCCTTCCTTCGTCTCGGCGCCCTGACCGGCGACCTGGCGGTCGCCTGCCCCGAGCTACGGCCCATTCGGCCGGTGCGGGCCACTAATGGCGAACTACAGCGGCCCGGTATGCCGTTTCTGCCGCCGCGAGGGCGCCAAGCTCTACCTGAAAGGGGAGCGCTGCTACACGCCCAAGTGCGCCATCGAGCGCCGCGCCTTCGCGCCGGGCATGCACGGCCAGGCCCGCAAGCGCAAGACATCCGACTACGGCCTGCAGCTGCGCGCCAAGCAGAAGGCGCGCCGCATCTACGGTCTGCTCGAGAAGCAGTTCCGCAACTACTTCACCGCGGCGGCGGTCGAGCCGGGCGTCACCGGCATCAACCTGCTCCGCCACCTGGAGCTTCGCCTCG
The DNA here is from genome assembly GCA_036491815.1 of Candidatus Dormiibacterota bacterium. GTDB lineage: Bacteria > Chloroflexota > Dormibacteria > Dormibacterales > Dormibacteraceae > DASXBE01. The sequence goes on along the minus strand of DASXBE010000082.1, from coordinate 1,526 downwards.
ACAACGTCGTTTACAGGCTCGGGCTTGGCGCCTCGCGAAAGCAGGCGCGGCAGCTCGTTTCGCACCGGCACTTCGAGGTCAACGGCCGGACGGTCAACGTGCCGTCCTACCAGCTCAAGGTCGGCGACGTCGTGAAGGTCAAGCCGGCGAACGGCGTGACCGACGTCGCGCTCGAGTCTTCGAAGGTGCGGCCGGTGCCGTCATGGCTCTCATTCAACGGGGACGAGAAGTCCGCCAAGATCCTCGCCCGCCCGGACCGCCACGAGATGGAGACGGGCGTCGAGGAGCAGTTGATCGTCGAGTTCTACTCTCGGTAATAGGACGGAGGTAAATCACCCAAGTTGGCAATTGACACCCAGATGACCGTGACCCCGCAGGTCCGCAAGCTCGAGACGAGCGCGAACTACGGCAAGTTCGACATCGAGCCGCTGGACCCCGGATTCGGAACGACGCTCGGCAACACGCTGCGACGCGTGCTGCTCTCCTCGCTTTGGGGCGCGGCCGTGACCTCGATCCAGATCGATGGCGTGGCGCACGAGTTCACCGCGATCCCGCACGTGAAGGAGGACGTGACCGAGGTCATCCTCAACCTGAAGCGGCTGTGCCTGAAGAGCTTCACCGAGGACCCCGTGACCCTCATCCTCGACGTCAAGGGCCCGGCGGATGTCCGAGCCTCGAACATCCAGGCCTCGTCGGACGTCGAGATCGTCAACCCCGACCTCTACATCTGCACGCTGGCGGCCAAGGGTCACCTGCGCATGGAGCTGAACGTCGAGCGGGGCAAGGGCTACGTGCCCGCCGACCGCAACAAGCGCGAGGGACAGCCGATCGGCGTGATCCCGATCGACGCCATCTTCTCCCCCGTGGAGAAGGCCAACTTCACCGTCGAGAAGACGCGCGTCGGGCAGTCGACCGACTACGACCGGCTGCTCATCGAAGTCTGGACCGACGGTACGATGTCGCCCGAAGAGGCGGTCAGCCACGCGGCCGAGCTGTTCACGCAGCACCTGAGGCTCTTCGTGAGCTTCGGCGACCGGATCAAGCAGGGCGAGGACGAGCGCCGCGGCGAGAAGACCGGGCAGAACCGCCTGATGGACACGCCGATCGAGGAGCTCGACCTGTCGGTCCGGGCTTTCAACTGCCTCAAGGCGAACGAGATCCAGACGGTGGGCCAGCTGCTTCAGAAGCGCGAAGAGGAGCTGCTCGCCCTGAGGAACTTCGGCCGCAAGTCGCTGGATGAGATCAAAGAGAAGCTCGTCGAGAAGGGCTTCATCAAGCCCGAAGAGATGGGCACGGTCCTGCGCAGCTAGCTCCATGCGACACCAAAAGAGCGGCCGCCGCTTCAACCGAGACACTGACGCCAGGAAAGCGCTGATGCGCAACCTGTGCACGTCCCTGCTGGAGAGCGGCCGGATCACGACCACCGAGGCCAAGGCCAAGGAGATGCGGCGCTGGGTCGAGCGGCTGATCACGACCGCCAAGGACCAGGACCTCAACGCGCGCCGCAAGGTGAGCCAGGAGATCTC
>DASXBE010000081.1:0-17588 GCA_036491815.1 Candidatus Dormiibacterota bacterium | reverse complement strand
CACCGTGGAGGGCGTCGAGAACGTGCCGCGCGCCGGACCCCTGATCGTCTGTCCGAACCACTCCGGGACGATCGACCCGCCGCTCGTTCCGGCTTTCCTGCCGCGCGCCGACTCGTGGAGCATGGCCAAGTCGGAGTTCTTTGATAAGCCGTTGACGCGATGGCTGTTTCGCCTTTACCACGCGTTCCCGGTGGTGCGGCACAGCGCCGACAGGTCAGCGCTTCGCCGTTCCTTCGAGCTGCTCAAGGCCGGCCATGTCCTGATCATGTACCCGGAGGGAACGCGCGTCGAAGCGGGCGGCCTGGCGGCGGCCGAGCCGGGCGCCGGCTTCATCGCTCAGCTCGCCGGATGTCCCGTCTTGCCGGTCGCGTTGACGGGGACGAACGAGTGCCTGCCGAGGGGTGCGAAGTTTCCAAGGCGCGTGCGCGTCACGGTGCGCTTCGGCGCGCCGTTCAGCGTCCTGACGAAGCGCGCGGACGGCCGTCGCGTCACGCGGGAGGAGGCGTCCGAGGCGATCATGCTGGCGATCGCGGAGCTACTCCCGCCACGCGAGCGAGGCGCCTTCGGCGACGTCGCGGGGCTGAGGCAACGTCTGTCAGGAGTCACGGCCGTGCCGAGCGCGCCGAAAAGTAGGGTCTAGGTCTAGCCGATCGCGGGTCGGGCCCAGTCGTCCTCGGTGAGACTGCCCAGCGCGGGGTTGAAGCAGGCGTCGAACGCCTCCTTCAGGGTCTGCGGAGTCAGCCGGGGCGGCTCCTGCCGGTAGTTCGCCAGGTCGACGAGCCGGGCCACCAGCGCGCGCGGGTGCGATCCGCGCAGCGGCTTTTTGCCGTAGAGGTTGTTGAGCAGGTAGCCGATCGCCTTCTCGTCGAACGGCACGCCCTGCCGCTCGCATTCGTAGCGCAGGATTCGCCCGAACGCTTCGGGTGTGGGGTTGCCGACGCCGATCTTGTACGCCATGCGGCGAAGGAATGCCTCGTCGACCAGCTCGGTGGGCGAGAGGTTGGTCGAAAAGACGACCTGGCAGAGGAACGGCAGCTCGATCTTGCGGCCTGACGCCGACAGGTCGAGGTAGTCGATCTTCTTCTCCATCGGCACGATGAAGCGGTTGAGCAGCCGCATCGGCGGCACCTCCTGGCGGCCGAAGTCGTCGATCACGAAAACACCGGCGTTCGCCTTCCACTGCAGCGGGGCCTCGTAGTAGCGATTCTGCTGGTCGTAGGTGAGATCGAGCTGCTGCAGCTTGAGCTCGCCGCCGGCCACCACGACGGGACGCTCGACCTTCACGAACCGGCGATCGATCGGCTGGTCGCCCTCGGCGCGCTTGTGGTAGACGGGGTCGATCACCCGGATGATCTCGTCGCCGACAGCGACCGCGTGCGGGATCTCGATGGGCGCGCCCATCAGCATCGCCATGCGCTCGGTGATGGTGCTCTTGCCGTTTCCAGGCGCACCGAAGATGAAGAGCGATGCCCGCGAGACCATCGCCCCGCCGATCTGGTCGATCACGTGCTGTTCGAGCTCGAGCTCGCCGAGCGCCTTCTTGAGCTGCGCGTCGTTGACCATCGTCCGGCCCGTCGTCTGGGATCGGATGAGCGTGAGGTAGTCGTCGAAGCTGATAGGGCAGGGGCCGAGGTATCGCGTCTGCGTGGACGACATCTCCATGGCGCGCTGTCTGCCCGCGCCCGAGATGGCGTAGTTCATCTTGACCGGGTACGGGCGGCCCTCGAGGCCGGGCTCGTTGGACACGCCACGCGTGTCCATCAGCTGGTTCTTCTCGAACTCCTCGATCAGCGGGCCGAATGTCTCGAAGGGAAGCCCCAGCCGCTGCTCGAGCGCGGCGCCGGTCAGCTGGTCGGCGAAGGCGAGCGTCCTGAGCAGGAGGCTGGCGACGAGGTCGCGCCTGACATGGAGGTCCTCGATCCTTCGGGGTGCCTCGATCGTGCCGTTAACCATCGGGCGCACATATTACATTCCGGGCCTGCGCTTCTGACCCGCTTCCGGAACGCATGCCTAGAATCGTGAGACGTTGCCGGAGTACGCAGCCCTAGACCTCGAGACGACCGGTCTCGACCCGGCCCGAGACCGCGTCATCGAGATCGGCGCGGTGGCTTTCACCGCCGAGCACGTGACCTCGCGGCTCGAGCACCTGGTCGATCCCGGCCGCGCGGTGCCCGAGACCGTGCTGCGTCTGACAGGCATCCGGCCCGAGGAGCTGCGAGGCGCGGCGGCGCCTGAGGTCGCGCTGCGCGAGCTCGCCGATTTTCTTCGTGACCGCCAACCGGTCGGGCACGGCGCCAGGCTCGACGTCGACTTCTTGACCGCGGCCGGTCTCTGGGACCCGGCGCAGGAGATCCTCGACACCCTGGACGTCGCACGGATCCTGCTGCCCGCCGCCGCGAGCCACAGCCTGCCGCTCCTCGCGGTCGAGCTGGGCTTCAACCAGCCGCGGCCCCACCGCGCCCTTGACGACGCCGACGCGACGCGGCAACTGCTGCTGCGCCTTCGCGACGAGGCGGTCGGCCTCGATGAGAGCCTGAAGGAGGCGATGGTCGCGCTCGTGGGCCCGTACCCGTGGCCGATCGCGCGATTCTTCGCCGAGGCCCTCACCGCCCCCACGCCGATGCTCGAGCCGGACGTGGCCGAGCTCGTCGAACCGTACGGGCGGCGGCGCGCGGCCGAAGACCCACCGGAGGAGCCCACCGCGATGTCCGCCCTGCTGGGTCCGGAGGGCCCTCTCGCCGGCGCCCTACCCGGATACGAGCACCGCGAGGCGCAGATGCAGATGCTGCTGGCGGTCGGCCAGATCCAGGCGCGCGGGGGGACGCTCGTCGTCGAGGCCGGGACGGGGACCGGAAAGAGCCTCGCCTACCTCGTGCCATCGATCGCGCGGGCGGTCAGGCACAAGGAGCGCGTCGTCGTCTCCACCAACACCCACACCCTGCAGGAACAGCTCATGGCCAAGGATCTGCCCGGGTTGCGGGAATGGCTCCCGTGGGACTTCAAGGCATGCCTTCTGAAAGGACGTTCCAACTACGTCTCGCTCCGGCGGTGGCGCCGCTTCCTGGCCGAGCCGTGCAGGGACGCTGAAGACCTGAAGTTCAAGCTCAAGGTGCTGCTGTGGCTGCACTCGACGGAGAGTGGTGATCGCTCTGAGCTGCGGCTGCACGGCCGCGAGGAGGTCCTGTGGGCGCAGATCGCGAGCGACCCGCTCGACTGCGTGGGGTTCCACTGCACGAAAGAAGACTGTTACGTGCATCGCGCCCGCGCCGAGGCGGAGACGTCCGACATCGTGGTGATCAACCACGCGCTGCTGCTGGCCGACGCCGAGGTGGGGGGCGGCCTCCTTCCGGAATTCGACCACCTGGTCATCGACGAGGCACACCACCTGGAGGACGCGGCGACGCGGGGCCTGCGCCTGGAGGTGGACGGACCTGGCGTGGTCGCGCTGGTGGAGCGCCTCGCCCAGCCGCGCCCGGATCACCCGCAGGGCTTGCTTGTCGAGCTGCAGAGGCAGCCGCACCTCGGCGCCTCGGGAGAATCGTTCGGCGATGCCGTCCAGCTCGCGCTGAACGCATCGCCGCGGGTGCGCGAGCTGTTCGATCTGGCTGGTCCGTGGGTGGAGACTCGCCTCGGAGACTCGGAGCGGCACGACGAGTCAGTTCGGATCACGCCCGATGTGCGCGCGGAGGCCATCTGGGAGCCGCTCCGGGCAGCAGGCGAGAATGCCGCGACCGCGCTGGCGGCGCTCGACGCGGCGCTGCGCAAAGCCGTCGCCGGGGTCCGCGACTGGCTGGGGGGCAACGAACCCGACCAGGGCGTGCGCGAGCTCGAGATCATCCGGGCGCGCCTCGAGGGCGCAGCGGCGCTGCTCCACGAGGCGTTGATCGCCCCCGATGCCAATCGCGTCTACTGGTTCACTCTTCTGGCCCGCACCGACACCCTGCTGCTCCGCGCGGCGCCCATCAACGTCGGCACCTTGCTGCGCGACCATGTCTACGCGGAGCGCCGGTCGACGGTGTTCACATCAGCGACGCTCGCGCTTGGTGGGAGCTTCGATTACTTCCGCTCGCGGGTCGGCCTTGGCCCGGAAATCGAAGAGCTGGTACTTCCATCGCCGTTCGATTTCCTGCACCAGGCGCTCGTCTGCCTGCCGACCGACATCTCGATGCCCGACACGGAAAGCTTCGACGGGGAGGTGGTCGAGTTGGTCGCCCAGGTCGCCGCGCGGGTCGGAGGGCGAACGCTCGTCCTGTTCACCTCGCATCGGCAGCTGCGGGATGTCCATACGGCGTTGAAGCATCGCGTCGACCTCGACGAGGTCCTGATCCTGGGGCAGGGAATCGATGGCCAGCGCCGGCAGCTGCTCAAGACGTTCGAGGAGACGGAGCGGCCGCTGCTCCTCGGCACCTCCACCTTCTGGGAGGGGATCGACGTGCCAGGGGAGAAGCTGAGCTGCGTGATCATGGTGCGGCTGCCGTTCCCGGTACCCTCCGAGCCGGTCTACGCGGCGCGGGCGGAGCAGGTGCGCGACCCCTTCGGACAGCTCGCGCTCCCGCAGGCCGCGTTGCGCCTGAAGCAGGGTTTCGGCCGCCTGATCCGGCGTTCGACTGACCGGGGGGCGGTCATCGTGCTCGACAACCGGATCTTGGGTCGCGACTACGGGAGGGCGTTTCTCGACGTGCTGCCGCCCGCTTCTCGCTTTGTCGGACCGTCGGGCCAGGTCGCGCACCGGGTCGGTGAGTGGCTGGACCAGGCTTGAGCCGCCTCTTCGTGGTGGCGACCCCGATCGGCAACCTGGAGGACGTGGGCGGGCGCGCGCTTCGGGTTCTTAGCGAGGTGGGCGTCATCGCGGCCGAGGACACTCGCGTGACCTCCCGGCTGCTCGCGCGGCACGGGATCCGCAAGCCGCTCATCAGCTACCGCGCCCCGGTGGAGCGGCGCGGGCTGCCGAGGATCATGTCGGCCCTCGATGCGGGCGACGTCGCGCTGGTCAGCGATGCGGGGACGCCCACGGTCTCCGATCCGGGTCAGGCCCTGGTCACCGCTGCCTGGGCCGCCGGTCATACCGTCGTCGCGATCCCGGGTCCAAGCTCGGTCACCGCTGCGCTCTCGGTCGCCGGCTACGGCGGCCCCGGTTTCTCCTTTCTCGGCTACCTGCCGCGCAAGCCTGGCGAGATGAGGAGGCTGCTGGCCGGCCTGCGCGAGGACCCGCGGCCCGCGGTCGCTTTCGAGTCGCCCTACCGGATCGCCAAATCGCTGGCGCTGATCGCGGAGATCCTGCCTGAGCGCAGCCTCACCGTGACGCGCGAGCTGACCAAGGTGCACGAGGAGGTTCTGCGCGGCACCGCCGACGACATCCGCACCGCCCTCGGTGACCGCGCCCGCGGCGAGTTTACCCTTGTGATCAGTGGCGCCTGAACGAAGAACCGTCCTGGTCGCGCCGGCGTGGCCCTACGCCAACGGCCCACGGCACATCGGCCACGTGGCCGGGTTCGCCGTGCCTGCCGACGTGCTGGCGCGATTCGAGCGCCTCCGCGGATCCCGCGTGCTCATGGCCAGCGGCACCGACGAGCACGGCACTCCGATCACGTACGAGGCCGACAAGCAGGGCATCGCTCCGCGCGAGTTCGCGGACCGGAACAACGCGGTCATCGTGGAGGACCTCCGACGCCTCGGGATGACGTACGACATTTTCACCAGGACCACGACGGCGAACCATTACCGCGTCACGCAGGAGCTGTTCCTGAAGCTGCACGAGAACCACTACCTCGTCAAGAAGACGCAGATGGGCGCCTTTGATCCCGCCAGCGGGCGGACGCTGCCCGACCGCTACATCGAAGGCAAGTGCCCGATCTGCGGCTACCCCGAGGCGCGGGGGGACCAGTGCGACAACTGCGGCAACCAGCTCGACCCTGTCGACCTGATCAACCCTCACCAGCGCGGCAGCGACGCCGCCGTGGAGTTTCGCGAGACCGAGCATTTCTTCTTCGACCTTCCGGCGCTCGGGGAGCGGCTCAAGGAGTGGATCGAGGCCCACGACAACTGGCGGCCGAACGTCCGCAAGTATTCGCTCGAGTTCGTGAGGAACCTTAAGCCACGCGCCATCACGCGCGACCTCGACTGGGGCGTGCCCGTGCCGCTGCCTGACTGGGAGGGCAACCCTCACAAGAAGATCTACGTGTGGTTCGACGCCGTGATCGGTTACCTCTCCGCTTCCATCGAATGGGCCGCACAGAGAGGCGAGCCGGACGCGTGGAAGGACTGGTGGCAGGACTCGAGCTCCTGGCACTACTACGTGATGGGGAAGGACAACATCACGTTCCACACCATCATCTGGCCTGCGATCCTGATGGGCGCCCGGGAGTACCGGGGGGTCGAGCGTCTCCACCTGCCCGACGAGATCGTGGCGAGCGAGTACCTGAACATGGGCGGCCAGAAGTTCTCGACCAGCCGTGGACAGGTCATCTACGTGCGCGACGTGCTGGAGAGATACGACCCCGACGCGCTCCGCTACTACCTGATGATCGCGGGACCCGAGAACCAGGACACGGATTTCACCTGGCCTGAGTTCGTGCGGCGCAACAACGGCGAGCTCGTCGCCACCTGGGGAAACCTGGTGCACCGCACCCTGGTCAATGTGCATCGCAACTTTGGCGAGGTGCCGACGCCGCAGCTGACCCCGCCGGACCACGCGATCATCCGCGAGGTCGAAGAAGCACTGGGGACGGTCGAGCACCTGCTCGAGCAGGCCCGGTTCCAGGTCGCGCTCAAGCACGTGATGACGATGGCGGCCAAGGTGAACGTCTACCTGGGGAGGGAGCAGCCCTGGAAGACGATCAAGACCGACCGCGAGAGGGCAGGCACCGTCCTGTACAGCGCGCTGCTCTGCGTCGACAACCTCAAGGTGATGCTGACGCCGTTCCTGCCGTTCTCCTCGCAGCGGCTGCACCGCATGCTTGGGTACGAGGACGTCATCGCCCCGCAGCCTGAGGTCCGGGTGTTCTCCGACGAAGCTGGCTCGCACAGCGTGCTGACCGGGGACTATCCGTCCCAGAACCGGTGGATTCGATCCACCCTCGAGCCGGGTCGCAAGCTTCCGGTGCCCGAGGCCCTCTTCAAGCTTCTCGAGGACGTGCCCGAACCGGAGGTCGCCGCATCTTCGTAGACACCCACCTCCACCTCGAGGAGCTGGGGGACGCCGCCACGGTCGTGGCCGATGCTTCCGCGGCGGGTGTCACGCGCATGATCGCGATGGGCGTCGATCTGCCAAGAAGCAGGGGGGCGCTGGCCCTTGCCCACGAGCATGGGCAGGTCTGGGCTGGGGTCGGACACTTTCCGCTCGAGGCTTCGGAGCCGGACATCGACGCGCTGGAGCAGATGGCGGCGGATGATCGGGTCGTCGCCATCGGCGAGGTCGGGCTCGACTTCGAGGAGGCCGGTGGCCTTGATCGCGAGCGGCAGATCCACAGGCTCGACCTGCTGTTCGCGCTGGCGCGCGAGCTCTATCTGCCGGTCTCGATCCACAACCGAGGCGCGAGCGATGAGCTGGTCGCCGCCATCCGTCGCCATCCCGGCCTGCGCGGCGTGATGCATTACTTCGCCCTGGAGTGGGACTGGGCCGAGCGATTTCTCGAGCTTGGCTTTCACCTCTCCTTCGCGGGCCTGATCACCCGCCCGAGCCGCGCGGCAGTTCGGGAGGTCGTGAAACGGTGCCCCGCGGACCGCCTTCTGCTGGAAACGGATTCGCCCTACGGCAACGCCCACCAACGAATGCACGTGCCGAACCGACCGGCCTACCTGGTCGACACGGCCGAGCTGGTGGCGGAGCTGCGTGGGACGACGCTGGAGCGCCTCGGCGAGCAGGAGACGGCCAACGCGCTCGCCCTCTTCACGAAGATGAGTTGATCGACCCGGCCGATCCCGACCAGCTCGAGCGCCTCCTGCGCCGGCACCGCGTCGGGCTCCGGCACAGCCTCGGCCAGAACTTCCTGGTCGATCCGGGCATCCGCGACGCCGTGGCTCATGCCTCCGGAGCTTCTTCCGCGGACGAGGTGCTGGAGGTCGGCGCCGGCGTCGGCACGCTGACCATCGCTCTCGCGGGGCTCTGCCGCAGGGTCGTGGCGATCGAGATAGACCCGCGCCTCGAGGCTGCGCTGCGCGAGGTGACGTCAGACGCCGGCAACGTCGAGATCGTGCGAGCCGACATCCTTCGCTTCGACCCCGCGGCGGCGTTTCCGGATGGAGGAGAGCTCGTCGCCGGCAACATCCCCTACAACCTCACGGGCGCGCTGATTCGCAAGCTGCTCGACCGGCCGCCCAGGCCGCGGCGCCTTGCGCTCGTCGTGCAGAAGGAGGTCGCCCAGCGGTGGGCGGCCACCAGCGGCGCGGGCCTGTCGACCGTCGCCGTGCAGGTGTACGCCGAGGCGCGTGTCGTCCTGACCATACCGGCGGCGGCGTTCACGCCGGTGCCAAGGGTGGATTCCGCTCTCGTGATCCTCGACGTGCGCGACAGGCCGGCCGTCGAGGTGGATGACATGGATCGATTCTTCCGCCTGGTCGAGTCGGTGTTCCAGCATCGCCGCAAGCAGCTGGGCGGCGCGCTCGGCCGGGTGGCGGGGATCACGAGCACCGAGTCTGGGGGACGCGTGCGCGGGCTGGGCATCGACCCGACTCGCCGCGCCCAGACCCTGAGCCTCGCCGAGTGGGAAGCCGTCTACCGCGCATTCAATCCCGGCCTCGATCGTTAGGCTCTACCGGTTGTGGACCCGATCAGGCTTCCCGTCGAGGCTCCCGGAGGTTTCGGCGCGGTCCTTCGTCATACCGCGTTTCGCAACATCTGGTTCGCCCAGCTCTCAGCACAGCTTGCGGACAAGTTCCTTCTCTTCTCGCTGATCATCCTCGCCTACCACATCTCCGGCGGAAGCACCCCTGTCGCCATCACGCTGCTCACATACACGGTGCCGGCCGTGCTCTTCGCGCCGCCGGCCGGTGTCATCGCCGACCGCCTGAATCGGAAGCAGATCATGATGTGGTGCAACTTCGGCAGGGCCGCCGTGGTCGCGCTGATTCCGATCGCGGCGCTCGTCCCCGGGCTCCGTGGGGACTTCCTCCACCTCTTGCTGATCACGCTGATCTTCTCGGCCGTGGGCCAGCTCTTCGGACCGGCCGAAGCCGCGGTCATCCCGACCATCCTGCCGCGCTCGGCTTTGATCACGGCCAACTCGATGTCCCTGTTGACGATGGTGCTGACGCTCGTGGTCGGGGGCGCCCTGGCGCCAGTTGTGTCCAGGATCGACCTTTACGCGCCGTACTGGTGCGCCGTCGTGCTGCTGGTCATCGGCGGCACGCTGATCTTCGCGTCGGACATACCCCGTATGCAGCGCACCACCGAGCCTCCTGTGGAAGCCGGCCGCAACCGGTTCCACGTCATGGTCGTCGATATCAAAGAGGGTCTCGACGCCATGCGCGCCTCACGCGGGCTCCTGCTCGCCTTCGGGCAGGTGAGCATCGCCGTCCTGGTCCTTTTCATGCTGTTCACCCTGGCCCCGGCCTATGTCAGCAGGGTCATCGGCATCGCGGCCCAGGACACCTACGTGATCCTCGCGCCCGCGACTGCGGGAGCCATCCTGAGCGCTGTCCTGCTCGGCCAGTTCGTGCGCAACATCGACCGCTCGAAGCTGCTGGCCGGGTCGCTCATCGCGAACGGCCTGACGATGCTCGGCCTGGCCGCGGTGCCCCAGGCGATGGCGCAGTTTCCGGACCTGCAGGTGCACAACCGGATCACCGGGGCGAGCTTCAGCTTCCTTCTGGGAGTGGAGTTCGGCGCGATCATGATCCCCGCCATCACCTACCTGATGGAGACGACGACGGACGAGCTGCGAGGGCGCATCTTCGCCTTGCTCTACATGGTGATCAACGGCGTCACGGCGATCCCCGTCCTGATCGCGGCCGCCCTGTCGGACACGATCGGCACGGCGCATGTCATCGGCGGGCTCGGTGTCCTGCTGTTCGCGGGGGGCGCGGCGATCATCGCGAGCGCGTGGCGCGCCGGCGCGCCACGAGCGCGAGCACCGCTATGAGAACGATCAGGACCAGGCCGCCGATGCCGATATCACGGATGATCGCCTCGAGCAGTGGCAGGTTGCTGCCCAGCACGTAGCCGGCGAAGCCGATCATGCTCGCCCAGGCCAGACCGCCCAGCGCGCTGAACAGCTGGAACCTCCAGAACGGCATCCTTGCCATGCCGGCGAGCATGGATCCCCACGTCCTGAGGCCGAGGATGAATCGCGCGGCCAGGATGGCGACGTCGCCATAGCGCGCGAAGAAAAGCTCGGAGCGCGCTATGTGCTCCGGGCGGACGCGGAAGATCGCGCCGAAGCGTTCGACGAACGGCCTGCCTCCCCTGTAGCCCAGGTAGTACCCGAGGTCGGCGCCCGCGGTCGCGCCCAGAAAACCGAACAGGACCACGAGCAAGATCGAGTGATGGCGGGCGGCCGCCCATGCCGCGGCCGCGAGCAGGAGCGTCTCGCCAGGGAACGGCACGCCTGTGCTTTCGATGAGGATGCCGAGCCCGGCCGAGGGGTAGCCGAGGGCGTCCACGATCCGAGTCCAATCCAAGTGCGTCCATATACTGGACGACCCCGATGCCGGACTACGGAGACCACGAGGCCAGCGACGACCCGCTGCACGTGCTGCGGCACTCCGCCGCGCACCTCCTGGCGGCCGCTGTCACAGAGCTCTACCCGGAGGCGAAGTACGGCATCGGCCCGGCGGTGCAGGACGGCTTCTATTACGACTTCGCCTTCGAGAAGCCCATCTCGGAGTCCGATCTGAAAGCCATCGAGTCGCGCATGCGCCGCATCGTCCAGGAGGACCGGCCGTACGTTCACCAGACGCTGTCTCGCCAGGAGGCGGTCGCAGAGTTTGGCCGCCGAGGCCAGGACTACAAGCTCGAGCTGATCGCCGACAAGGTCGAGGGCGACGAGGTGAGCGTCTACCGAACCGGTGAGTTCCTGGATCTGTGCCGTGGTCCGCACGTCCGCTCGACGCGAGACCTGAAGGCATTCAAGCTGCTGCGCGTCGCGGGCGCCTACTGGAGGGGAGACGAGAAGCAACCCCAGCTGACCCGCATCTACGGCACGGCCTGGATGACGCCGAAAGAGTTGGACGACTACCTCAAGTTCCTGGAGGAGGCCGAGAAACGCGACCACAAGAAGCTCGGCAAGGAGCTGAAGCTATTCGCGCTCGACGAGCGGGTCGGTGTCGGCCAGGTCATCTGGCTGCCCGACGGCGCCACGATCCGGCGCGAGCTCGAACGCTGGATCGTGGATGAAGAGCTGAGGCGCGGTTACCGCCACGTGATCACTCCGCACCTGGCCAAGCTCGACCTGTACAGGACGAGCGGGCACTGGGAGCTCTTCCACGACACGATGTTCCCGCCGATGCGGTTCGAGGACGGTGAGGAGCTGGAGCTCCGCCCGATGAACTGCCCGCATCACATCCTGGTTTACGCGCACGACCAGCACAGCTATCGCGACCTGCCTCTCCGAATCGCGGAGCTTGGGCAGAACTACCGTCTGGAGAAGTCAGGCGAGCTGGCCGGGATGATTCGCGTGCGCTCATTCAACCTGAACGATGCGCACATCTTCTGCACGCCCGAACAGGTCGTGTCCGAGGTCCGCGGAGCCATCGAGCTGGCGAATCACTTCATGTCGGTGCTTGGAGTGAAGGACTACTGGTACCGCCTCTCCGTGCGTGATCACGTGAAGACCAAGTGGGCCGGCACCGATGAAGAGTGGGAAAGCGCGGAAGCAGCCCTGAAGGAGGCGCTCGAGAGCCTGGGCCTGCCCTACAAGGTCGGGTCGGGTGAAGCCGCCTTCTACGGGCCCAAGATCGACTTCCAGGTCCGGGACGCGCTGCGCCGGGAGTTCACGAACAACACCGTCCAGGTCGACTACCAGCTGCCCAAGAAGTTCGACCTCGAGTACGTGGCCGAGGACGGCTCGCGGCAGCGGCCGGTGCTCGTGCACCGAGGCGCATTCGGCGCGTTCGAGCGCATGACGGCGTACCTGATCGAGCAATACGCAGGCGCGTTCCCCACGTGGCTGCACCCGACGCAGGTCATCGTGATCCCGATCACCGACGCCCAGCATCAATACGCACACGAGGTCGCGGATCGGTTGAAGGGTCTTCGCCTGCGGGTCGAGGTCGACGACCGCTCCGAGCGGATGCAGCGCAAGATCCGCGACGGGCAGGCCCGCAAGGTGCCGTACATGGCGATCGTCGGCACCAAGGAGGCAGAGACAGACCACGTCAACGTGCGCGACCGCGCGGGGAACCAGGTCGACTCGACGCTGGACTCGTTCGCCAGCCTGGTCGCCACCGAGGTCGCCGAGCGCAGGCGCTAACAGCCGCCTAGCTGTCGAGCTCCAGCTGGATCTCGGTGTGCTGGCCGCGGGCCAGCAGGTCGAGGGTGCCGACCGTCGCCGGGCGCGACACCCGGTGGAACCGCACCTCGCCGCTCGCCGGATCGTTAGAGGTGATCGCCCAGTCGCCAGAGCCCAGCTTCGAGCTGTAGAAGGCGGTCACGGTCGACACGTCGTCGTTGCTCTCGAGAGTCATCCGGCACACCTTGTTGTCGCCGGGTGCCGCGCCGCTCCCGATGGTGGTGTTCTCGGACGCGACGCTCGCGCCTGGATACTGAGGAAAGTCGGACGGCAGGCAGGCGAACCCACCGTGCTGGAAGCTGTTGACGAGGGCGCCGATACCGATCGCGGCGCCGGCGACACCGAGCACGAGCAGCAAGGCGCAGCCCCCCGCGAGCCACCAGATCCACCGCCGCGAGTTCGGCCGGCCGGTGGCCGCGCCACCCCCGGACGGTACCCACCGGGCGCCGTCCCACCGCCACATGCCGTCCGGCGACAGCTGCCTTGACTGGACCGGTGGCTCGACGGACACAGGCCAATTGTGAGGTCGGGCGCTACAGTCCGCCCGGAATTCGGCCGGCGCAGTCGCCCTGCGCGGCCACTGGCACCTGGATCCCGCTCGGAAGCTCGCCGACACGCGGCTGGCTCTGGGCGTCGCCGCCGGCCAGCACATGGGCCTCATCGATCCAGCCGCATGCCAGGAGGCCCCTCAGCGTGAGGTTCAATCCCGCAAATGTGGTCCCCGAGCTGTCCACGAGCGCGACTCGCTCGCCACCGGGCGACAGCTCGGCGCCCACGGGTCCCGGGATCGCGATCGTGCGCGCGGCGGCGCCGTTCCAGTCCAGCACCGTGGCGGTGGTGAAAGCGCTGTTCTCGCAAATGACCCCCGCCGGCGACGGCGAGCCGGGGACGACGCAGGTCGGGCCGCCGATAGTGAAGAGGCGCACCGCGGTGGACGGGACCACCAGGTGGAGCTCCTGCGGGCCGCAGCAGGTCGGGCCGCCGCCCTGGGTGCAGGCCGGGACCTTGGCGAGGACCACGTTGCCACCATGCCATCCAATCGGCCACAGCGTGTCCGGGCCCGTCTGAGTGAAGATTGGATTCTGCGAGGGACCCACCGCGAGATCGTCGAGCAGAACGGTCGTCGAGGCGCCGCCCACTCCGAAGGTCACGATCGCGACCGCCATGCGGGTGCCGTCCGGGCTGACGGCGAAAATGCTGCGCCGAGCTGGAGTGGGGGTGGGCAGCCTGATCGCGACCACCGAGCTCGCGCTGCCGCCAGGGCTCAACGTGCGGACCGAGCCCGAGGCGTCCATGAAGTAGAGCTTCGAGTCGCTCGTGCTCACGGGGAGCGGAACCAACCCTGCCGCCGCGGCGCCGCAGGTCACCGGCGGCGGGCTGCTGGCCTGGACGGCGGCCGCCACCCGACCGTCCGCGCCGACCAGACTTGCGGTGTAGGTCGACGAGCTGGTCGAGGTGACGAGCACGCCGTAGGCCCCGGCCGGCGCGACAGGCGACGGCGAGGGTGTGGCTGCCGGTGGGCTGGAGGTAATCGGCGAAGGCGACGCGGAGGTGGCGGTGACGGGAGACGGTGTGTGGCCGGCGGAGCCTCGAGTCGTAGGACCGCTGCAGGCGCCGGCGGCGACGACGGCGGCCAGCAGGATGGCCGCGAGCCTGGGTGTGGCGGGGGGGCGCGGCGTTCCCATCAGCAAAGGCAACGACACTTTGCACGTCGGGTTACGTTTCCGGTACCATCCACGCTCTGAAGCAGGGCGCCCGCCCTCACCCTCAGGGCCGTGGCTCGAATGGGTACCCAAGCGGACGGCCTGTGCTGTCCGTTTTGTTTTTTCCAGATGGAGGAATAAAGCAACCCTGAACTTGACCGAGGTAGCGTCTCATCGCGTTTAAAGAACTGAGAATCAACGATCAGCTCCGCAGCAACGAAGTGCGCCTGATCGATGACCAGAACAACCAGCTTGGCGTGCTTTCACTGGATGCCGCCCTGCGCATCGCGAACGAGAAGGGACTCGACCTCGTGGAGGTGGCGCCGCAAGCGCAACCGCCGGTCTGCCGGTTGATGGATTACGGACGGTACAAGTTCGAGACCATCAAGAAGGAGAAAGACCAGAGGCGCAAGCAAAACGTCACCAAGCTCAAGGAGATGAAGCTTCGCCCCAAGGTGGCGGAGCACGATTTCCAGACCAAGTTCAAGGGTTTGCGGCAGTTCCTCGAAGCCGGCGAGAAGGTGAAGGTGACAATCATGTTCAGAGGCCGCGAGATGGTCCACCAGGACATAGGCAGGAAGATCCTCGACAGGGTCGCGGACGACGCGCGCCCATTCGCGGTCGTCGAGCGGCAGCCGCTGCTCGAAGGTAAGAACCTCTTCATGATCCTCGCCCCGAGCCGCCAGGGCGCGGTGCCCAAGGAGGCTGCCAGTGCCTAAGATCAAGACCCGCAAGGGTCTCGTCAAGCGGATCCGGGTGACCGGCGGTGGAAAGCTGATGCGCGCCGCGGCCTGGAAGAGCCACCTGCTCGAGCACAAGTCGAAGAAGCGCAAGCGCACGTACGAGAACGAGCAGTCGGTCTCGAAGTCGGACCGCAAGACGGTTCGCCGGGCGCTGGGGATCTAGGGCATGGCTCGCATCAAGCGCGGCGTCCCGGCGCACCGCCGCCACAAGGCGATCCTCGACCGCGCCAAGGGTTTCCGCCTTTCGAAGAAGCTCCTTTTCAGGCCCGCCAACGAGGCGGTCCTGCATGCCCTGGCCTACGCGTTCCGGGACCGCCGCCGCCGCAAGCGCGAGATGCGGCAGCTCTGGATCGCCCGCATCAACGCGGCTTCGCGGCAGTCAGGGCTGCCCTACAACAAGCTGATGCACGGCCTTCGCCAGGCCGGGGTGGAGATCGACCGCAAGGTGCTGGCTGACCTGGCCGTGCGCGACAGCGGTTCCTTTGCCCGGCTGGTGGAGGTTGCGAAGAACAACCTCTGATCAGCTGATCTCCAGCCCGGACAACGAGATCGTCCGCCGCCTGCGGCGGCTTGGCGTCCGGCGCGAGCCAGGCTTCGTCCTCCTGGAGGGTCCACGCGTGCTCGAAGAGGCGCGCGGCGCGGGACTCCACTTCGAGGTGGTGGCCGTGCGCGAGGGTGCCACCACGCCTGGGCGCTTCGAGGGGCGCGTGACCCTCACAGCCGGCGCCTTCCGGGCCGCCTCGCAGACCGTCACGCCTCAGGGCGTGATCGCCATCGCCAGGGTGACCGAGGCCTCGATCGACCAGGCCATCGGCGTCGCGCGGGAGGCCGGGTGGCCGCTCCTCGTCCTGGACGGCGTGCAGGACCCCGGCAACGTGGGCGCGATCTGCCGCACCGCGGCGGCGGCCGGTGCGCCCGCGCTGGCGGTGCTTCCCGGGACGGCCGATCCATACGGGGCGAAGGCGATCCGGGCGTCGGCTGGGAATGTCTTCCGGCTCACCGTGGCGAAGGCCGCCTGGAAAGACCTCGGACGCCTGGACGGCTACGGAGCCTCGGCCGCCGGCGGTGCGCCGCTGGCCGAGGCGCCGATAGAGTCTGCGGGGATGATCGTTCTCGGCAGCGAAGCGCACGGCCTGTCCCGCGGCGACCTGAAGCTCGTCACGGTGCCGCTCACCGAAGGGGTCGAGTCGCTCAACGTCGCCGCCGCCGCGGCGCTGATCCTGTTCGAGATCCGCCGGCGCCGCGCCGCATGAGCGATCCCTCAGCGCTGACGAGCGAGGCTCTCGCCGCGATCGCGAAGGCGCAGGGCGAGGCTCAGCTGGAGACGATCGAGGTGGAGTACCTCGGCCGCAAGGGAGGTCGCATCAGCGGCCTGCTCTCGGGGATCGGAAAGCTCGAGTCGGCGCAGCGCGCCGCGCTCGGCCAGTCGGCCAACGAGGCGAAGCGGTCGATCGAGGCGGCCCTGGCGGCGCGCCGCGCGGAGCTCGAGGCGGCCCGGCTCGCCGACATCGCCGAGACGGAGGCCATTGACATCACGTTCCCCGGTCCGCCTCTCGGCCGGGGCCACATCCACGTCCTGACGCAGGTGCGCCGCCAGATCGAAACAGTGCTCGAAAGCCTCGGCTACCAGGTCGAGCTCGGTCCGGAGGTGGAGACCGAGTGGTTCAACTTCGAAGCGCTCAACATCACCGCCGGTCACCCGGCGCGTGAGAACTGGGATTCGTTTTACTTCAGCCCTGAGCTGCTGCTCCGCGCGCACACCTCGCCGGTCCAGATCCGGGCGATGCAGCGGATCAAAGAGCCTCCGATTTACATCATCACGCCAGGTCGGTGCTACCGCCGCGACCCGCCCGAGGCGACGCGCCTGCCGTACTTCAGCCAGGTCGAGGGGCTCGCCGTGGACAGGGGCCTGACCGTCGGCGACATGAAGGGCACGCTCCTCTACATGATCCAGTCGCTCTACGGGCGCGAGCGCAAGGTCCGCGTGCGCCCGAGCTACTTCCCCTTCACGGAGCCGAGCTTCGAGTTCGACGTGTCGTGCGGTATCTGCGGCGGCGTGGGCTGCAAGAGCTGCCGCCACAAGGGATGGCTGGAGGTAGGGGGGTGCGGCATGGTGCATCCCAACGTGCTGCGGAACGGTGGCATCGACCCCACCCAGTGGAACGGCTACGCCTGGGGCTTCGGCATCGAGAGGATGGCGATGCTGAAGCACGACGTGGACGACATCCGGCTCTTCTACGAATCCGACCTGCGGTTCCTGGAACAGTTTTAGCGCCGATGCGAATCTCCTATGAGTGGCTGGCTGATTTCGTCGACCTCGAAGGCGTGACCCCGAAGGATGCCGCTGAGGTCCTGACGCGACTCGGCGTAGAGGTGGAGTCGCTGAGCATGGTCGACCTCTCGCAGATCCTGATCGGCCGCGTCCTCGAACAGGTGCCTCATCCGAAGTCGAACAAGCCCCTGTGGATCCACCAGGTGGACCTCGGCGGTACGACGGCGCAGATCATCGCCGGCGCTCCAAACGCCGTGGCCGGCACGCTGGTCCCGGTCGCGCTGCCGGGCACGACGGTGCCCAACGGCACGATCGTCAAGGACATGAGCATCGCCGGATACAGGGCCAGCGGGATGCTCTGCTCGGCTGACGAGCTGATGCTGAGCGACGACCATTCGGGGATCTTCATCCTCGACAGCGGTAC
>DASXBE010000080.1:0-13841 GCA_036491815.1 Candidatus Dormiibacterota bacterium | reverse complement strand
GATCGTCGGTCAGCCTTCGGGCGCGTTCTCCTCGGGTTCTGCATACCAGCGCATCCGGTCGCCGACCCTGCTTCGCACCTTCCATCGCGCGCTCTTCGGAGCGGCGTCGATGCGATTCCACAACTCGCGCAGCCGGCCTTCGACGAGTACCTGGGCCTCCGCGGGAAGTCCGTACGAAAGGACGTTGTCCACGCACTTGTCGATGGTGCGCTTGCTGGTTCGCCACAGGCCCCAGTCCTTCGCGCAGAGCTCAGCGATATAGCCCGCTTCGATGCCGGCACCGCCCCCGTCGCTGAGGGGATGATGAAAAACCAGGTTGTAGATGTCGCGCTGATCCCGCTCGGTAAGCTCGACGATCTGCAGCTTGGTCAGCATCAGCTCGGCCAGTGGCACGGTAAGCGCATCCTTTTCCAGGCGATCCGCTATTGGGATGGCGTGACACATCGAGAACTCTCCGATGAAGGCGTCGAGCTTGCGGTGGTTGATCGCGTCGTAGAAGAGCAGCCGGCGTGCGCCGTGCAGTGCGTTGAACATCTCGTCGGGGGAGTAGCCCGCCTGTGTCAACACGGCGACGACCGCGCGCTTGGCATCCCGCCGCGTGACGATGTCGATGTCGCCGATTGGCCGCGACAGCAGAGGCCCCGTATCCGGCGCCTGAAGGTAAACCGCGACGCTTCCGAGCAGCCGCAGCATCAGGCCCGCCTCCGCAGCCACGGCCACGAGGCGGCGTGATTCAGCGAGCGGGTCGGCGAGTGGCAAGCTCTTTCCGTTCGGCTCTCCCATCTGGTCGATCAGGCTACCCAGACGTGAAGAGAAAGTCGATGTAGCCGCCCGAAGCGTCAAGATCGACGATCGCCCCGCGAAGCACGTCGGCCGAGTACTCGCTGCCCGGATTCAGGCACATCGACTTGCCGATACGCTGAGCGCCGCGGGACTCGTGGATGTGGCCGTGCAGGGCCACCACCGGCTGGTACTTTTTGATGACCTCGCGCACAGCCTTGCTGCCGACGGGAATGATGCTCGGGCGACCGCCGCGTATCACCGGCATCAGGTTGGCGTCCAGCTCCGCGGCGAAATCCAGCCCCGAGGAGAACGGGGGGTTGTGGAAGTTGACGACGACCTTGCGCCCGGCCGGCACCTTGTCCAGGATCCGCGCGAGCCTTTCCCGCAGTACCTCTTCGGGGTACTCGCGCTCGGTGTTCCACGGGGTTGGCGTGACGTCACCGCAGCTCGCCACCAGGACGGCGCCGAGGTCGCACAGCTCGCCCTCAGGGCATTCGACTCGCCGCGCCGAACGAAGCACCGCATCGATCTCCACCGGATCGTCGTTGCCCGGGGTGATAAGGCAGCGGACCGAGGGGTCCAGGCGCTCTTCCGCAAGCGTGCACCACGCCTCGACCTGGGCCTTGATCTCCCGCCTGAACCGGGCGTCGAGGTGCGCGGCGTCGCTCTCCAAGTGCTCGTACTCTTCCCCGTCCACGATCACGGAGTAGAAGCCCATGCGGTTGATCTCGGCGCGCAGGCGAGGCTCCTCCTCTCTCGCCACCGTGACGGACTCTCCCCGGACTCTGGCCGACAGCGTTCCGTTCACCGATCGGATGGGCACCAGCCCCTTGCCGGCGATGTCACCGCCGAGAATCAGCGCCCCGGCCTCGTACGCCTTGGCCGCGGCGAGGAACTTGCGGAAGGCGCGCTCGGAACCGTGTATGTCCGTCGCGAAGAAGATCCGCAACGCCGACTTCTTACCGCCGCCGCCCGGCATACCGATTCTGCCCAGTTGTCTCGAGCCCTCCGGTTACTCCGGAGGCAGCTCCCGCATGGCGAGTCGCATGTCGATCGAGGAGGTGGCGAGCCTCCGACGGCGTGCGATCAAATAGATGATGGGGCCGGAGAAGAAGATCACGACCAGCGAGCCGATCGATGCGAAGCTGAACGCACCGAACACCTGTGGCTTGGCGATGATCACCCCCACGGTGAAGAGCGCGCACAAAGTGGAGAGGGTGCCCCAGACCGCGGCCGTCGGAATCCCCGCCACTCGATCAACGTCGTTGGTGGCCGGGTTCCTGATCAGGTCGGGCCGGCGGAAGGGCAGCGCGGTCGCCGCGACGGAGCCGGCGAGCAGGACCAGGGCGAAGAAGAGCGCCAGGTTGGCGGATATGTTCGCGATGTTCAGGATCGAGCCCACGATGGTGAAAGCGATTCCGATGACCACGGCCAGGATGACAGCGTTGGTCGGTGCCGAGTTGCGCTCGCTGACCTTGGCCAGGCTGATGGGCAGCATGCGGTCGAACGCAAGGGCAAATATGACGCGTGTCACCACCGCCACGAAAGCGAGATCGACGGCGATTTCGGCGGCCGGAACCGCCAGGCCGATGAAGATCTTGCTGATCGGGTCACTGGACAGGACCAGCCCGTAGCCGAGCCCACCGGCGTTGGCCTGGAGGCTTGTGATGTTTGCGTAGTCGGGGCTGCCGCCGACCTGCGCCTGTGACTGCATGAAGTCGAGGCCGATGGTGTTCAGCATGAGGAGCCAGACGCCGACCCAGACCACGATCAGCAGCCCGAGGCTGATCACGGAGGCCCAAATGTACGTGCTTCCCGGCCGCTTGAGCTCGCCGCCGACGTAGTACGAGTAGAGGACACCGTTGTAATTGAGGACCATGAAGGGGATGACCAAAAGGGATGCTCCGAGGTCGACCCCGAGCGGCACCGAGTTCTTCTGCGCCAGCGCAATCACCTGGTTGTAAGCGGACGCCTTGCCGCTGAACGATCCGAAGGCGTTGACGAAGTCCTGGTGCGAGTGAGTGGCAAGAAGCCACCCAAGCACCAGGAACGCGAGCACCTGGAAGATGACCAGAATGAGGATGACCTGGGCGATCCTCCGCAGGGAGAAGATCGAACCGAGCCCCACGATCACGAGCATCGCGACGGCGCAGATCGCCAGACCCGGTGAGCAGGTGACCTGCCCGCACTGCGTCGTGCTGGCGATGCTGGTGGCCGCGCTCGTGAAGGCCGAGCTGTTGAAGGCCGCGCCCAGGCTGGTCAGCGCGAACGGCACGTAGTTGGCTGCGAAGTTGGCGTTCGCCGACAGCGTGTACGAGAAGCCGATCATCGTTGCGATGCCGACCATCGTCCCGATCACCGGAGAGACGATGCGAGAGAGATAGATGTACTCGCCCCCAGCGCGTGGGATCGCGCGGAGCAAATACCTGTAGGCGAACATCGCGATAAACCAGATGCCGGCTGCCAGAAGCAGGGGCAGGATCATGTCGACCTTGGTGAAGTTGAAAAGCCCGGAGTAGAAGTTGATGAACGTGTTGACGACCGCGACCGACGCCAGGGCAATACCGGTGGCTGCTGGGATGCCAAGCTCTCGGACGAGGCCCGACGACTGGCGGGTGAAAAGCCCCTGGGATCCCGGGCTGGCCGCCGGGCCACCCGGCTTCATGTTTCCAACACCCATGGCTGTCCTCCCCAAACCCTCCGCGCAGCCCATCCCCGGGCCGCGAAATTGGAAGGTTCCAGAACCATATCGAAAGGCAGTCCATGCGTCAAGAAAGGGTTGGGGGCGCGACCTCCGCAAGCGTGACCCAGCGAGATTCGGCCACCGACCGCTCGATCGCCTCGCAAACCGCCTGCACCGCCGCGCCCTGCTCGAAATCGGGCGCCCAGGGGCCGTCCGGCCAGCGTTCGAGCAGATCGCCGAGATGGTTGACGAAGCTCGATCCGTAGCCGACGCCCTGCCCGATGGGCCACCAGTTGCGCGCGTAAGGATGCGACCCGTGCTCGGCTCGGATCTTACGCATTCCATACAGGCCCGGCGCGTCCGATCCGTCGCCAAAGCGCAGCTCGTTGAGCCTGGCGTACTCGAAGACGAGCGTGCCCCGGTTTCCGTTCACCTCGATCGTGAAATCGCACGGTCGCCGCACCGCGGTCCGGGCCACCTCGAGCACGCCGCGCGCACCTGAGTTGAACTTCAGGAGCGCCGACGAAGCCTCGTCCACAGTCACTTTCTGGGGCCTGCCCGAAGCCGGGTCTGGACGCTCTCGAACGAAGGTCTCCGACTGGCCGATGACCTCCGTGATGCCTCCGACCATCCACAGCGCCATGTCCAGGAGGTGGCTGCCGAGGTCGGCGATGGTCGACCCGCCCATGGTCCGATCGAAGCGCCAGTCAAAGGGGATTCCCGGATCCACGAACTCATCCGAGAGCCAGGTCCCGCGCCACAGCCGTACCTCGCCCACGGCGCCCTGCTCGATCATCTCCTTCATCAATGAGACGGCGGGGAGACAACGGTAGTTGAAGTCGATCGCGTTGAGCACTTTCGCCATTCGCACGGCGGCGGCGGCGCGAACCGCCTGCAGGTAGCTGACCGCCAACGGCTTCTCGGCAATCACCGCCTTGCCCGCCGCCGCCGCGGCCTCGGCAATCTCGGCGTGTGTGCCGGGCGGGGTGCAGATGTCGACGATGTCCACGTCATCGCGGGCGACGAGGTCCCGCCAATCGGTGGTCCACGATTCAAAGCCGTACGAGCCCGCCGCGGCAGCGATTCGCTCCCGATCGCGGCCGCTGATGGCGACCAGTCGCGGCCGGTAGGGAAGAGGGCGCAGGACTGGCGCGGACGTATAGGCGTAAGCGTGCGCGCGTCCCATCATCCCGTAGCCGACCACCCCGATCCTGACCTCGGGCGCCATCAGGCAGCCGGCTTGGAGAGGGCGGCGGCCGCGGCCCCCGAGGCCTCGATCGCAGCGGCCGCGTCGTCGCCCCCGGCTCCTTCGCGCGGAGCCCCGCGTACGTGGCGCGCGAAGCTCTCGGCCTGAAGGCGAAGCGCGGCGAAGAACGTCTCGTCGGCCGAAGGGGGCCAGAGGAAGCGAGCCTCATCGGCGTCCTTGGTGCCGAACACCTCCACCTTGCAGACGTCGCCGAGAGGATATCGGCGCCCCAGAGAGACAATCGCCGTCGCTCCACCGGACAGCTCGGCAATCGCCTGGGCGCTGTCCGGGTCGGCGCCGGCGGGGTCGTCGGTCATTCCTGAGGCGACCGCACTGATGCCGCCCACCTCTTGACCCGTGAGCCAGCGCGCCTGGTCGAACTCGTGGACACCCATGTCGACAAAGATCCCGCCGCTGTGCGCCCGGAAATATGCTGTCGGCGGCGCGCCGTCCCACTGGTAGCAGGCAACCAGGTAGAGGTCGCCGAGCTCTCCAGCGGCTATGCGCCCTCGCAGGTGCTGCAGCATCGGTACAAAGCGGCGCCAGAAGCCGATCTGCAGCGGCAGGCCCGCGGCTGCCGCAAGGGCGGTGGCCGCCCGCGCCTCCGCGGGCGTGACCCCGAGGGGCTTTTCGCAAAGCATCGGCAGCCCGGCTGCCACCAGCTTTCTCACGGTGTGCAGATGCAGGTCGCTGGGCACGCACACCAGCGCAGCGTCGATGCCGCCGGCTGCGATCATCGAATCGAGGTCCGGGAAGACGGCGGCATCGGTCGATGGGATCGTGTTTCGAGTGGTCTCCATCGGTTCCGCGATGGCCGTGATCCGCACCACGTCCGAACCTTCGATCCCGCGCATGTGGTTGCGACCCATGCGACCCGCGCCGGCGAGCCCGAGGCGAAGAGGCGCCACGGTCAGAAACCCCGCGCGGTGAGGTATTCGCGGTTGGCGCGCTGGTCCCTGGCCGGCGTGCCCAACGGGTTGTCGGGGTCGGGCAGCACGTCCTGCTCGACCACCAGCCAGCCCGAGTAGCCGTCGCGCAGCGCGTCCAGCACCGCCGCGATGTCGAGGTCGCCCTCGCCGAGCCGGCAGAACGCCTTGCGCTTCCAGATCTCGGGAAGCGGGGCGGCCTCCTGAATGATCTTGTCGACGACCGATTGGCGGGCGTCCTTCAGGTGCATGTGATTGATCCGGGCCTTCCAGTCGCGCATGGCGCGGACCGGGTCGCCGCCACCGAGCAGCAGGTGCCCGGTGTCCAGGCACAGGCCGATGCTGGTGAGCTCGAGAACCTTCTCGATCTCCCAAACCGCCTCGACCATCGTGCCCGTCTCGTGATGAAAGGTCGGGTCATATCCTCGCTCCCGGCAGCGGGCCACGGCCAGCTCGACGCCGTCCGCGAATCGTTTCCATCCCTCCGCGTCGAACCCCAGACTGTGGTCCTTGGCGCCCTGCGCGGGGCGTGCGCGCCGCGCGTCATTGCCAATGTCGGCCAGGGTCGGCTTGGGCTTTTGGCCTTCGCTCGCGCCGGCGGCGTCGAAAATGTCCAGCAGCTCGTCCATCCCCTGAACTGCAGTCTTCATTTTCAGCGGGTCGCTGAACGGAAGCTCGAAGAAGCCACCCGACAGGCTCAGGCCCCGGTTCGCCAGGGAGCGCGAGAGCTCTTTGCCCGCACCCAGATATCCGACCGGCCCGAGGTCGATGCCCGCGTAACCCGCCTCCGCCACCTCGTCCATCACCATGGCGCCGTCCGGGACGTTCGGGAGGATGCCCACGGTCAACTCGAACGCGCCGTAGCTGACCGGCGCGTTCGCGACAGTGATTCTCGCCGGTGTCAACTGCTGCCCCTGCGTCCGACCGTCATCGCGGGTTCGGACGGGTGATCGCGCGGCTGGCGGCTCCGGTGGACTGCAACCACCGCTTCGCACAGCGCGATGTCGCGCAGAGAGTCGGCACCCGACGTAACCGGTTGGGCTCCGTTGGTGGCGCATTCGTAGAAGTGGATGAGCTCTTCCTTGAAGCTCTCGTCGTAAGAGGTGATCTCCTCGGAGCGCATGGATTGCGGCGACTTCAGCTTTCCCGTCTCGGATATGAGCAGCGTCGGCGCGCTGCGCAGGAATGGTGAGGGAAAAGACAGGGTCAGCCTGCGATCAGGAGAGTAGAAGGCAAACTCCATCTCGTAACGCGCGATTCCGGGCAGGTCGACCCAGGCCAGGATGCATTGCGTGGCATCGAACTTGAAGATCGCAGTGAGTCCGGTCTCTCGGATGTCCGCGAACTCCAGGCTCTGCGGCTCTCCAAGCGCCCCGCGCATGGCGTTGAGCTCGTGGACGAGGCTGTCGAGAAGCACGAGGTGGTAAGCCCAGCGGGAAAGCGGGTCGGCCTCGCCGATGGCCGACGTGATGCGTGCCTGATTGTCCTCGGTCAGCGACTGGGCAGAGGCGGCCGGCAGCGGCGCGCCTTTGTGCAGGTTGTAGTGCTTGACGTAAGGGTCGAGCGGAGACTCCAGGGTCGTGATGCGGACGAGCCGAACATCATTGAGAGTGCGCATCTCCTCGAGCAGGCGCCTGTAGGCCGGGTCGTAGCGCTTGTTGTAGGCGACCATGAGGGTCACTCCTGCGGCGGCCGCGGCGTCGACCATTTCCCGGCCCTCGGCGACCGAGAAGCACATCGGTTTCTCCACGAGCACGTGCAGGCCTGCCTTCGCGGCGGCGATCGCCGCGGGTGCGTGGCTGCCGGAGGTGAGAACCAACACCGCATCCAGCGGGTGCCCGATGAGCTCCTGCCAGGTGGCGAATTGGGCGGGTACGTTGTAGTCGCGGGCGCAGGCCTGGCGGGCCTCCTCGGAGAGGTCGCATACGGCGGCGATCTCGAACCGGTCGGAGAGCTCGCGCAGGTAGTGAAGGTGCATCACCTGGGCAATCAGCCCGCAGCCGATCACGCCGACCCGGAGTCGCTTGGCCATTCATTCCCCCCTTGATTGGCGCTGGAACGTTCCATCGAAGCTATACGATGCGCGGTCCGCTGTCAACGGCGGAGCCTTAAACCGGCGGGGTCAAGGCGCTGTGGAGCAAGGAGGCCGCTTCCGGGACACCCGTCTGCGGCGGCACGAACGGGTCCTCGTGCTCGATCGCGATCGTGTTGATCCGGCCGTGGGAGATCAGCCTCCCGACGAAGCCGCGCCACCATTCGGGACTCTTGCCTCGACCGACCACGGCAAAGTTCCAGGGCATCTGCTCCGGCGGCTTGGGCCACCGCCGGTCCAGAAGTCCGTTCAATGCAAGGTGCTTGGCGGTGAACGAGACGTCCTTGCCGTGGCAGTGGCCGATCCGATCGCCCAGGCGCTCAACCACCGCGTTTGCGTCCATTCCCATCCAGAAGAAATGGCTCGGATCGATGTTGGCCGCGAGCGAGTCTCCAAGCACACCCAGCTGCTCGAAAGTGTCGACGTTGTAGACCACCGTGCCCGGGTGCAGCTCGACGCAGACCTTCAGGTCGGGGTTCTCTCGCCGCGCGAGGTCGGCTATCGCCGACCAGTACGGGACCACCCTCTCCTCCCACTGGGCCTGGTACACATTTTCGAGATAGGGCAGCCAACCGCCCGCCGCGAAGTTGGGCGTGTGGTCGCCGGCCGCGGCCGCCGGGCAGCCCGCCAGCGCGACCACGCGGTCGGCGGCCAGCTCGGTCGCAAGCCTGATCGTGTCCCGCAGGTCGGCGGCGTGCTTGGGACCAATGCTTCCATCGGGGTGAAGCGGATTGCCCCAGGCGTTGAGCGCGCCCACGCGCAGGCCGCGAGCGGTTATCTCGCTTGCCCAGCGCCGGCGCGCGTCGTTGTCGTGGAGCAGCACCTGCAGGTCACAATGTGTGGTCGGTGCGTAGCCCCCTGACCCGATCTCGAGGTCGGTCACCTGTGGCGCCGCGACCAGAAGCCAGTCCATGACCTCGACCAGAGGCATGTTTGCAAACGCCTCGGTGACGACACCGATCCGCGGGTTCGCTCCACTCAACAAGATTCGCCCTATGGTATTCGACGACCGCGACATCGCTGGTGCGACACGATGGCCGGCGTGCTGGCCAAACAGCCCGCGGGCGAAAATTGAGAAGATGGCCCCGGACATGATCGCCAATCTGATCGGCTCGCAATGGCGCACGCCGTCCAACGGAACGGCGTCGCTGCCCATCTTCAACCCGGCGACTGGCGAAGTGATAGGCGAGGTTCCAATGTCCGGCGCAAGTGAGGTTGACGCGGCGGTGATCGCCGCCGTCCGGGCCTATGACGGGTGGTCGCGCACCGCGCTCATGGAGCGGGTGCGCCTGATGTTCCGCTACAAGATGGTGCTCGAAGAGAACTTCGAGGACCTGGCGGCGACCATCACTCGACACCACGGCAAGACGCTCGATGAAGCGCGCGGCGAGGTCCGTCGCGGCATCGAGGTGGTCGACTTCGCCTGCGGCGCCCCAACTTTGCTTCAGGGTCGCACGCTGCGCGATGTTTCGAGCGGCGTCGACCAGGACCTGTATCGCTACCCAGTGGGCGTCTGCGCGGGCATCCCGCCTTTCAACTTCCCCGTGATGATCCCGCTCTGGATGTTCCCGCTCGCGGTCGTGGCGGGCAACACGTACGTGCTCAAGCCCTCCGAGCGCACGCCGCTTGGGGGCGTGCGCTTGGCGGAGCTCTTCCTGGAGGCCGGGTTTCCCGAAGGCGTCCTCAACATAGTCCACGGCGGGCGGGAGGCGGTCGACGCTCTGCTGGCGCACCCGGACGTCCGCGCGATCTCATTCGTCGGCTCGGCGCCCGTCGCGCAGCAGGTGTACAGGACGGCGGCCGCCAACGGCAAGCGCGTGCAGGCGCTCGGCGGCGCCAAGAACCACATCGTGGTGATGCCCGATGCGGACGTCGAGCTGGCCGTGAGCTCAATCGCCAACTCGGCCTTCGGGAACGCCGGCGAGCGCTGCCTGGCAGGCTCGGTCGCAGTGGTGGTGGGTGCCGCGGCGGGCAGCGTGCTGCCGCCCCTCACCGAGGCGGCGCAGAAGATGGTCGTCGGGCCGGGTGACCAGGCTGGCGTGCAGGTCGGTCCGCTGATTCGCGCCGACCATCGCGATCGGGTGGCGGCTTACGTCGACAAGGGCGTGGACGAGGGAGCGCGCCTGCTGGTCGACGGGCGCAAGGAGATGTCCCGGCCCGGCTTCTTTCTCGGCCCGACCATCCTCGACCACGTCACGTCTGACATGGCGGTCGGTCACGAGGAGATATTCGGCCCTGTGCTCTCGGTGGCCAGGGCGGCCACCCTCGACGAGGCGATCGCCCAGGCCAACCGCATGTCTCTTGGCAACATGGCGACGATCTTCACGCAGTCGGGGCGCTCTGGACGCGAGTTTCGCGACCGGGTCGAGGCCGGCATGACCGGCATCAACGTACCCATCGCTCAGCCGTTCGCATTCTTTCCATTCAGCGGGTGGAAGGGATCGTTCTATGGCGACCTTCACGTTCATGGCACCGACGGAATCGATTTCTTCACACGCAAGAAGGTCGTGGTTACGCGATGGTGAGGGGGACCTGACAGTGGCCAGAAGCGTGGGCTACAAAAGCCCGTTGCACCAGATGACGCAGACCACCGCGACTGTTCTGTGGAACGATTCTGCAGACATCGATGAGCTGAGTTACGCCATCGACCACGGCGCCGTCGGAGCGACCTGCAATCCGGTCATCGCCGTGGGCATTCTCAGAAAGGAGATCGCGGCGTGGCGGCCTCGGATCCAGACCTTGCTTGCCGACCTCCCGGGCGCGACCGAGGACGAGATCGGTTGGAAGCTGGTGGAGGAGATGTCGGTCAGGGCCGCGAGGCTTCTCATGCCGGCCTTTGAGGAGCACCGCGGGCACAACGGCCGCCTCTCGATCCAGACCGACCCGAGGCTGTATCGCGACGCCGGCGAGATCTTCGAGAACGCGCTGGCCTTCAGCCGGCTCGCCCCGAACATGATCGTGAAGATCCCGGCCACGCGTGCCGGCATCATCGCCATTGAAGAGGCGAGCGCGCAGGGGCTGAGCATCAACGCGACGGTCTGCTTCACGCTCCCCCAGTGCATCGCGGTGGCCGAGGCGGTCGAGCGCGGGCTGCGGCGGAGAGAGAGCGAAGGCAAGGACATCGAGTCGATGGGCCCTGTCTGCACCATCATGGTCGGGCGGCTCGACGACTGGATGAAGGTCCTGCTCGAGAAGCGCGACATCAGCGTCGACCCGGGCATCACGGAATGGGCGGGCGTTGCTGTTTTCAAGAAGACCTACCGCATCTTTCGGGAGCGCGGTTACCGGCTGCGCCTGCTCTCGGCCGCCTTCCGCAACCATATGCACTGGAGCGAGCTCATCGGCGCTGACGCGGTCATCTCGCCCCCCTCGGCCTGGCAGAAGCGCTTCAACGCCAGCGACATCGAGGTCCGCTCGCGCATCGAAGATCCGGTGGATCCGAAGGTGGTGGACCAGCTCCTCGCGTGCTTCCCAGATTTCAAGCGGGCGTACTCGGAGGACGGCCTCACCAACGAGCAGTTCGACACCTTCCCGCCCACTGTGCGCACCCTCCGCCAGTTCATCGCCGCGTGTTCCGAGCTGGGCGCGCTGGTGCGCGACGTGATGCTGCCAGAACCGTCCTAGCCGCGACGTGAAGACCGTCAGGCTGACGATGGCGCAGGCGCTGGTCCGATTCCTTGCCGTGCAGCGGACGGAGCGAGATGGGGTCGAGCACCGGTTCTTCGAGGGTTGCTTCGGAATCTTTGGCCATGGCAATGTCACCGGAGTCGGGCAGGCACTGGCCGAATCGCCCGATCTGCTCACCTATTACCAGGCGCGAAATGAGCAGGCCATGGTGCACGCGTCGGCGGGGTTTGCCAAGATGCGCAACCGCCTGGCGACGCTGGCGTGCACGACCTCGATCGGTCCCGGCGCCACGAACATGATCACAGGCGCGGCCGCCGCCACCGTGAACCGCCTGCCGGTCCTGCTGCTGCCGGGCGATGTGTTCGCGTCGCGGCGACCCGACCCGGTGCTGCAGCAACTCGAGACCTCCGGCCGCGGCGAATTGAGCGTCAACGACGCGTTCATCCCGGTCAGCCGCTACTGGGATCGGATCCAGCGGCCGGAGCAGCTGGTACCTGCCGCGCTCTCCGCGATGAGAGTGCTCACGAGCCCAGCCGACACCGGGGCCGTCGTCCTGTCGCTGCCTCAGGATGTGCAGACCGAAGCGTTCGATTACCCAGCGGAATTTTTCGAGCCGCGCGTGTGGTATATCGGCCGGCCCATGCCTGGTACCACGGCTCTGGACCGCGCGGTGGAGCTCATCCGAGCCGCCAGGAAACCGTTCCTCATCGCCGGTGGCGGGGTCATCTACTCAGAGGCGACCGAGGCTCTGGCGCGATTCGTGGCGCGTACCGGCATCCCGGTGGGCGAGACCCAGGCGGGCAAAGGATCGCTGCCCTTCGACCATCCCGGCGCGCTTGGAGCCGTCGGCGCGACCGGCACGCTGGCGGCCAACCGAATCGCGGCCGAGGCAGATGTCGTGATCGGCGTCGGCACGCGATACAGCGACTTCACGACCGCGTCGAAAAGCGCCTTCCAGAATCCCGCGGTGCGTTTCATCAACGTCAACATCGCCGAGCTCGACGCCCACAAGCTTGGGGGGACTGCGCTCACTGGCGATGCGCGGGAAACGCTCCGCGCGCTTGACGAGCGACTCGATAGCTGGGCCGTCTCCGCTGACTACCGCCGGCAGTGCGCAGACCTGCAGGCCGCGTGGGATAGGGAGGTCACGCGTCTTTACCAGCTTGGGCGCGGCCCGCTGCCGGCACAGTCGGAGGTGCTCGGAGCCGTCAATGATCTGTCCGGCCCGCGCGACGTCGTGGTGTGCGCGGCCGGTTCGATGCCCGGGGATCTGCACAAGCTGTGGCGGACGCGAGATGCCAAGGGATACCACGTCGAGTACGGCTACTCGACCATGGGCTACGAGATCGCGGGCGGCTTGGGCGTGAAGATGGCCGACCCGACTCGCGAGGTTTACGTGATGGTGGGGGACGGCTCCTACCTGATGATGGCGCAGGAGATCGTGACCTCCATCCAGGAGCGGATGAAGCTCACCGTCATCCTGGTCGACAACCAGGGCTTCGCCTCGATCGGTGGCCTTTCGCGCTCCAAGGGCACGGCTGGATTCGGCACGAGGTACCGCTATCGCAGCGACGGTTCTCTTGGGGACGACGCGGCCCACGGCGACGGTGAACCGCTGCCTGTCGATCTGGCCACGAACGCCGAGGGTCTGGGAGCGCACGTCATTCGCGCCCGAAACATCGAAGACGTGCGCGATGCGTTGGTGGCTGCAAAGGCCATCGACAGGACCGTGGTCATCCACGTCGCAGTCGACCGCTACGAAGGCGTGCCCAGCTACGAAAGCTGGTGGGAGGTGCCTGTAGCCGAGGTTTCCACGTCGGACGACGTGGCGCAAGCACGCCGCGAGCACGAGCGCGGTGCGGCCAATCGCCGCTGGCACCTTTGAGCGACAGCCGGCTGCTGGTCCGCAGCGCGACCGAGCCAGGTCCCGACGGCCGGCTGATTGAGATCACGCCCGTATCAGCGGGCTGGGCCTATGTCGGCTTCGACGTTTACCGCCTTCAGCGCGGGGAGCGCATCGCCAGGAGCACGCAGGGTCGGGAGGTGTGCCTGGTCATGCTGTCAGGAGAGGCCGGCGTGGCCTTCGGCCCGGATGAATGGCCGGAAGTCGGCGGCCGGGCGTCGGTCTTTGATGGACCCTCCGACTCCGTATATGTGCCCCCCGGCGGCGAGCTGATCGTCACCGCGTCGACTGCTTGCGAGCTTGCCCTGTGCTGGGCGCCCGCCGCCACGGGCGCGGCGCCGCAGCTGATCCGGGCCGGCGAGGTCGGAGTGTCCAAGCGCGGCGCCGATCGCACCGAGCGCACCATCCACAACATCCTCATGGAGGACAGGCCTGCCGAGGCGCTGCTGGTGACCGAGGTGCTGACGCCAGCTGGTAACTGGTCCAGCTACCCGCCCCACAAACACGACACGAACGACCTTCCTCGGGAAACCTATCTGGAGGAGACCTACTACCATCGGACCGCACGGCCGGAGGGCTTT
>DASXBE010000079.1:0-5759 GCA_036491815.1 Candidatus Dormiibacterota bacterium | reverse complement strand
AGCATCTGGCGCTCGCCGCCGGAAAGTGAGTGTGCCGGCAGACCGCGCCGCATCGCCAGCGGTGGGAAGAGCTCCATCACCTCGCCCAGCGCCCTGCGCCGATCGGCGGCGTCATGCCGCCACAGGTGCGCCAGCCGGAGGTTCTCCTCGACAGTGAGCTCGCGGATGACGCCCCCGCCCTCTGGAACCAGGCTGACCCCCGCGCGCACGATCTCCTCCGGCGGCGTCCCGGTCAGGGTCTTACCGTTGTAGACGACCCGGCCGGCGCCTGGGCGGACGAGTCCTGCAATGGCGCGTAGCAGGGTCGACTTGCCGGCACCGTTCGGCCCAAGCACCGCGGTGATGCCTCGGTCCGGGACGCTCAGGCTGACACCGTCGAGGGCGGTCACGCCGCCGTACGACACATGCAGCGCCTGGACCTCAAGCACTGGCGCCGTCTTCAGCCTCGACCGGCGCCATCTCCTCGCCGAGGTAAGCGTCGGTGACGGCCTTGTCCCGCTGCACGACGTCTGGCGCACCGGTTGCGATCAGGCGGCCGAAGTCGAGGACGTGGACACGCGAGCAGACCTTCATGACCAAATCGAGCCGGTGTTCGACCAGCGCGATCGACATGCGCTCGCGCAGCGAGTGGAGCAGGTCAGCCAGCTTTTTGATCTCGGCGGCGGTCAGCCCGCTGGCCGGCTCATCGAGCAGCAGCAAGGCGGGCCGCGAGACGAGCGCGCGGGCCAGCGAGACCCATTTCTGCACGCCGTAGGGCAGGACCGCCGGGTACCGCATCGCGAACTCCTCGATTCCGAGCTCGCGGAGCTGGGCCATCGCCTGGCTGCGCAGCGCGGCCTCATACCGGTCGGAGCGACCCAGCCCGAGAAGCGCGGACGGCAGGCCGGGAGCGCGGACCCGCCGCGCGCCCACCATCACGTTCTCGAGCACGGTGAGTCCGCGCCACAGCCCGAGGCCCTGCAGGGTGCGGGCGATGCCGAGCCCGTTCAGCTCGTGAGGTTTGATCCCGGTGATCGGCCTGCCGTCGTAGAGAATCTCACCGCCCTGCGGGGCCTGCAGACCGCACACGACGTTGAACAGCGTTGTCTTGCCTGCTCCGTTGGGCCCGATGATGCCGGCGATCTCACCCGCGGAGACCCCGAGCGAAACGTTGTCGAGCGCGGTCAGGCCGCCGAAACGGACGGTGAGCGAGCGGACCTCCAGCGACCCGGGGCGCCCGGTGACGGCGCCGGCTTCAGCGCCGCCGCCCGGGCTCACCCGCATGTCTTGCGTTCGCTGGACCGCGGCCGGCCGCAGCTCGATCGACTACGGAATGCCGTTGGTCGGCATGGGCTTCGAGGCACAGCTGGCGCACGCGGTCGGCGCGCCGCTGACGGTGGCTGTGTAGATCGAGCCCGTGAAGGCCGCGGCTCCGTTCTGGATCACGGCCATCTGCACGCCCTGGTAACCGAGGTGGTTGCTCGAGGAGAAACCGAACGGCACGAGCCCCGGTCCCTGGTCGATGCTGCCGCTGTTGATCGTGTTGATCACGTCCTGGCGGGTCGGGTTGCGCCCCGCCTTCTTCATGACCTGGGCGAATGTGTAGGCGACGGCCATTCCGTACTCCACGTTGCCGTCGAAGGGCAGCGTCGGGATGTACTGGTCGTGGATCTGCTTGAACAGCGCGACCCACGGGTTGGAGGTGTCAGTCGATGCGGGCAGGTAGCCGGAGGTGACGATGCCGTTGATGATCGCCGCCGGCGCCGCACCCTTCGAGAACGCAGTGACCAGGCCGCCCAGCGTCGTCGGGTCGGCGCCGACGCTGCTCACAACCCACTTGGGGCTGAAATGAATCGCCGCCGCCGTCAGCAGCGTGAGCGCGGTGAAAGCCGGGATCGTGTAGAGGACTACGACCTTCGCGCCCATGGCCTGGAGCTTCAACAGCTGGGGCGCGAGGTTGGTGTTGGTGGGCACGTATTTCTCTTTGTCGACGACGTTGGATGAGGCGATCTGAGAGTCGAGGCCGGTCACGCCGCCCTGGCCGAAGTCGTCGTCCTGGTACAGGTAGCCGACCGGCATGCCCGAGAAGGTGTCGTTGACGTACTTGCCGGTTATCTTGCCTTCGATGATGTAGTCGGGCTGCCAACCATATGTGTAAGGCCACTTCGACGTCTGGTTCCAGCAGTCACAGCCGGACGCCACGAAGAGGTCCGGGACCTTGGAGGTGTTCAGGTAGTCGACGACCGCCGTGTGGGTCGGCGTGCCGAGTCCGTTGAAGATCGCAAAGACGTTGTCCTGGAGCACCAGCTTGTGGACCACGGTCGAGGTGGTCTGCGGGTTGTATCCGTCGTCGTAGTACGTGTAGGTGATGGTTCGTCCGTTGACTCCACCATGCGCGTCCAGCCACTGGAAGTAGGCGTTCGACGACTTGGAGATCTCCGAGTAGCCCGGCGCGGCCGGACCCGTGAGTGGTTGGTGACTGCCGATCGTGATCGTGGTCGCGGTGATGCCCGGGGCAGACGCCGTGTTGGTCGTGGGCGAGGCTGAGCCTCCGCCGCACGCGGCGGCGACGAGTGCCGCGAGCACAAGCGGAGCTGCCCAGGACGCCGAGAGTCTGTGGACCAGGGATGGCTGCATCTCTACCCTCCATATCTCCGCGTTTCGCGCCGAGTTCACCGATACTACTCTCGGCCAATTCATCATGGCAAGGATTGACTTCAATCGCGAGGTCGCGGCCGGCCGGACGGTGAGCCGGCGCGAGGCGAAGCTGAGGACGCGCCGGCGCCTGCTCGAGGCGGCGCGGACCATGATCCTCGCGGGCGATGAGAGCGACCTGACCGCCAGCACCGTGGCCCGCCAGGCCGGCGTCGGCGGCGCGACCTTCTACGAGCACTTCGCCAACCGGGAAGAGCTCCTTCGCGCTCTGTCGGAGCAGCTGTTCGACGAGCTTCGCGGCAAGCTCGCTAACCGCAGGGAGGAGGCGCTCGCCGCCCCAAACGATGAGGCGATGCTGAGGCAGGAGTTCCGCACGCCACTGGAGCTGATCGCGGCGAGCCCAGACCTCTTCCGGCTCGCCCTGCGGGTCCGCCATCGCCCGGGCTCGCCGCTGGGGGATTCGAGCCGCCGCCACACGGGAAACACGCGCCGTGACGTGGTCGCTGAGCTCATCGCGCGCGGCTATCCCGCGGCCACCCCAGGCGAGAGGCGGCGGCTCGAGATGATCGCGGACGTGCACATCGCGGCCACGGAGGCGCTCGCGCTCGGCCACATCAGCGGGCGGTACCCGGACCTCGACGAGCTCGCCGACATCCTCGTCCTCATGACGCGCGGCACCAGGCTGGTGCGCGCCTGGCGTGCCAGGGGTCCCGGACCGGCGCCCTAGGATTCGCGAGGATGCTCTCTCGCTTGAAGCGGTCGCCCGTCGCGCGCATGGCGCACCCCTACTGGCTTCACCTCTATCTGCTGGTTTACATCCCGGTAGGGCTGCTCGCCGACAGCCGGATCAGTGCGCAATGGCAGCAGTGGGGCCTCGGCCTCCTGACGTTCTCGGTCCTGTACCTCGCGGCCCTGAAGGCGCCGAAAGAGCAGCGTGTGCAGGTGTGGGCCTGCGTCGTCATCGCGACGGGTTTCGAAATCGTGGCCTCGATCGTGTGGGGCGTCTACCGCTACCGCCTCCACAATCTGCCGCTCTTTGTCCCGCCCGGCCACGGCATCGTCTATCTCTTCGGCCTGCTCGCCGCGCAGACACCTGTCGTGGTCCGCTTCGGACGCAGGGTGGCGTTCGTGGTGCTGGGAGCCGCCTCGGCGTGGGCCGTCGCCGGGCTCACGCTGCTGCCGCTGCTGTCCGGCCGCCTGGACGTCCAGGGCGCGCTGTGCCTGCCGGTCCTGGCCTACTTCCTCCTCCGGTCTCCCCGGTGGCCGCTCTTCGCCGGCCTTTTCCTGATCGTGGGCGAGCTCGAGATCGTCGGGACGTCCCTCGGCAACTGGTCCTGGATGCCGGTCGCGCCGTGGACGCACATCCCTTCCGGCAACCCGCCTTCAGTCATCGCGGGCGGCTACTGCCTGATCGACGCCTCGGTGCTGGGCGTCCTGTGGCTTTACAGGTGGGGCTTGAACACCATGAGGATGACGATCAGCACCACGTCGAGGCCCAGCGCCTGGCCGAGGATCCTGCCCTTCCGCGCCAGGCGCAAGAAGGACGCCGAGGTGGTGTCGCCCGCCTCGACCAGCCTGATCTGATCCCGCAGCGCGGGGGTGTACATGAGCAGGCCGAGCACGATCAACACCGCATACAGCACCAGCGCGAGATCGATCCACAACGTGGTGATCGGGTACGGGAGGACGATGACCATGAGCACGCCCGTGACCAGCAGGACGGCATAGGACGGGTTCGCGATCCGGTCGTCGAGGAACTTGATCCCCTTCAAGGCGAACCCCGTGTGCTGCGGGTCGCTCTGCGCCCGCAGGATCCAGACGGCGTAGCTGACGTTCAGGCCCACAGCGGTGATCGCGGCCATGATGTGGATGAACTTCAGGATCAAGAACCAGCTCATCCGGCCCGGAGCACAACCTCCGCGGTGCCCAGAGTCGTGCGCTGCCCGTCCGGGTCCGCGCCCCAAACCTCCACCGTCACAAGGTCGCCTTCGATCGATGTCACCTTGCCGCGGCACTCGTAGGGCCGCGCCGGCACGTCGAGGCCGCGGTAGCTGACCTCGAAGCTCTTCAGCGAGCCCTCATCACCGAGCCACTCGGTGACGAGCTGCCCCAGGAACGCGGCTTTGAGCAGGCCGTGCAGGATCACGCCTGGCAAGCCGACGCCCTGGGCGTAGTCCTTGTCGTAGTGGATCTCGTAGAAATCCCCCTGGGCGCCCGCGTACTGCACGAGCTGGCGGGTCGTCGGATGCTTGACCAGCGCCGGCAGCTCGTCCCCCACCTTCACGTTCATCGGCGGATCATGGTGCCCCGCAACCTGGCGACGAGCGCGCCGCGCTGGTTGACGTAGTCGGTCTCGAAGATGATGAAAAGCAGAGTCCCGCTCGAGCCGGACTTCTCGTAGACGTCCACCACGCGGCCCGTGGCGGTGATCCGGTCGCCGGCGCGCACGGGCTCGAGGTACTCGAACCGGTTGCCTCCGTTGAGCCAGCCCCTGCCGTACTCCTCGGCCTCGGCGAGGTGGACCGACGCGGGGGCGAGCGCGACGAGGAACGTCGGCGGCGCCTCGGTCAGCCAGCGCGGATTGGCGTCGCCGATCGCCTCCGCAAACCGCCTGAGATGCCCGGCCTCGACGGCGGCCTCGGTGGGGGGACCGTCGACGCCGATCCTGGCGCGCAGCCGGTCGATCACCGAGACCATCGCGCTCACCGGCCTCGCGGCAGGCCGAGCACGCGCTCGGCGATGATGTTGCGCTGGATCTCCGAGGACCCGGCGTAGATCGTCTCGGCCTGCGCCCACATCCATCCGTACTGCCACCGGCCGTCCTCGACCGCGAATCGCGAGTCCGGCGCCAGCGCGCCGTACAGCCCTTGCAGGCTGACGGCGGTGTCCTGGAGGCGCTTATCCATCTCGCTCCAGTAGAGCTTCGTCAGGCTCGCCTCCGGTCCGGGCGGACGGCCGTGCTGGGCCGTCGTCAGGTTGCGCAGGCCGATCACGCGGAACACGTGCGCCTCGATCGCCGCCTGGGCGACCTGCTGGCGGGTCGAGGGGTCCGACCGGGCACCCCGGTACCGCGCGAGCTCGGCCAGCTCCTGGACCGCCCGCTCGAAGCGCGCCGCCTGGGCCAG
>DASXBE010000078.1:0-20185 GCA_036491815.1 Candidatus Dormiibacterota bacterium | reverse complement strand
TCTTCGTCGTGATCACGCTGGTGGTCCTCGCCACGAACCTCCTCGCGGACGTCGTTTACGTGCTCATCGACCCCCGGGCGAGGCAGATGGCGTGACGATCAACAGCAGCGTCCTGGCCGAAGCCCCGCCGCCGGCCGATCCCAGCGCGGGCGTCGCCTTTCACCGGACACGCGTGCTCACCCTGCCGCGGTCGCCCAAGGTGCTCGCTGGGATGATCGTCATGGCCGCCTTCACCGCGGTCGCGCTGGTGGGCCGGTGGGCCGCGCCCTACTCGCCCAACGAGACCAACCAGAAGAGCTGGGTGCAGCACGTCCTCGTCGACGGCACCGGCCCGGGCACGCCCTTTCCGGCGAACTATTACCCGCTGCCGCTCTCGCCATCGCTGGGGCACTGGCTCGGGACCACGGTCTTCGCGCAGGACGTCCTCTCACAGGTGCTCGCCTCGACCCAGGCGACCCTGTTCGTCGGACTTTTGACCGCCGCGATCGCGACATTCCTCTCCGTGATCATCGGCGTGACGGCCGGTTACATCGGCGGCAACACCGACGAGGGCCTCTCGCTCCTCTCCAACGTCTTCCTTGCGATTCCAGGGTTGCCCCTCCTGATCGTGCTGGCCGACTACGTGCCGTCGGCCGGCTCGAGCATCCTGCTCGTCGCGACGATCATCGCGGTCACGACATGGGCCTACAGCGCGCGGACGCTGCGCGCGCAGACACTTTCGCTGCGCAACCGCGATTTCGTCGAGGCGTCTCGCGTGTCGGGCGAAAGGAGCTTGCGGATCATCCTCGTCGAGGTCCTTCCCAACCTCATCCCGATCGTGGCGGCATCGTTCCTTTTCACCACGCTCGCCGCGATCGGCGCGTATGTCGCCATCGCGTTCCTCGGTCTCGCCGGGTCCCCGAGCTCATCCCCGCCCGGACTCTGGAACTGGGGCGAGATGCTGCGCGAGGGCTTTGCCAACAACGCCGTGCGGAGCGGCTGGTGGTGGTGGTGGGCGCCGCCCGGCCTCGCCGTCGCCGCGCTGGGCACCGGGCTGGCGCTGCTCAACTTCGGGATCGACGAGTTCATCAACCCACGCCTGCGTGAAGCCGGCCTGACCCGGAAGGCAGCACGCAGGGCCGGCATCCCCCTCCGGCCGAAGCTTGGCATGACCCCGGTGCGAAGGCAGGAGGTCGAGGCCGCGCCGCTCGCGTCGCGTGTCGCCGGCCTGCTTCCGGCTCAAAGGGCCTCGACAGCCCCGGCCGGTGACGTCGTGCTCGAGATACACGGTCTGTGCGTGGACTACGGATACGGCGACGAGGCGGTGCACGCCGTCAAGGACTGCGACCTGGTGCTGCGCCGCGGCCAGGTTCTCGGCCTCGCCGGGGAGAGCGGCAGCGGCAAGACGACCCTCGCCATGGCGGCGATCCGCCTGCTGCGCAGCCCAGCCCTGATCACGGGGGGCCAGGTCCTGTTCCACTCCAAACCGGCCGGCGGCGAGGGCCCGACGGGAACGATCGACATGCTGAGCGCGGACGAGGACGAGCTGCGCTCGGTGCGGTGGTCGGAGATCGCCGTCGTGCTGCAGAGCTCCCTCAACGCGCTGAACCCGGTGATCCCGATCGGCGGCCAGTTCGACGACCTGCTGCGGGTCCATCGCCCGCACCTCGGGCGCCAGGCCCGGTTGGCCCGCGCGGCCGAGCTGCTTGACATGGTGGGCATCAATGCCGACCGCCTGCACAGCTACGCGCACGAGCTGTCGGGCGGTATGCGCCAGCGGGCGATGATCGCGATGGCGCTGGCTCTCGAGCCTCAGGTCATGATCCTCGACGAGCCGACGACCGCCCTCGACGTGGTCACCCAGCGCGAGATCCTCGAGGAGCTCATGGGCCTGCGGGACCGGCTGGGCTTCGCTGCCCTGTTCATCACGCACGACCTGTCGCTTCTGGTCGAGCTGGCCGACGAGATCGCGGTGATGTACGCGGGGCGCCTGATGGAGCGTGCGCCCGCCGGCGCTTTGTTTCACGCTCCGCGGCTGCCCTACACGTATGGATTGCTCAACTGCTTCCCACCGATCCATGGACCCCGGGCTCGCGTGGAGGGGATCAGCGGCACGCCGCCCGACCTGCGCGCGGTGCCGTCCGGGTGCGCCTTCCACCCGCGTTGCAAGTGGGCGACGGAGCGCTGCCAGCAGGAGGTGCCTCAGCTCCGCCCCGTCGGGGAGCTCGGCCGGGAGGTCGCGTGCTGGCTGCATCGAGATGGGGCGTCGGTCCCGCCCGAGCTCGCGCGGCCGGACGTCTCGGCCCGGCCCGCGAGACCGGCGCAGGTGCTTCAGAGGACGGCCCGATGAGCGCGACCACCCCCGTGCTGGAGGGTCGCGACCTGACCAAATACTTCTGGGTCAAGCCGGGCCGCAACCCGCTGGGCCGCCGGATCCCGGTGCATGCCGTCGAGCGCGTTTCGCTGAGGCTGGACGCCGGCAAGGTGACCGCCGTCGTGGGAGAGAGCGGCGCCGGCAAGACCACCGTCGCCCGGATGCTCGCCAAGATCATCAAGCCGGACAGCGGAGAGGTCCTCTTCGACGGCCGGCCGGCGCCCCAGGGCCGCCCGAAGTCGTACGCGGCGCAGGTCCAGATGGTGTTCCAGGACCCGTTCGCATCGCTCAATCCGGTCCATCGGATCCGCCACCACCTGGCGCGGCCGCTGCGGATCCACCACATGGCGGACGGCAAGGTCGACGAGGCGATCGCCGAGCTGCTCCGCCGGGTTGCGATGAAGCCCCCGCAGAGCTTCACCGGAAAGTTCCCGCACGAGCTGTCGGGCGGACAGCGGCAGAGGATCTCGATCGCGCGGGCGCTCGCCGTCCGGCCACGCGTGCTGATCGCCGACGAGCCCGTGTCGATGCTCGACGTCTCAATCCGGCTCGGCGTGCTCAACCTGCTCGGCGACCTCCGCGACAAAGAGAACCTGACCATCCTCTACATCACCCACGACATCGCCTCGGCGCGCTACCTGGCCGACACGATCGTCGTCATGTACGCCGGGCAGCTGGTCGAGGTCGCCCCGAGCGAGGAGCTGACCGACCATCCCGCGCACCCCTACACGCAGCTGCTGCTCTCGGCGGCGCCAGACCCTGACCGCGAGACCGCGCCCGTGCTCGCCGGGCGGGGAGCGCCGCCGAGCCTGGCCGCCCCGCCGAGCGGCTGCCGTTTTCACCCGAGGTGTCCCCACGTCATGGACATCTGCCGGACCCAAGCGCCTCCGAGCGTCGCCGTCTCGGATGGCCACATCGCAGCGTGCTGGCTCCACGTCGACGCGACGGAGCGAGACGCGAGCTCAAAAAACGGCGCCCTGTCCACGAAGGCTTCGGCTGCGGTCGTCGCGGCGGGGGCACATGAAGAGTCTTGATAAAGAGGTGAGGAAGTATGGATGTGCGTCGGGCGTTTCGGTCTCCGCCAGTCCCCGGTTCGTGCGTGTTGCCGTCAGCCGTCAGTCATTGCGAGCCCTTGCGGGCTTCGTCACGGAGGTGACAGATAAATGAATCAACGAGTCTTCAAAGGCCTGCTCGGGGCGGCGGTCATGGCCGTCGTCGTGAGCAGCTGCCAGTCTTCGACCAACACGAATACCAACGCGGGAGGCAAGCCGCTGATCGCGGAGCCGACCACGGGAGTGACTTTCTCCGACGACTTCAACCCGTACGACAACAACTCCGTGGCGGCCAGCATGGGCACACGGACCATGGTCAACGAGCCGCTGGTTGAGTTCGACCAGCTCGACCCGACTGCGGCCGGCACGCACTTCTGGCTGGCCACCGCCTTCCAGTTCGCCAACAGTGGCAAGGACCTGCAGGTCACGATCCGTCAGAACGTGAAGTTCAACGACGGTTCGAGCTTTGGTCCGAGTGACGTGGCGGCGACCTACAACATGCTGATGACCAACCCCGCGACCAACATTCCCGGCGTGCCCGACCAGGCGTCCGCGCCGACGGTCAGCGGCAACGACGTGACGCTTCACTTCAAGGACGCGCAGTACACGTCCCTGTTCTCCATCCTCGGCAACACGTACATCCTCAAGGGCTCGGTGGCTGCGCAGATCGCCGCCAACCCGAAGCTCGCGATCACCAACCCGGTCGGCACCGGCCCATTCATGCTCAAGAGCTACTCGAGCTCGCTGATCAAGTGGAAGCCGAACCCGAACTACTGGGGCGGCACGCCGCCTGAGTCAGAGATCGATACGCCGTCCATCGCCACCAACGCCGCCGCCAGCGACGCGCTCGTCAGCGGTCAGTTGGACTGGGCCGGCAACGACATCCCGAACGTCTACGCCACCTTCGTCAACCAGAACCCCCTGACCAACCACGCCTGGTTCGCCTCGGGCAGCACCGTGACCCTGTGGTTCAACCTGAACCCGGGCAACGGCGGCGCCACCGGCATCAACGACCCCGCGGTCCGGCGCGCCATCAGCTACGGCGTCGACCGCAACGCCCTCGCGCTCCTCGGCGAGTCGGGCTACGAATTGCCCGCGAGCTCCTCGAGCGC
Organism: Candidatus Dormiibacterota bacterium; assembly: GCA_036491815.1. GTDB lineage: Bacteria > Chloroflexota > Dormibacteria > Dormibacterales > Dormibacteraceae > DASXBE01. The sequence continues at coordinate 15,668 of DASXBE010000078.1, read as the reverse complement.
GCTCATCCTTCCGAACCAGAAGGCCTACCTTCCGAGTGACAACAGCCTCACCAACGATCTGTCGATCAGCGGCAGCGTGCCCGACGCCGCGACGGCGACTGCGCAGAAGCTTCCCGCCGGCGCCGACGTTTACGACATCCTGAAGGGCGCCGGCTGGGCGCCTCCCGCGTCATCCCACTACACCAGCGGCACCTTCAAGTCCGGCGGCAACTGCGACGGCAGCAACCGCGCCAACTGCTGGACCAAGGGCGGCCAGATCGTCGCCTTCTCGATCTACGACCCCGTTCCGTTCTCCGACTACTGGGAGAACGCGGCCCTGATGTCCCAGGAGCTCCAGGCGCTTGGCATGAACGTGACCACCAAGCCGGCCCAGGGCTACTCGGACTGGAACACCAACATCACCTCGAACCCGAGCGCGTGGCAGACGGCCATCCACTGGGGCTCCGGCGGCAGCATTCCTTACGTCCAGTACAACGACTGGCTGAACAGCACGATATCGACGTCGACCTCGCACTACGAGGGCTACTCGAACCCGGCCGCGCTGGCGGCCCTGAACCAGTACGCGAGCACCGACCCGAGCAACACCGCGGCCGTCACGACGGCCGTGCAGGCGCTCGCCAAGATCATGTCGACCGACGTTCCCGAGGCCCCGCTCCTCTACGGCGCGGACTGGAACGTCTACAGCAGCGCCAAGTACATCGGCTGGCCGAACCAGTCGCACCCGTACATGAACCCCTCGCCTAGCGACCCCCAAATGCCGTACATCCTGATGCAGCTCAAGCCGGCCTCCTGAGCTTTGTCGAACACTGCCCATCACCGTGATGGGCGGATCCGGTCCGGCCGGCAGCTCGCCGGCCGGGCCACCGGGCCCGCCCTACGTCCAGGGGACGTGACTTGATCACGGCGGAAGAGTCGGACCTGGTCGCCCGGCTGAGCCTGGAGCAGAAGGTCCGGCTGCTGACCGGGGCGGATGGCTGGACGCTTCACCGCGAAGAGTCGATCGGCCTTCGCGCGCTGGTCCTGTCGGACGGGCCCGCCGGGGTCCGCGGGACTCATTTCGACAGTGCGCATCCGTCCACGTCGCTTCCGAGCCCCATCTCACTCGCCTCGACGTGGGACGAGCGGCTGGTTCACGACGTGGCGTTCGCGCTCGGCCTCGAGGCGCGCGCCAAAGGGGTGGACGTGCTGCTCGCGCCAACCATGAACATCATCCGCACCCCGCTGAGCGGCCGCGGCTTCGAATGCTTTTCCGAGGACCCGGTGCTCAGCGCTCGCATCGCGGTCGCGTACGTGCGTGGCGTCCAGGATGCCGGCGTGGCGGCGACGGCGAAGCATTTCGTGGCCAACGACTCCGAGACCGAGCGCCGGACGTATGACGCGCGCGTCCCCGAGACGGTTCTGCGAGAGCTCTACCTCGTGCCTTTCGAAGCATGCGTGGTCGAGGCGGACGTGGCCCTCGTGATGGCCGCCTACAACTCGGTCAACGGCGCGTTCATGAGCGCCAACCGCCCGCTCCTCCGCGACCTCCTGAAGTCGGAGTGGGGTTTCCGCGGCGTGGTCGTGTCGGATTGGTCGGGCACCTACACCACCGCGCAGAGCGCGCGGGCGGGCCTGGATCTGGTCATGCCCGGACCCCGCGGCCCATGGGGCGAAGCTCTGGTCGCCGAGGTCGAGGCCGGAGCGGTGGACGAGAAGGAGATCGACGACAAGGTCTCGCGCCTCCTGGCCCTCGCCCGCCGGGTCGGCGCGCTTGATGGCGGTGCGGCGCACAGCGTCGGTCAGCCTGCACCGGCCAGGTTCGACGAGGCCCTTTTGAAGCAAGTCACCGAACGGTCCTTCGTCCTGCTCGCCAATCCACGCGGCGTCCTGCCTTTGCGGACCGGAAAGCTCGAGAAGGTCGCCCTGATCGGTCCGAACGCCGTCCATCCGCAGACGCAGGGCGGCGGCAGCGTGCGCGTGCTGTCCACACCCGCGACGCCCACCGGCGATGCCCTCGGCGACGCCCTGGATGCGTTCGTCAGCGTGCACCCGGGGTGCATCACGAGCGCCACGGTCGCCGCTCCGGAGGAGGGGACCCTGCACGACCCGGTCAGCGGGAAAGCGGGGATGCGCGTCGCGGTCAGGACGGCGGACGGGTCGACCGTGCACGACGCGCCCTTTCCGAGCCACGTCGTCACGTGGTGGGATGGGCTGCCGCCCGCCGTCCATCAGCCGGGATCCGAGGTGATCTTGAGCGCGAGGTACCGGCCAAAGGTAGACGGGGCACACGTCCTTGGCGTCGCGGGAGTTGGGCTCCTGCGCGTGTTCGTCAACGGCTCCCTCATCGCGGAAGGCGCCACCGAGTCGCCGCGCGACGCGGTGGAGGCGCTGTCCAAGCCGCCAGAGCTGCGCGTCCCTGTCGAGCTCAAAGCGGGCAGGGAGGTCGAAGTGCGCATCGAGCACCGGCCGGGCGCCCGGGGGCAGGAGGAGGGATTCGCCTCGCTTCGCCTTGGCCTCGGACCGGAGCAGGAGGACGACAGGCTGATCGCGGACGCAGTGGTGGCGGCCGCGGGAGCGGACGTCGCCGTCGTCGTGGTCGGCTCGGCGGACGGCACCGAGAGCGAGGGCTACGACCGCGAGACGATGGCCCTGCCGGGGCGGCAGGACGAGCTTATCCAGCGCGTCGCCGCCGCCAATGCAAACACGGTGGTCGTGGTCAACTCGGGCACGCCGGTGCTCATGCCGTGGGCCGGGGACGTGGCGGCCGTCATCCAGGTCTGGTTCCCGGGCCAGGCCTTCAGCGAAGCCCTGGCCGACGTGCTCTCGGGGGTCGCCGAGCCGGGTGGCCGCCTCCCCGTTTCGATGCCTCGTGCTGAGGCCGATGCGCCGGTGCTGCGCGCCACGCCTGTGCAGGGCCGGCTCGACTACGCCGAGGGCCTGCTCGTCGGCTACCGCGGCTACGACCGGCGCGAAATCGAGCCGCTCTTTCCGTTCGGCCACGGGCTCGGCTACACGACTTGGGAATATGAGGCGATGACTGCGGGGGAGGGCATGCTCACCGCCGGGCAGGATCTTGCGGTTTCCGTCACCGTCAGGAACTCAGGCGCCAGGGGGGGGCGCGAGGTCGTGCAGCTCTACGTGGAAGGCCCGGACGACGACCCGCAAAGACCGCTGCGCGTGCTTGGGGCCTTCGTCACGGTCGCGGCGGCCCCGGGCGAAAGGGGGGAGGCACTCCTGGCGGTTCCCGCGCGGGCCTTCGCCCGCTACGAAGAGGGCGTTGGCGAATGGGTCACGCACCGGGGAACGTACACCTTGCGCGTGGGGAGCTCGTCGCGCGATCTCAGGCTGCACAGCAGGGTGGTGGTGCGATGAAATAGAAGAGCTGTCCGGAGGCTCCGGGCGGGGCCAGACGCCTGTCCAGCAAATTTCGACTGATGGGGGAAAAGATCAGATGAGGATTCCAGCAGTTCGCGCGGTTTTGGTCGCAGCGGCGCTGATGGCGGCCGCGTTCGTGGCGATGACGCCCGCGTTCGCCGCGTCGGCTTCGGCGCCCACCGGTCCGAATTTCGGCCCGAACGTCTTCGTCTTCAGTCCGAGCATGCCGCTGAGCCAGATCCAGGCCACCGTCGACGCGGTCTCCGGCCAGCAGGTCCACAACGAGTTCGGCACGCAGCGATATGCGCTCCTGTTCGAACCCGGGACCTATGGGTCCGCAACGCATCCTCTGGTCTTCCAGCTCGGTTACTACACCACGGTCGCCGGTCTTGGCCTCTCGCCCAACGACGTCGTGATCAACGGCGCGATCCAGGTGTTCAACAACCAGTGCTCGCCCTCGCTCTGCACGGGTCTGACCAATTTCTGGCGGTCGATGTCGAACCTGACCATCAACGTCACCCACGTGTCGCCGCACCCAAAGTGGTCGCCCGCGCCCGTCGATCCATACGGCCCGGACTGCGCCAACTCGAACGAGATCTGGGCGGTCTCCCAGGCGGCCCCGATGCGCCGAGTCCAGATCAATGGATTCACGACGCTGTGGGACTACTGCGGTCCGGGCGGATATGTGAGCGGCGGGTTCATCGCCGACTCGAAGCTGAACTACGTGCTGAACTCGTCCCAGCAGCAGTTCGTGACGAGGAACAGCAAGATCGACACGTGGAGCAACGCGGTGTGGAACCAGGTCTTCTCCGGGGTGGTCGGCGCGCCGGCGCAGAGCTTCCCCAACCCGCCCTACACCGTCCTCGCGACCAGCCCGGTCACGCGCGAGGCTCCCTACCTTTATGTCGACGCCGGCGGGAGCTACAACGTGTTCGTGCCGTCGGTGCAGCACGGCACGGCCGGCACGTCCTGGGCCAACGGCCAGACCCCCGGCACGTCGATCTCGATTGACAAGTTCTTTGTCGCGCAGCCGTCGGATTCTGCCGCGACCATCAATGCGGCCGTCCAGCGCGGCAAGAACCTGATCCTTACGCCGGGCATCTACCATCTCAACGAGAGCCTCGAGATCGACCGGCCCGACACGGTGGTGCTGGGGCTTGGCATGGCCACGCTCACCCCTGACGACGGCACCGCCGCGATGACGGTCGCCAACGCGAAGGGGATCCTGATCTCGGGCGTGCTCTTCGACGCCGGACCCGTGAGTTCGCCCGCCCTGCTGATGCTCGGCACGGGGCACGCGCGCAGCGACAGCGACGCCTCCGACCCTTCGGCCCTGACCGACGTGTTCTTCCGGGTCGGCGGCGCGGCAGCCGGCAAGACATCGACGGCGCTGGTCGTCAACACGAGCAACGCGATCCTCGACGACATCTGGGCGTGGCGCGCGGACCACGGCAGCGGGGTCGGCTGGACCAGCAACACCGCGGACACCGGGGTCATCGTCAACGGCGACGACGTGACGGCCTATGGCCTTTTCGTCGAGCACTTCCAGAAGTACGAGGTCATGTGGAACGGCGACGGTGGAACAGACGTCTTCTTCCAGAACGAGATGCCTTACGACGTGCCAAGCCAGGCGGCGTGGATGGAGGCCCCAGGGGTCGACGGCTACGCGGCCTTCAAGGTCGCCGACACCGTCACAACTTTCCACGGCTACGGCATGGGCAGCTACAGCTTCTTCAACCAGGGCGTGAACATCTATGCGGACCACGCCTTCGAGATCTCGCCCACAGAGTCGGCCGCAGGGGGCGTACACCTGCGGGACCTGCTCACGATCTTCCTTGACGTCACTCACGGAAAGGGCGGCATCCTCCACGTGGTCAACGAGACCGGCGGTTCCTCGACCGCCGCCAATCCCGACACCCCCGTCACCGTCGTGAGCTATCCCTGATCGGCTGACGTAACCTGGCGATCAAGCTCCGTCCGCCTCGGGCGGGGCTTGATCCGCCGTCCAGCGATGATTCGGCGGGCATCGCCCAGTCTGAGTTCGTGAGATGCAGATGAACCCCATTGACGATCACATCGAGAAGGTCTGGCCCGCGGTCCGCTCCACTGTGAAGGCCGCACGGCGCACGGTCCGAACCGCCGCGCCAAAAGCGGAGGAGATCGCCTGCTCTCCGAAGCCGCCCAGCTCCAGGGCGTATATGTGGAAGGTCCTCCGCTACGCCGCCGGTGGCGCAAACGTGGTTGGCATCGGCACCTTCCGAGACCACTCGAGCCTCTTCTTCTACCGCGGCCGCGAGCTGGACGACGGGAAGGGCCTGCTCGAAGGTGGGGGAAAGGAGATGAGGTTCATCCGCCTTGACGAACCCAAAGACGCCGAGCGGCCGGAGGTGAGGGCGATGCTCCGCAAGGCGTTCAAGCTGGGTGGCGCGCCCGCCGGGGTCTCCAACCGGAGCCGACCGCTCAGCCCGAGACGAGCACCGTGACGGTGAAGTCCTCGCCCGGACACGCCGGCATGGCTTCACAGCTCCGCGATCCCCTGGCGAGCACGACGCCCTGCCCCGCCGCTGCGGCAGTGAACTCAGCGGTGTAGGCAACCGTGCCCCTGACGGGCCTGGCGGAGGGGTCGCGCGTGATCCTGCCGGGGCGCAGGATCGACGGGGTCGATGTGCTGACGTCCCAGATCAGGGCCGAGCCCGGCACGGGGAAGCTCTCCTCCAGCCTGACAGCGACCGTGTCGCCAACTTTCGCCCGCACCGTCTGGCCGGCGCTGGCCTGGCTCAACGTGAGAGTGGTGTGGGCGGCGGCGGGCGTGGCCACTGTGCCGCAGGCCAGCATCGCCCCTGCCAGCAGCGGCACCGCTCCACGAAGCCACGACCGGGCGCTCATCAGTACCAACACGCCGGGGATGCGCAGAAGGTAACGGTAAGGTGAACAGGTGAAGGTCACCCCCGCGCGGCCCCCCGTCGCTCCGGCGCGCCCAACCGTGCTCGAGGCTCACGGCGATCGAAGGATCGATCCGTACTACTGGCTGCGCGAAAAAGGCGACCCCGAGGTGACCGCCTACCTCGACGCGGAGAACGCCTACGCAGCCGCGGCGATGGCCCCCGCCGCCGACCTCGAGGCGAAGCTCTACCGAGAGGTCGTCGCGAGGGTCCAGGAGACCGACACGTCAGCGCCCGTCTTTCACCGCGGGTGGTGGTATTACACGCGCACCGTCGAAGGCCTCGACTACGAGATCTACTGCAGGCGGCCCACCTCGATGGAAGAGCCGGAACAGGTCATGCTCGACGCGAACGAGCTGGCGCGAGGCCACGACTACTTCGAGCTCGGCTACGTGGAGCGGAGCCCAGACGCCACGTTGCTCGCCTACGCCGCGGACCTTGACGGGTCCGAGCACCACGAGCTGCGCTTTCGCGACCTGACGGCCGGCACGGACGTGTCCGACGTCGTTCACGGCGTGTACTACGGCTCGGCGTGGGCGGCCGACAACGCCACGTTCTTTTACGTCAGGCCCGACGCGGCCATGCGACCGCATGAGGTCTGGCGCCACCGCCTCGGCACCCCTCCCGAACAAGACGTCCTGGTCCTGAGGGAGGACGATGAGCGGTTCGAGCTCAGCGTCGAGCTCACGAAGAGCGAGCGCTACATCGTGTTCACGAGCTCGAGCCAGGTGACCAGCGAATGCCGGGTGCTGCAGAGCGATACACCCGAGGCGCAGCCGGTCATGGTCGAGCCGCGCCGCCAGGGGATCGAATATGCGGTCGACCACCAGGGCGACCGGTTCCTGGTCCTGACCAACGACGGCGCGCGCAACTTCAGGCTGATGGCCGCCCCCGAGGCGAGCCCGGGCCGCGCCTCGTGGGTGGAGATCGTGCCGGAGCGCCCGACGGTCCGCCTGAACGCAACCGACGTCCATCGGGACTACGTCGTGCTCGGCCAACGGTCGGAAGGTCTGCAGAGGCTGGAGGTGCTGGACTGCTCCAACGGCGACACCCACATGGTGGCGCAGCCAGATCCCGCGTACACGGCGTTTCCAGGCTCGAACCCGGACTACGACAGCCACGTCATGCGCTTCTTCTACACGTCGCTCACAGCGCCGTTTTCCGCGGTCGACTACGACATGCGCACAAGAGAGCGCACGCTCGTCAAGGAGCAACCCGTTCGCGGCGGATACTCGCGCGCGGACTACGCGACCGAGCGGCTGTGGGCGACAGCGCCCGATGGGATCCGGGTGCCGATGTCGCTGGTGTACAAGCGCGGTCTGGAGCGGAACGGGTCCAACCCGACCTTGCTCTACGGCTACGGCGCGTACGAGCTGTCGATCGACCCCATGTTCGACCCCGCGCGCTTGAGCCTCCTCGATCGCGGATTCATCTTCGCCATCGCGCACGTGCGAGGTGGGGGGGAGCTCGGCCGTGGGTGGTACGAGGATGGCAAGCTGCTGCGCAAGCGCAACACGTTCGGCGACTTCATCGCGTGCGCCGAGCATCTGGTCGCGCATGGCTACACCAAACCCAACCGGCTGGCGATTCGCGGCCGGAGCGCCGGCGGACTGCTCGTGGGCGCGGTGCTGAACGAGAGGCCCGACCTCTTCGGGTGCGCCGTGGCGCAGGTGCCTTTCGTCGACGCGCTGACCACGATGCTCGACGACAAGCTGCCCCTGACCGTGAACGAGTTCGAGGAGTGGGGCAACCCCAAGGAGGCCGACTACTACGCGTACATCAAGGGCTACTCGCCGTACGACAACGTGCGCGACGCGGAGTACCCGGCCATGCTGGTCACGGCAGGCCTGAACGACCCGAGGGTCTCCTACTGGGAACCCGCGAAGTGGGTGGCGAAGCTCAGGACGCTCAACCGCGGTTCGGCCGTCGTGCTGCTCAAGACCGAGATGGCCTCCGGCCACATGGGCCCGTCCGGACGCTATGAGGCGTGGCACGAGGAGGCGTCCGTGATGTCCTTCGTGCTCTCGGAGCTCGGTCTTGACTTAGCCTCCGGGCCCGGTTAGTCTAAGTCGGTACTTACACCCATCCGGGTGTGTCTATACCCAGTAGAGGAGCGGTTTGATGGCAGGCATGACAAAGATGGACTTCGCCGGCACGGGCGAAGCCTGCCTGCTCACCGCACATTGAGTCTGGTCCGGTAACCGAAAGCTAGAAGCACCAGAGGACCGTGCGGCTGTTGGGCACCGCACGGTCCTTTTCTTTTGTCTCGAATCACTTTGTGAATGCGTCTTGCGCAGGGCGCAGATTGAGGTTTTGCGATGAGCACCGCGGCAGTTCAGATCCAGGGGATCAGGAAGTCGTTTCGGCGTAGGGAGCGCGAGGCTGGCGCCCCCTGGTGGCGGCGTGCCCACACGGAGAAGGTCGCCCTGCACGAGCTCGACCTGACCGTCGAGGCGGGCGGCGTGACGGGCATTCTCGGCCCGAACGGGAGCGGGAAGTCGACCGTCATCCGCATCCTGGGCACGCTCCTGACGCCAGACGCGGGCCACGCCACGGTGTTCGGCTGGGACGTGGTGTCGGAGCCGCTTGCCGTGCGCAGGCACGTGAATCGCGTCTCGGTCGAAGCGGCGTTCTTCAAGGAGCTCAGCCCGTGGGAGAACATGCTGTACGCCGCTCGCCTGTACGGAGGCGGTTCGGCCGGCACGCGGCAGCGAGTCGCCGACATCCTGGACCGCCTCGGGCTGCCCCTGGACACGATCGACCAGCCGATGAAGCAGCTCTCGCGCGGGCAGCAACAGAAGGTCGCGATCGCCCGCAGCTTCCTCACCGCGCCTTCGCTGCTGCTGATGGACGAGCCGACGACCGGGCTGGACCCTCGGTCGAAAAAGGAAGTCCAGTCGCTCCTCCAGGCGCTGAGGGCTGAGCGCGAGGTCACCGTGCTGCTCTGCACCCACGACATGGACGAGGCGGCCGCCCTGTGCGACCGGGTCCTGATGATGGACGGCGGCCACGTGCTTGCCGACGGGAGCCCCGAAGAGCTCATCAGGCTCTACGGAGCCGGGGAGCGCGCCACCCTTGAAGACGCGTTCATGCACCTGACCGGAAAGAGCTTCGCTCTGGCGGAAGAGAGGGAGGGGGAATGAGCGTCGCTCCCGAGGGCTCCCTGCGAACCGGGTTCGCGAGCTCGCACACCGAGCTCAACGCTCTGTTCGGCTTTGCCGAGCGGCAGATGCACATCGTCAAGCGCTACTGGCTGTGGGAGGTGGTCTGGCTCTTCTACAGCCTCGTCAGCGTGCTCTCGATCGGCTTTCTCGCCTCGGGCCTGGGCTCGCTCGGGGCCGCATCCGGGACGTTCGATCTGCGCAGGGCGCAGCTGTACCTGCTGATCGGAGCGCTGCTGTGGGGCTACCTGTCGCTCGTCTTCATGGAGGCCGCCTACGCCATCGCCTGGGAGCGGTGGGAGGGCACCATCGAGTACACGTTCATGGCGCCGGTACGGCGCGTGACCCACCTGATGGGGATCTGCCTGTTCGCGATCGGCTATGGGCTGGCGCGGACGCTGATCGTGCTCCTGGCGGCGGCGTGGATGTTCAAGCTGGACTTCTCCAACGCCAACGTGCCGGGAGCGCTCGCCGTGCTCGCCGCGTCGACCTTGCCGCTGATCGGCCTCAGCATCCTGACCTCGGTCCTGCCCCTGCTCTCGCCCCAGAAGGGCGAGCAGATGTCGATCGCCCTCCAGGGGTTCCTGCTGCTCGTGTCCGGCGTCTACTACCCCCTCTCGGTGCTGCCCGTGCCGATGCAGGCCGCGGGCGTCCTGAGCCCGCTGACCTACGCGCTGGCGGGGATGCGCAGCAGCCTGCTGCAGGGCGCCGGCGTGGGCGACGAATGGCCGGTGATCGCGGTGCTGCTGGGCATGGGAGCGGTCCTGATTCCGGCCGGAATCCTGGTTTTCGGCTGGGCGGAAAGGCGCGCCAAGCGGCTCGGTCTGCTCAAGCGAAGTGGGTAAAGAGAAGTAATCCGACCCGCGGCGACCTCCCGCTGAAAAATAGTTTCAGTCCAAACCGATGTTCGACGCTATCAAGAGCAGCTACAAGACCTAGGGCTCGTCATGGACTGAACCACAACATGACGGGTCACCACCCCCGGAGGGCGCAACGGGCCTCGCTACATCTTGTGGTAAAGGTATTGACAGGGTGAAGGCGGATTGCTACGTTCTGCGGCGAATCGCGGTGATCAGTGGGGAGAAGTGGTGAATCCAGCAAACGTCGCAGCAAACATCGTGCCCTACGTCCAGGTAAGAAACGCACTACACCTCCTCTACGCCACTTCTCCCCGCAGCCGCGATGGTCACTCCCAGTCCGCCATGAACCACCGGTTCGACAAGCATGGGAACCGGCTGCCCCTGGAGCTCCACGGCTGCGGCTGCAGCCTGTGCGCCAGGGAGCAGCGGTCGTTTCGCAGTTTCTGGGAGGCCAGATGATTGTTCACCGGGGCGCATCGGGTGCGGGTGGACGACAAGGGGCGGCTGGCGATTCCAGCGGCTTTTCGCAAGCAGCTCCCCGAGGGCAGCTTCGTCTCGGTCAGCCAGGACAACGTCCTGGCGATCTATCCACCCGAGCTCTGGGCGGCCCTCGCCCAGGAGCTGCGCAGCCCGCTGCCGGGCCCGGACCAGCGAGCCCTCGCTCGTACGCTCTATCCGATGTCGGACCCCTTCGAGCCGGATGGGCAGGGACGGATCAGCCTGCAGCCCGAGCAGCGACGCCTCGCGGAGATCGAGTCCCCGTCGACGGTGGTGGTGATCGGCGCGGGCTCTCGCGTCGAGATCTGGCCCGAGGCCCGCTGGGAGAGCTACAGCACCGACGCGCAAGGACGCTTCACAGAATTCGCTGACAGGGTGATCGCAGGGCATTAGTTCGCACGTTCCAGCACTTTCACAAGAGGTAATAGAGCTCCTTCAGCCCCGATCGGGGGCAGTCGCTATCGACTGCACCCTCGGGCAGGCGGGCCACGCCCGCCTGATCCTGGAGAGGATCACACCGGGCCGGCTGCTCGGGATCGACCGCGATCCCGCGGCTGTCGAGGCCGGTCGGGCCGCCCTCGCCGAGTTCGGCGACAGGGCGGTGGTCGCGCGCGGACGTTTCTCGGAGCTTGGCGCGATCGCCGAGCAGCACGGGTTCGCACCCGCCGACCTGGTCCTCTTCGACTTCGGTCTCTCCAGCACACAGCTCGACGACCCGGGGCGCGGATTCAGCTTCCGCGCCGATGGACCCCTCGACATGCGGATGGACCCCGGCGCGACTCTCAGCGCGGCGCGGATCGTCAATGACTCCAGCGCCGCCGAGCTCGAGCGCATCTTGCGTGAATACGGCGAGGAACGTTGGGCTCGCCGGATCGCCCAGTTCATCGTGGCGCGGCGCCCGCTGCGCACCACCCGCGATCTGGCCCAGGCCGTCGAAGCGGCGATCCCGCGCCAGGCCTGGCCACGCGACATACACGTCGCGACACGTACCTTCCAGGGCATTCGCATTGCGGTCAACGACGAGCTCGGCGAGATCCCAGCAGGACTGAAGGCGGCTCTTTTGACACTAAAACCCGGTGGTCGTATGGCGACGATCAGCTTCCATTCTCTGGAAGACCGCTTGGTCAAGTCATTCTTCAACGTCGAGTCCAAAGACTGCACCTGCCCACCCCAGCAGCCAGTCTGCACCTGCGGCCACCGGGCCACCCTCCGCATCGTGACAAGGCGTCCCGTGCGGGCGACCGAAGAGGAGGTCGCATCCAACCCTCGAGCCCGCTCCGCGCGGCTGAGGGTCGCCGAACGAATCTGACTCCACAAGTCCTGGTGGCCGGCCTACCCCTCCGGCCACCGGGCGCCACCTTCATCTCAGAACCGATCCCAGCTCACATTCCAGCAAGAAATGAGGCACTCAACTTGACATCCACCCGAATACTGGCGCGCCGCCGCCTGAGCATCTCAGGCGCGACGCATCACGTCAGCTCACCGCCGGCGCGGCGTCGCCGCACGCGTGGCTTCGTGCAGGTCGCGGGCTCCGTCGCGGCCGAGCGGCTGCACATCAACGGCTTCGGCCACGCGTACCTCGGCGTCGGCGCCGTGGTGATGGCGGTCCTCTTCTACCTGGGCATTGCGGCGCAGATCACCCAATCCTCGTATCAGATCTCGCAGCTGCAGCAGCAGCAGAGCCAGCTGATCGCCGAGCAGGACCAGCTTCGCTACCAGGAGGTCACGCTGCACGCACCGGCGCAGGTCGCGCAGTCCGCGGCCCAGAGCGGCATGCAGCGCCTGATCCCCGCCAGGTACGTGTCAGGCCAGGCGGTGGCGATCGACCTCGCCGCCCCGGTCGGAGCCCAGGCCCCCGACCTCACGCCACTCTGGATGAAGGCGGTCGCGACCGTGGTCAACACGGTGGGCGGGACGCGCGACGTGATGGCGGCGACCAACCGCTAAGTGGCCACCAGGGCGATCGCCAGGCGTCGCCCCCGAGTCGAGCGCATCGGGTCTGCGCGCCTGCGCGTCCTTTCCATGCTCGCCGTGGCCCTCGTCCTGGCCGGCCTTGTGTGGTCACGCCTCGCGTACTGGCAGGTCGCGGAGCATGGCCTGCTCGCCCAGGAGGCGCAGGCGCAGTACCGCGAGCTGGTCCAGCTTCCCGCCTTGCGGGGCGCGATCTACGACCGCAACCTGACCCAGCTCGTGGTCAACACCACGGTGTACTCGGCTTTCGTCGCGCCGGACCAGGTCTCCCCGGCCCAGCGCGACACGGTGGCGGACGGACTGGCCTCGGTGCTGGGCGTGGACCGCAACGCCGTGATGGTCACCCTCGCTTCGGGACACAAGTTCGCCTACATCGCGCATCGTTTTCCCAAGGACAAGGCGGACCGGCTGACCGCGCTCAGGCTGCCGGGCGTCGGGCTGGAGGACGACACGCAGCGCGCCTACCTTCCCGGAGCCCTGCCGGGCACGACCCTGGCCGCGGACCTGCTCGGCTTCGTCAACTACGACGGCGCCGGCCAGTACGGCCTCGAGGCGCAGTACCAATCGATGCTCGCTGGCACGCCCGGCTACATCTCCAGCTACCGGGATCTGGCCAACCGAGAGATCGTGCTCGGCACGCACACGCACCAGGACCCGGTCAACGGCTCAGACCTCGTGCTCTCCCTGGACGCCAACGTCCAGTACGCGGCGGAGCAGGCGCTCGCCGACGGCGTGAAGAAGGACAAGGCGGAGAGCGGCAGCGTGCTGATCATGGACACGGCCACCGGCGGCATCGTCGCCTCGGCGAGCTACCCGAGCTACAACGCGAACGACTTCACGCACGCCGACGGGTCGGCGTTCCTCGACCCGACCACCAGCTCGGTCTATGAGCCCGGATCGGTGATGAAGGTGGTCACGCTGGCGGGAGCCATCAATGCCGGCGCCATCACGCCCACGACCGTGATCAACGATCCGGGCTACCTGAACGTGGGCGGCTACCGAATCTACGACTGGGACCGTCGCAACCACGGCAACATCGACTACACGTACGTGCTCGAGCACTCTCTGAACGTGGGAGCCATGAAGGCCATGCAGGCCGAGGGCCACGCGAGCTTCTACAGCTATCTGCAGGGATTCGGCCTGACCAGGCCGAGCGGAATCGACCTGGCCGCCGAAGATGCCGTGGCGCCGCCCTCGGCCCAGCAGATGGCGGATTCGCAGTACGCGACGACCTCGTTCGGCCAGGGCATCGATGTGAACATGGTCCAGATGCTGGCGGCGATCAACGTGATCGCGAACGGCGGAAAGTACGCGCCGCCCCACGTCGTGGAGAGGGTCGGGACGCGCATCAATCCGCTTCTGCTTCAGCCGCAGCGCCAGGTGGTGACGGCGCAGACCGCGACCGAGATGACCGCGATGATGGAGGCGGTGGTCCAGCACGGCTCGGGCTACACGTCCGTGGTCAAGGGTTTCGGTCTCGACCAGGCGGGCAAGACCGGCACGTCGCAGATCCCGGTCAATGGCAAGTACACGCAGGACGTCTGGGCCTCGTTCGTCGGCTTCATGCCGGCGAAGCACCCGCGGTTCACGATGCTCGTCGTCGTCCGCAAGCCGCACGCGCCCGGTAGCGAATCTGACTGGACCCTCAATGACGGCTACATCACCGCCGGGCCAATCTGGCAGAAGATCGCTCAGGCGCTGGTCCTCGACTGGCGCATCACGCCCGACCCGAAGTAAAACCCCTCTAATTAAGGGGTGAGATTCAGCCTCCTCGAGGTTCTCGAGGCGACCGGAGGTGGCGAGGTGGGCGGCACCCAGGTCGGCAACACCTTTTCGACCTTCCACACGGATTCACGCCAGGTCGTGCAGGGCGGAATCTTCTTTGCCCTCCGCGGGGGGGAGATGGACGGCCACCGTTTCGTCGGCGACGCGATTGCGCGGGGAGCCACCGCTGTGGTCGTGGAGCGGCGGACCGACGTGCCAAGCGGGATCGCCGAGGTCGTCGTTCCCGACACCTGGGCGGCCCTCTACGCGCTCGCGGCGCGTGCCCTCGAGAGGGTGCGGCCGCTGGTCGTGGGCGTCACCGGGAGCAACGGCAAGACCTCGACCAAGGAGATGGTGGCGGCCGTGCTCGGGGTGCGATTCACTGTCCTGCGGACGGAGGGCAACCTGAACACCGAGACCGGCCTGCCGCTCACCCTGCTGCGGCTCGAGCCGCACCACACGGCCGTCGTCCTGGAGATGGGGCTGCAGCACGCGGGCGACATCGCGCGGCTCGCCGCGCTCGCGAGGCCGACGATCGGGATCGTGACCAATGTCGGAACCGTGCACATGGAGTTCTTCGAGTCGCGCGAGCACCTCGCGCGTGCGAAGGGAGAGCTGGTCGCCGCCCTGCCTGAGGATGGCCGGGCCGTGCTGAACGCCGACAACGAGTTCTTTCCCCTTCTCGCGCGCATGACGACCGCCAGCATCTCGACCTTCGGGTTCGAGAAGGGCGACTACCGCGTGAGCAACTACGTCGCGGCTTCAGGCGGTGGAGGCGCGTTCACCGTGAATGCGACGAAGGTGCGGCTGTCCGTGGAGGGACGCCACCAGGCCCTCAACGCCGCCGCGGCCCTCGCCGCCGGCGAGTTCGCGGGGGTGCCGATAGGGGACGGGGCGAAGGCGCTGGCGACCGTTTCGATCGAGCACCGACTCCAGGAGGTGGTCACCCCGGACGGTTACTCCATCGTCGACGACTCGTACAACGCCAGCCCCGAATCGATGCTCGCAGCATTCGACTCGATGGCGGAGAGTCCGCGCCGCGGCCGCCTCCTCGCCGTGCTCGGGCACATGGGCGAGCTGGGCGCCATGGCGGAGGAGGCGCACCGCCGGGTCGGTGG
>DASXBE010000077.1:0-32847 GCA_036491815.1 Candidatus Dormiibacterota bacterium | reverse complement strand
CAGCTGAAGGCCGGCGCGCGCGAGCTGAAGCCGCAAACGGGGAGAATTCGTAGCAAGCCGGCGTAGCTCAGCTTGGTTAGAGCAGCGGTCTTTTAAACCGATGGTCCAGGGTTCGAATCCCTGCGCCGGCACCAGGCGATTTCGATCAGGCTGATCCGGTTAGGCTGCGTCTGGGAGATCGGCTCGACCCCAAATCTCTCTCGGTGTTGGTTGATGCCGCGGACCTGTCGTCGTATGGGAGACCGCGGCGCCCCAAGGCATGTTCGACGCCTGAGCGCTGCAAGACTGTTCCTCGCCCTTCGCCTGCAGCTGATATTTGGATCGAGGACCCACCACGCGATCGCGCTTGCCTCGACCGATCGTTCAGAGTCCAGCCGCTGACCGATTCGAACGAGCAGCTCCGAAGGCGGAAGTGGCCGGATCAATGGCCAGTCGGTCACCGCAACGACAGGTCGCTCCCCGGTAAGCCTGCCCGCACGCCAGACTGCTGATCGTGGGAAAGATCTACGAGGTTCGTGGGGATGGCAGCGCGGAGCGCCCGCTGACCTACGGGGCGCGCAAGTCGCGAGAGGAAGCCGAGTCTCTGCTCGCAGAGAGCAAGCTTCGGGTCGCCCGAGCCGGGGGCAAGGTGGAGCGTTGGTGGATCGAGGAAATCGATACGACCGGACTCTTTGAATTGCCTTCACTTCCAGCGCCAAGACAACGTTTCACCACGCGCGTCGAAACCCGCCAGCTTCCTGGGCACTGGGCTACCAGCCACGTTGACGTCTTCGAGGGCGAAACTTTTGTCGCTTCGTACGACCGCAACTACTCGATGCTCCAAACCTTTGAGCCGTTCCGCCAAGGTGAGCGCTTCTTCGCGCTGGTCGCGCCCGATTACACAGCTACGTCCGTGATGGACCTGCAGACAGGAAAGATCGTCGCCTCCGAGGAGCCGAGCCCTACTGGTTTCTGCCCCGTTGGTTTCTACGTCCCCGACTGGTGGGACGTCCACGATGGGAGCATTCTCCCCGGCTCGACAAATTGGAATTGCCGACAAGGAGTGGCCGAGTCGCGGTGACTTCGGATTTGTTTGGGGATGCATTTGGGGCGACGACTCCTCGTGGAAGGTCCAGTTCCTTGATTTGTCAGAGGTTGAGCGGGGCCGGATTCGACGTGAGGAGCGATTCGGCTACCTCAAGTTAGCCACCCGACCGGAAGCCGCTGGCAAGGAGTTCATTCGCATCTGGTCGTGGCGTGGAATCCGGCACGTGGAGTTCCGCATGCTCCAAACCTACGATCTTGCGAGCGGGCAACGCCTCGATACGAACCCTTGGGAGTGACTGGTGTCAGCTCCCTGATCTCCCGCTTGACGAGCTCCAGACACCACTCCCGCTGCCGAACGGGTGGATTCATGAGCGGGCACAGGCTAGCCGATCAAGCTCCGGAACGTGCTAACCTTTACTTATGGTTACCAAAGTAAAGCGAACGCGGGGCACGACTCGCCTTTCGCGTAAGAATCAGGTGACCATCCCAGTAGCGGCGCTCGCAGCCGCCCACGTCGCTCAGGGCGACGTGCTGCGAGTCAGCGCCAAGGGAGACGGTCGGATTCTCCTGGAGCGTTCCGCCGATCCGCTCGACGAATATGCAGGGTCGCTTCCCGGCCTGAGCACCGCGACCCAACTTGAGAACCTGCGAAGCGAGTGGGATCAGTAGTCGTAGACGCGAGTGTTGTACTTGGCGTCCTGGACCCACGGGATGCACATCACTCTGCTTCCGTCGAGTCCTTACGGTCGGCCAGATCTCGCGGAGATGAGGTCCATCTGCCCGCCAGCGCGTTCGCAGAAGTGTTGGTCGGAGCCAGCCGCCTCGGAGCTGAGGCCATTAGAACAACCGAAAAGTTCGTTGATTCCGTCGTTGACGTCGTCTATCCGATCGACCGGGACGTGGCAAGGGTTGCCGCGGCGCTTCGCGCCAGCCACAGATCGCTCAGGCTGCCTGACGCCCTCGTGGTGGCGGTCGGTCGCGTCACCGGTGCATCTTCGATACTTACCGCTGACGCGAGATGGAATCGGATCGACAAACGGGTCCACGTCGTGCGCTGAGCTCTGGTTGCTCGGCTCCGCACGCACCGCTGAGGTGATGCGGAGAGAGTCCGATGGGCCATCCGGCCGGCCCAGACCGTCGCTCGACATCGCCCGGTCGCGCTTGATACGCTGCTCGAAATGTTGGGCAAGGCGGGATTCGGCTCGGCGGTCGCTGCGGTCTTCCTTGTAGCGACCCATTCCAGCGCGGCGGCGGCGTTCGATCCCTACGTCGGCAAGACCGGCGGTTACGACTATTCATATCTTCAGTGCGGGACGGCGGCGCCGAGCGGGAGCTTCGGGGTCGTAGGCGTCAACGCGGGGTACCCGTTCACCTACTACAACAACTGTCTGGCCGCCGAGTACGCCGCGGCAGCCCGGACCGGCAACGCATCCGTCTACGTGAACACGGGGTACGACCCGACCTACACGGCGATCGACGGGCGGCACACCACCCAGCCATGTGCGACCCAATCCCAGACCGTCACCGGCACTCCGGACCAGCAGGCGGCCTGGGCGGTCGGCTGCAGTGAGGCATCGCGTGACCTCGCCTACGCATCAACACAGTCGGCTGCCTCGCCAAGTGCGTGGTGGCTGGACGTGGAGACCGCCAACAGCTGGTCGTCGAGCGACCTGAGCCTCAATCGGTACACGATCCAAGGCATCGTGGCCACGCTGCGGGCGAACACGACGGCTCCGATCGGCGTTTACTCCACGTCATACCAGTGGAGCGTGATCACCGGCGGATATCAAGCGCCGGTGGACGCGAACTGGGTGGCCACCGGCCAGAGCACCCTGAGGCGCGCGCAGCGTTCCTGCAGTGCGGCTGGTTTCACTGGAGCGAAGGTGTGGCTCGTCCAGTACGTAACCACCTACGACCACGACTACGTCTGTTAGCTGAGGCGCGGCCGATCCAGCCGGCGCGGGTACGACGCGATTGGCGCCTCGCCGGCTGATCCAGGGGTTATGGGTTAGTCCTCAGCCTCCCGGCGCCCGCCACCGGCGGGGCTCGCCACGCCGCCGTCTGTATTCGTTCTGATCTGCGCAGGGATTCGCGGGTTCGAGCGTCACATCCGGCAAATGGGATCCGTATCCCCGAGGAGCGTCAGGTCGAGGGCCGGCTGGCGGGCAGTGCCGGCCGCGTTGGCCTTTGTGACCGCGCTGATGCTCGGCGGGGCGACACCGGTCGCCGCCGGCACGGACTCCCTCGACCAGGCCCAGACCCTGAACCTCAGCTTTCAGCGCTTGAGCCTGATGGCCCAGAGCTTCACCGCCGGCCAGACCGGCCAGGTCGACCGGGTCTCGCTCATGTCGGACACGAGCTTTGGCTTCACCAACGCCACGATCCAGATCCAGAGCGTCACCGCCGCCGGCGCACCCAGCGGGACGGTGCTCGGCACGAGCACGTTCCAGGGCACGCTCCAATGCTGCAGCCAGTTCCACGACTTTGCCTTCTCGCCGGCGGTTCCGGTTTCGGCTGGGACCAAGTACGCGATCGTGGTCCACGTCATCGTCGGGAAGCTCACCTGGTACGACAGCTGGGCCATCAATGCCTACGCCGGCGGCCAGCTTTACGTCGGCTGCAACGGCTGCGCGTGGCTGACCGGCAGCAGCTTCGGGCAGGACTTCGCCTTCAAGACGTGGGTCGCGACGAATGTCAACCAGGCTCCGGTCGCGGCGGCCGACCACCCGGCGGTCACGGCGGCCGAGGGCACCGCCCCCTCGAACACCGGCACGTACTCGGATCCGGACGGCGACACCGTCGCCCTCAGCGCCTCTTCGGGCTCGTTGACCAGGACCGGCACCGCGTCCGGCACGTGGTCATGGACCCAGCCCCCGTCTGACGAGGCACCGACCCAGACGGTGACGATCACGGCCGACGACGGCCATGGTCTGAGCTCGACCACCGGTTTCACCGTGACCGTGGCGGCCACCGCTCCATCCACCGAGATCACGATCGACCCCGTCTCCAGCCCTGAGGGCACGCCGGTGGGCCTGGCGGGTCTGGCGACCAGCGCCGACGCCGCCGACAACACCGCCGGGTTCACCTACGGATGGAGCGTGACCAAGAACGGAAACGCCTTCTCGACCGGCTCGGGCACCTCGTTCACCTTCACGCCGGACGACGAAGGCACCTTCGTCGTCACCCTGCACGCCACCGACGACGGCGGCATGACCGGGGCGGCCTCGCAGACGATCATCGGCACCAACGTCGCGCCGTCGGCGAAGATCGGCTCCGTTTCCGCCTCCGCGCCGCTGGTGGTGACCTCTCAGGAGACGCTGACCTTCGCCGGTTCGTTCACCGACCCAGGCAAGCTGGACTCGCACGTCGTGACGTGGACGTTCGGCGACGGCGCCTCGAGCACGGCCTCCTACGGTCCCGGCGGCGATGCGGGATTCTCGGCCACGCACGCCTACGGCGCGGCCGGAACCTACACCGCCAGGCTCACCGTGACCGACGATGACGGCGGAGTCGCCACAGCCACGACGCAAGTCGTCGTGCAGACACCTCAGCAGGCGATGAGCAAGATCGCGGCTTACGTGTCCGGCCTGGCCACGCTGACAGGCGGGCAGAAGGACAGCCTGATCGCCAAGCTGAACGCCGCGTCGGCCTCGGCCGCGCGGGGCGACGCGGCGACCGCCCACAACCAGCTGAACGCCTTCCTCAACGAGCTGCGCGCCGACACCAGCACGGGCAAGGTCTCGAGCGCCGACGCGGCGACACTGAACGCGGCCGTGCACGCGGTGCAGGCGGCGCTCGGCAACTTCAACCGGTTCCTCGAGTGGTGGCCGCTGGAGGCTTAGACTCCGGCCGTCACCCAGATGGCCGACACGCTCCCCGCCGCCGACCTGCTGCCCGTCGGCCCTAAGGCCAACCTCCCTTACCGCCTCGCCCGCCTTGTCGGCTTGCCGCTGCTGCGGTCGGCCTTCCGATTCGAGGTCACGGGCCGGGACAACATCCCACGGACCGGCGCCGGCAATTACGTCGTCATCGCGAACCACCTCAACTGGCTGGACGAGTTCGCCCTCCTTTATCTGTTCCCTGCCGAGCCGCGGCTCCACTTCCTCGCCGACCCGACGCAGCTGGTCAACCGGAGGTTCCAGTGGTGGCTGATCCGCACCACCGGCGGCTACGTGCCGGTGGTGCGGGAGCGGCACGGCGACCAGGCTCTTTTCCGCCATGTCGACAGGTGCCTCGAGGTGGGCGGGGCGGTCGCCATCTTCCCGGAGGGCAACTACGGCTCGACGGAGGGCGAGCTGATGCCCTTCCACAAGGGGTTCGCCCACTTTGCGATCAAGGCGGCGGTCCCCGTGATTCCGGTCGGACTCTCCGGGACGAAGGACCTATGGTTCCGCAAGCGCATACGGGTGGCCGTCGGGCCGCCGCTGTCCACCGCGGGCCAAGATCCCGGAATCCTCACCGACCTGGCGCAGCAAAGGGTGAGGGAGCTCCTGCCCGCGTACTCCGATCCGCCGGGCCGAAAACCGCTGCGCCGCCTGCTCACGAACCTGTTCTGAGGCCAGCGGGGCGCCCACAATCCGGTAAGGCAACACAGGATTGCCGCCTATTTGGTAAGGTGCCCTTTTCCACGTCCCTGAGCGGTCTTCCACACGTCGCGCTCCGTGCTCAGGCCTGAACAGCGCCCCAGGGGTAGGGCGGGTCCAAGGAGGAGCGGAAGGGATTGCTTCCTTTGTTTCGTGCGGTGCTGGTGTGGGTGGTGATCCTGATCGTGGTCATCACGCCGCGTCTGGCCCCGCAGGCGCAGGCGCCCGCGGTGGCCGCCGTAACGCAGCTGAGCTCGTACGACCGGTTGTCGCTCGTCCGGCAGACGCGCGAGCAGCGAGTCCAGGCGACCCAGATGGCCCAGGCCCAGGCCTGGTCGGCCGAGCTGAAGCAGGGCCTCGCGGACTACCAGGCCC
The DNA here is from genome assembly GCA_036491815.1 of Candidatus Dormiibacterota bacterium. Taxonomy (GTDB): domain Bacteria; phylum Chloroflexota; class Dormibacteria; order Dormibacterales; family Dormibacteraceae; genus DASXBE01. The sequence goes on along the minus strand of DASXBE010000077.1, from coordinate 26,863 downwards.
AGCAGCAGGCCCTGGCCGCCCAGCAGCAGGCGCAGGCCGCGGCCCAGGCCCAGGCGGCGGCGATCGCGGCCCGGAGCAACCATGCTCCGCCGCCCGCCGACATCGCCAAGATCATCACCGACGCCTTCAGCCCTCTCGGCCCGGCGGCGGTGCAGTGGGCGATCAACGTGGCGTACTGCGAGTCGCGCTACCACCCGAACTCGGTCAACTCGAGCAGCGGAGCCTCAGGGCTTTTCCAGTTCCTCCCCAGCACTTGGAGCGGCACACCCTGGGCCAGCAAGTCGCCGTTCGACCCGATCGCCAACGCCCAGGCCGCGGCCTGGCTCTACAGCCACTACGGCCCGGGCCGCTGGCAGTGCGTGGGCTAGCCTAGATCCGCCGGCGGGAACTGCGGGTTCCCGTTCGATTCAACCGGCGCTGACGGCGATCTCGAGCTGGTAGATGGGCTGGAGGCGATCGGCGCCCTTGAGCATCATCGGCTCGTAGTCGCTGACCATGAAGCCGTCCGGCACGAGCTCCCGGGTCGTCTCTGACAGCAGGACGCGCGCCGGCCGCACCTTGGACAGGTACGCGCTGTTGTTGACTGGAACGCCGATCAGGGTGAACTCCATCCGCTCATCCGAACCCACGTGCCCCGCGATCACGTCGCCCGTGTCCAGCCCCATGCCGACGGAGATGGCGGGCTGGCCCGAATCGATCAGCTCGCGGTTCAGGATGTCGATCTCCTGCGTCATGGCCCGAGCGGCGTGCATGGCCCGGGCGGCATGGTCCGGAACCGCGTTGGGGGCGCCGAAGACGACCAGCATGCCATCGCCCTGGAACTTGTCGATGTTCCCGCCGTGCTCGAGGACGACGCGGATCATCCTCGCGAAGTACGTGTTGAGGAACCGCAGCAGCTCCTCGGCCTTCATGGTCTGGGCGAGGGTCGAGAACCCGGCGATGTCGGAGTTCAGCATGGTGACCTGGCGGCGCTCGCCGAGGAGGAACGGGCTGCCCCGGACGGACCGCGCCAGGACGTAGTCGGTGACCTGCTTGTTGACGTGGAGCTCGAAGAGGCGGCGCAGGTACTCCGACTGCTGGTACTGCCGCGCGTTCTCGATCGCGATGGCCGCGAGGTCGGAGATCGCCTGCAGGAACTCCTTGTCCTTCTCCTCGAAGATGGACGCCCGAAAGGGGTTGTCGACGTAGACCGCGCCGATCACCTTGCCCTTGGTCACCAGCGGCACGGCGATGATGGACCGCAGGTTTTGCAGGATCACCGACTGCTGACCTTTGAACCGGTCGTCCAGACTCGCGTCGGTGGAGACCACGGCGTTTCCGGTGGTCACCACGTGCTCGATGACCGTTCGGGAGCCCAGGAACTGCCTCGCCTTCTCGACGTCCGCCTCGCCGCTGGACATCCGAACCGAGAGCTCGCTCGTGACCGGGTCGACCAGCACGATGAAGCCCCGCGACGCCTTCATGAGGGTGATCACGCGCTCCATGACCTTCTCGAGCACGATGTCGAGCTCGAGTGAGGAGCTGAGATCGCGCGCAAGCTCGTAGAGCAGGTGGTCACGCATGCCTAAATCGACTTCGTGAGCCAAAGCCATGTGGAGTCTAACGACGGCATCGGCCTTTTCCCTCTCACACAGGGCCGGAGACTCAAGAGGCGGTCAGGGCGGGCGGCCAGGAGGCTCCTGTGGGCCCTGGGTGGGCCCAAGTAAACTCGATTTCCCGTGGTTGCCCAGTCCCCCCAGCCGGATGTCGACGCCCTGCTCGCGCGCCTGAACCCGCCCCAGCGAGAGGCCGTCACCCACGGGGACGGCCCGCTCCTCATCTTCGCCGGGGCCGGCAGCGGAAAGACCCGGGTCCTGACCGCCCGCATCGCGTACCTGATCGCCTCACACCGGGTGTGGCCGGACCGCCTCCTGGCCGTCACCTTCACCAACAAGGCGGCGCGCGAGATGCGCGGCCGGGTCGAGGCGCTCGTCGGCGAGCCGGCGAGCAAGATGTGGGTGGGCACCTTCCACTCGACCGCGGTCAAGATCCTGCGCCGCGAGTCGCAGCGGCTGGGCTTCGCGAGCAGCTTCGTCATCTTCGACGACGACGACACGAGGGCCGCTCTGCGGCGCGTCCTCGAGGAGCTGCGCCTGGACCCCAAGCGCTACCCCATCGGCGCGCTGAGCAACGCGATCTCCCAGGCCAAGAACGAGCTGAAGCGGCCGGAAGACTACCCCAACCGGAGCTACGCCGACGAGATCACCCGCCGGGTCTACGAGTCCTACCAGGAGCTGCTCCGCCGGTCTGGCGGCCTCGACTTCGACGACCTGATCATGAAGCTGGTCGAGCTGCTGAGCACCGATGAGGAGGCGCTGGCGAAGTGGCGAGACCGCTTCCGCCATGTTCTGGTCGACGAGTACCAGGACACGAACCGCGCGCAGTACGTCCTGGTCAACCTCCTGGCCGAGGAGCACCGCAACGTCGCGGTCGTGGGCGACGACGACCAGTCCATCTACCGGTTCCGCGGTGCCGACATCCGGAACATCCTCGACTTCCGCAAGGACTACCCGGACGCGAAGGTGGTGCACCTGGAGCAGAACTACCGCTCAAGCCAGGCCATCCTCGACGCCGCCTACAGCGTCATCCGCAGCAACCCCGAGCGGGCTGAAAAGCGGCTGTGGACGGAGCGCGCGGGCGGCGAGAAGGTGATCGCGACGCAGGCCTACAACGAGATCGAGGAAGCCGAGTTCGTCGCGGACGAGATCGAACGCCTGCGCCGGACTGAGAATCGCGGCTACTCAGACTTCGCGATCCTGTATCGGACCAACGCACAGTCGCGATCGTTCGAAGACGTGCTGGCGCGGCGCCGGATTCCGTACCGCCTCGTGGGCGGCATCCGCTTCTGGGAGCGCCGCGAGGTCAAGGACGTGGTCGCGTACCTGCGGTTCTGCTTCAACCCGAAGGACGCGCTGAGCTTCGGCCGCATCGTCTCCGTCCCATCTCGCAAGATCGGCAATGTCACTGTCGAGGCGCTGAACGCCCAGGCGCGCGCCACGGACGTCGACATCCTGACCCTGCTCGAGGACCCCGCCCGGGTGCCCGGCGTGCCAAAGCCCGCCGTGGCCGCCCTCCAGGGATTCCGGGCCCAGATCGAGTCGGTGCGGTCGACGATGGGGGTGCTGCACCCGAGCGAGCTGCTCGACCACGTCGTGGACGTGATGGCTTTGCGGCAGCACTACCTCGACGGGACGCCGCAGGGCGAGGCGCGGATGGAAAACCTGAACGAGCTGCGCGGGCTGGCGGAGAGCTTCGACGACCGCGAGCCGAACCTTGGCCTGGAGGACTTCCTCGCGGAGGTCGCCCTCGTCTCGGACGTGGACGCCTACGACGAGAACGGCGAGGGCGTGACGCTGATCACGCTGCACATGGTCAAGGGTCTCGAGTTCTCGGTCGTCTTCATGGTCGGGATGGAGGAGGGGCTGCTCCCTCACCAGAGGGCGCTCGACGAGCGGGAGGAGAACCCCTCGGCGACCGGTGCCGCGACCGAGATGGCCGAGGAACGCCGCCTGTGCTACGTCGGCATGACCCGGGCGAAGGATCTCCTGTACCTGAGCTGCGCCTTCCGGCGCCACCTCTACGGCCGCTCGCAGCCCGCGTTTCCGAGCCGCTTCCTGACCGAGATCCCGCAGTCCATGCTGGGAGCCCCGCGCGGCAGCGCGCCGGTGGCGCCCCCGCGGCAGGGTTACAAGGAGCGCTACCAGGAGCGGCAGATCGAGGCGGCTCCGGCCGCACCGCCCGTGCAGAGATTCACGAGCGGCGACCGCGTGAACCACCCGGCCTTCGGGACGGGGACGGTGGTGAAGAGCACCCTGACCCGCACCGACGAGGAGCTGGTGATCAAGTTCGACAGGGTCGGCTTGAAGATCCTTAGCGGCATGCTGGCGCCGCTGACCAAATGAGCCAGCGACAAAGAAGGAAAACCGCCGACCCGGCGGTCCGCGTCGAGGAGCTGCGCGAGCTCATCCGCCGCCACGAGCACGCGTATTACGTGCTCGACGAGCCTGAGGTCTCCGACGCGGAGTACGACGCCCTGTTCCTCGAGCTGCGCCAGATCGAGGAGGAACGGCCTGACCTGCTAACCACCGACTCGCCCACCCAGCGGGTGGGGGGCGAAGCCTCGGACCAGTTCGCCAAGGTGAGGCACCGCTCGCCGATGCTTAGCCTCCAGAACGCGTTCGACGAGGCCGAGATCCGCGCCTTCGACAAGCGCGTCCGCGCCGCGGTCGGGGACCAGGTGACCTACTGCGCCGAGCTCAAGATCGACGGGCTGGCGATGAGCCTCACCTACACGAAGGGCCGTCTCCAGCGCGCGGCCACGCGCGGCGACGGCACAGTGGGCGAGGACGTGACCGCCAATGTGCGCACGATCCGCAGTGTGCCTCTGACCATCACGCCGGCCGTCGGGCTGCCCGAGACGTTCGAGGTGCGCGGGGAGGTCTACTTCCCGCTCGCGGGATTCGAGAAGCTGAACCGCGAGATGGAGGAGGCGGGGCGGCCGCAGTTCGTCAACCCTCGCAACACGGCGGCCGGGAGCGTGCGGCAGATCGACCCCAACGTGACGGCGAGCCGCGACCTCCAGACGTTCATGTACACCCTGGACCCGGCCGGCAAGGCCCGGTCGCAATGGGAGGTGCTCAGCACGCTCGAGAAGATGGGCTTCCGCGTCAACAAGCAGAGGCGGCGGCTCAAGTCGATCGACGAGGTGATCGAGTATCACGCGGAATGGCAGCGCCGGCGCCATGAGCTCGAGTACGAGATCGACGGCATGGTGGTGAAGGTGGACGGCTTCGGCCAGCAGCTCGAGCTGGGCTTCGTCGCCCGCTCACCGCGCTGGGCGATCGCCTTCAAATACGCACCCGAGCAGGCCGAGACCGAGGTCGAGGAAATCGCCTGCTACGTCGGCCGTACGGGGGTCCTGACGCCCGTCGCCCATGTCAAGCCCGTCGTGGTCGGAGGCGTGACGATCCGCAACGTGACGATGCACAACGAGGCGCAGGTCAACGAGAAGGGCGTGTACGTCGGCGCCCGGGTCGTGATTCACCGCGCGGGCGACGTCATCCCGGAGATCGTCAGCGTCAAGGAGCCGAGACCCGGCTGGAAGATGCCGGCGAAGTGTCCGGTGTGTGGGGGAGAGGTGGTTCGCGAGGAGCCTTACATCGCCCACCGCTGCATCAATCCGTTCTGCGGGGCCCAGCGGCTCGAGCGACTCCGACACTTCGCCAGCCGCGGTGCGATGAACATCGAGGGGTTGGGCTACGCAACTCTGGGCCAGGTCATCGAGAAAGGCTGGGTCGAGGACCCGAGCGATCTGTACCGGCTGACCAAGGAGCAGGTGATGCAGCTCGACGGGTTTGCCGACAAGTCGGCCCAGAACCTCCTTGACCGGATCGCGGAGAGCCGCCGCCCACCCCTCGGGCGGTTCCTCTACGGTCTCGGCATTCCACAGGTCGGCGAGGCGACGGCCGAGCTGCTGGCGGCGGATTTCGGGACGATCGAAAACCTCCGCTCCGCGACCGAGGACGACCTGCGGCGCGTCGAGGGGGTCGGCCCGAACATGGCACGCGAGGTGCACCTGTATTTCGAGCGCCACGGCGGCGAGCTGGTGGACAAATTTCTCGCCGCCGGCATCGAGCCGCAGTCGGTCGAGCCACCTGGCGAGGGCCCGTTCACGGGCAAGACCTTCGTCTTCACCGGGACGCTTGAGACCATGAGCCGGCCGGACGCCGAGGCGCTGGTCCGGAGGCTGGGCGGCAAGGCGGTATCGAGCGTGAGCGCGAAGACCGACTACGTGGTCGCCGGCCCGGGCGCGGGGTCGAAGCTCGACCGGGCGCACAAGCTGAAGCTCGCCATCGTCGACGAGCAGGGCTTCCTCGCGCTGCTGCCGGGCACCTAGACTCTGCCGGTGCAGGCGGTAAAGACGACCGGCTCGACCAGTCACGCCACCCCGACCTGGGTCGGCTGGGTCCTCGTCGCGGCATCGGTCGGCCTGGTGGCCTGGGCCTGGTTCATCTCGGGTTTCCTCTCCGAGCCTTCGGCGGTCGGCCGCTCGCGTCTGGTTCTGGATGTCGTGATCGGCCTGGGGCTGGTGGCGGCGGGCGCCGGCCTCGTCTCGGGCTTCGGCCTGCTGACCCGCCGGCGCTGGTCGTGGGTGGCGGGGGTCGTCGCCTCCGCGGCCATGATCCTGTCGGTCGTCGGGGCGATCGCCGGCATCCCGGCCCTGATCGGCCTGTGGTCCAGCCGCAAACTAAGCTAGCCCCATGCCGCTTTCGCGTGAAGAGGTCCGCCACGTCGCCATGCTCGCGCGGCTTGGGCTCGAGCCCGGCGACGAGGAGTTCTACGCCGGCCAGCTGAGCGGAATCCTCACGCACATCGACCGCCTGCAGGCCCTCGACACCGAGTCCATCCCGCCCACCGCGCAGGTCGTTGAGATCGCGAACCCGCTGAGGGAAGACGTGATCCGCCCAGGGCTCAGCCAAGAGGAGGCGCTGGCCAACGCGCCCGCCGCCGTCAACGGCTTCTTCCGCGTGCCGTCGATCCAGGAGGAGGCTTGAGCGAGCTCACCGAGATGACCGTGACGGAGGCGCTGCGGCACCTCCGGCTCCGGTCCTTCACCGCGGCGGAGCTCGTGACCGCGCACGTGGAGCGAATCGAGCGGCTCGACAAGTACGTCAAGGCGTTCCTCCGATTCACGCCGGAGCTCTGGGAGAGGCAGGCCGCTGAGGCGGACCGGCGCCTGCAGGCGGGCGAAGGCGGACCTCTGACCGGCATCCCGATGGCGGTCAAAGACGTGCTTTGTGTCAAGGGCGTCGAGACGACCGCCGGGTCGCAGATCCTGCGCGGTTTCAGGCCGCCCTACACGAGCACCGCCGTGGCTCGGCTTTTCGAGGCCGGTGCGGTGATGATCGGCGTGACGAACTGCGACGAGTTCGCGATGGGCAGCTCGACGGAGAACTCGGGGTACCACACCACGCACAACCCCTGGGACCTCGATCGCGTGCCGGGGGGTAGCTCGGGCGGCAGCGCCGCGGCGGTGGCGTCCGGAGAGTCGATGATCTCGCTGGGCACCGACACCGGCGGCTCGATCCGCCAGCCGGCGGCGCTGTGCGGCGTGGTGGGGATGAAGCCGACTTACGGCCGGGTCAGCCGCTACGGGCTGATCGCCTTCGCGTCCAGCCTGGACCAGGTCGGTCCCTTCGCCCGCTCCGTCGACGACGCCGCGATCACGCTCTCGCTCATGGCGGGGCGCGACCCGCTCGACGCGACGTCGTCCGAGCGGCCGGGCCTCGATGTGCTGAACAACTACGACGGGGGCGTCAGGGGCATGAGGCTCGGGGTGCCGAGGGAGTACTCGGAGGTGCAGGGCATCGAGCCTGGCGTCAAGTCCGCAATTGATGCCGCCTTGAAGTTGCTCAGCGCGGCCGGCGCGGAGATCGTCGACGTGTCGCTGCCACACACGGACTACGGGCTCGCCGCCTACTACATCATCGCCCCGGCGGAGTGCTCCTCCAACCTCGCGCGATTCGACGGTGTCAGGTACGGAATCTTCGAAGAGGACGCGCCCAACGTCACGGACGCGTACCTCCAGACGCGGCGCAGGGGCTTCGGGATCGAGGTGCGCCGGAGGATCATGCTCGGCACCTACGCCCTGTCGACCGGCTATTACGACGCGTACTACCTCAAGGCGCAGAAGGTGCGCACGCTGATCAAGCGCGATTTCGACGAGGCGTTCAAGAAGTGCGACGCGATCGTCAGCGCGACGTCGCCGACGGTCGCGTTTCCCATCGGCGCGAAGACCCAGGACCCGCTTTCGATGTACCTGTGCGACGTGCTGACGCTGGGCGGCAACCTGGCCGGGCTGCCGGGGATCAGCGTCCCGTGCGGGAGGTCGGAAGACCTGCCGGTGGGGCTGCAGGTGCTCGCGCCGCAGTGGGGCGAGAACGTCGCGCTGCGAGTGGCCCGCGCCTACGAGCAGGCGAGCGGCATGAAGGCGGAGGTCGCGTCCGTTGCCTAGCGGATGGGAGGTCGTGATTGGCATGGAGGTCCACGTCCAGCCGCGCACCCGCACCAAGATGTTCTGCGGCTGCGCGATCGGGCAGCCCGGCGACGCGCCGAACTCGAACGTCTGCGAGATCTGTCTGGGCCTACCCGGGGTCCTGCCGGTCGTCAACAAGGCCGCCGTGGAAGCGTGCCTGAAGACGGCTCTCGCGCTCGACTGCGAGATCCCGAGGCACACGAAGTTCGATCGGAAGAACTACATGTATCCGGACCTGCCCAAGGGCTACCAGATCAGCCAGTACGACCTGCCCACGAGCCGTGACGGCTTCCTCGACGTGGATGGTCGGCGGGTCCGCATCCGCCGCGTCCACCTCGAAGAGGACACCGGCAAACTGATCCATGCCGGCGACAAGCTGCACCGAGCGCTCGAGTCGTACGTCGACCTCAACCGGGCCGGTGTGCCGTTGATGGAGGTGGTCAGCGAGCCCGACCTCCGCTCGGCCGACGAGGCGCGCGACTACGCGATGGCGCTGCGCACGCTGCTGCGCACGATCGGGGCTTCGGAAGCCGAGATGGAGAAGGGGCAGATGCGGGTCGAGCCCAACATCTCGCTCCGGCGCGCGGGGTCCGAGGAGCTCGGCGTGAAGACCGAGCTCAAGAACATCAACTCCTTCAGCGCCCTGCATCGCGCGATCCTGTTCGAGGTGGACCGCCAGGCGGAGGTCCTCGAATCGGGCGGGACGGTCGTGCAGGAGACCCGCGGCTGGTCGGAGGCCGAGAGGCGCACCTTCTCGCAGCGGAGCAAGGAGTTCGCCGAAGACTACCGCTACTTCCCGGAGCCCGACCTGCCCCCTCTGGAGATTGACCCGGCCTGGGTCGCCGAGCTTCGGCGCGCCCTGCCGGAGCTGCCCGCCGCCCGCCACGGGAGGCTCGTGGCCGAGCATGGGCTGCCGGCACCGGCGGCGGCGCTCCTCTCGGGCGACCGCGAGCTGGCGGACCTGTATGAGGCGACCGTGGCGCGGGGAGCCCCGGCGCTGGCCACCGCAAACTGGATCGTCAACGAGGTCGCGCCGACCGGCAAGCTGCCGTCCGCTGAAAACCTTGGCGAGCTGCTGAGGCTGCTGGCAGACGGCGCGATCACTCGCGACCAGGGCCGCGAGGTGCAGGTCGAATCGGTGGAGACCGGCCGGACGCCGGCGGAGATCGTGGCCGAGCACGGCTTCCGGCAGGTCAGCGATGAATCGGAGCTCCTGGTCGTTGCCCAGGCCGTGATCGACGCGAACCCCAAGGCCCTCGCCGACTATCGCGGCGGCAAAAAGCAGGTGATCGGCGTGCTCGTGCGGGATCTGACCAAGCGCGCGCCGCAGGCCAACCCGAAAGTGGCGAGCGAGGTGCTCCTGAAGCTGCTCGGCTAGGTGTAGTTCCGGGACCGCCAGGCGCTGAACATGAACAGGGCGGCGCCGATGACGTACAGCAGGATGGCGAGCACCACCAGGCCGCCGCCCGTTTTCGCGGAGACGATCGTGGTGAAGACCAGAGCGAGGACCGAGAGCCCAAGGCCGACCGTGGCCGCGCCCTGGAGCCGAGTGACCGCAGGCGTCGCGTTGACCACCGGCCAGGTCAGCCTCTTCTCGTACCAGCTGGGAAAGCTTCCCTTCAAAGCGAGGTAGAGGCCCTGGCCGATGATCAGGACGCCCGCGACATAGGCGATCCCCTCCACCGCGTATCCCACGGCGGCTGATTCTAGCCAGCGAGCCTTGTCTGTAGCCTTGAGCGGTGCCCCTGCCGCCTGATCTCCACGTGCACACCGAGTGGTCCTGGGACGCCCCGCATGGGGACATGGCGCGATCCTGCGAGCGCGCGATCGAGCTGGGGCTGCCCGCGCTCGCCTTCACCGAGCATGCTGACTGGGCGCTGGTGCACGAGGGCCAGCACGCTGTCGACATCCACGGCTACCACGACGCGGTGGAGCGGTGTCGCGCCCGGTTCAAGGGCCTGCGCATCCTGACCGGTGTCGAGCTTGGCGAGCCGCACCGTTTCCCCAAGGAGACGGCGGAGCTGCTCGCCGCGGGTCCCCTCGACCAGGTGCTCGGATCGGTGCACAGCGTGCGCGTCGGCGATGCCCTGGTGGACGCGAGCCAGTTCAGGCTGGACCCGGCCGCCGACTTTCCAGGCGCCGTGCGGGAGTACTTTCGCGAGCTGCTCGCCCTCGCCGAGTCGAACCAGCCGTTCGAGACGCTCGCGCACCTCGACTATCCCAAGCGCTACTGGCTCGAGGGCGCGGCGCCCTACCGCGAGGAGGACTACGAGACCGAGATCCGCGCGGTGCTCGCCGCCGCCGCGCGCACGGGACGGGTGCTGGAGGTCAACACCACGCGCGGCCGCGTCCTGTGCCCGGACCTCACGGTGGTCCGATGGTGGCGGCAGGCGGGCGGGCAGGCCGTCTCCTTCGGCAGCGACGCGCACCAGCCGGACAAGGTCGCCGAGGGGTTCGAGGTCGCCACGCAAATGGTCCAGTCCGCGGGTTTCAAGCCCTCCCCAGATCCGACGGCGCTGTGGCGCCGCTGATCCTCCGTCCCGGCGCCCCCGCGCACGGCGGGACTAGCGTCGCCCGGGACGACGGCAAGGTCTGGCTCGTGAGCTATGCCCTCCCCGGCGAGGTCGTCGAGGCCGAGCCGCGAGGCCGACAGGGCGGCGTGGCCGTGGCCACCGCCACGCGCGTGCTCGAGGGATCGCCGGACCGGGTCGAGGCGCCCTGCCCGTACTTCGGCGCATGTGGCGGGTGCCAGCTCCAGCACGGGGCCTACGCCTACCAGCTCCGGATGAAGCGGCAGGTGGTCGAGGAGGCCTGGGCCAAAGCGGGCCTCCGGCTGCCACCCGACACGGCCGTCCTGGGGATGGACGATCCGTGGCGCTACCGGATCCGCGGCGAGTTCGAGGCGATCGCCGACGGGAGCGGGTGGAAGTTCGGATTTCACCGCCAGCGCTCGCATTCGGTGCTGCCCATCGACCAGTGCCTCATCCACGACCTGAGGATCGAGCAGGCGCTGCCGGCATTCGCCCAGGCCGCGGGCGAGCTGGAGCTGCGGGGGCTGCAGAACCTGCTCTTGACGGCGGAGCCAACGGGTCCTGGCTTGCTGTGGCGGCTGCGCTTCCGGGGGCCGGAGCCGCAGTGGCCGCGCGACCGCTACGCCCAGCGGGTCGCCGAGCTGCTGCCCAGCACGGTGCTCCTCGATGACGCGATGTCCCTGGAGTTCGACGGGCTCGCCTTCCGAGTGAGCAGCGACACCTTCGTCCAGACGAACTATCGCCAGATGCTGGTCCTGTACCGGACGGCGCTCGACATGCTGGCCGCAGGCGCAGACGGCCACGTGCTCGACCTGTACGCCGGGATTGGCACCCTCTCCGTCGCGGCCGCTCGCGGCGGAGCGAGCGTGACGGCGGTCGAGGAGAATCCCCACGCGGTCCAGCTGGGGCGGCTGAACGCCAGGATCAACTCGGCGCGCGTCGACTACCTGCCGGGCAAGGTCGAGACGGTGCTGCGGCAGATCAGGCTCGGCCGCTTCGAGGCGGCGATCCTCGACCCGCCGCGCGCCGGGTGCGAGCCGGCCGCGCTGGCGGAGCTGATCCGCCTCGGCCTCGACCGCCTGGTGTACGTGTCGTGCGAGCCCTCCACGCATGCCCGGGACCTGGGGGCGCTGGTGCGCGGCGGCTACCGCGTGAGGCGAGCGGCGATCGTCGACATGTTTCCGCAGACCTACCATGTCGAGTCGGTGGTGCTTCTCGAGCGGGGCTAGGCGCATGTCACGCGGGACCACCACCTGGTTGCTCTATGCGGTGTTTGCGTGCATGGCGTTCCTGCTCAACGGCCTGGGCGCGGTCCTCGCGCCGCTGCAGAAGGAGCTGGGAGTCAACCGCGGAGACGTCGCGTTCTATCCAGGGCTGTTCGCGGCGGGCCTGGTCATCGTCGGGGTGTCGGGCGGCCCGCTGGTCCAGCGGATTGGCAGGCCCACAGCACTGCGAGTCGCGCTCGGGATGCTTGGCCTTGGCGCGGTCCTATTCGCCGTGCCAGGTCGAGGCCCCACGCTGCTCGGCGACCTTCTGATCGGCCTGGGCGGCGCGCTCCTGATCCAGCTCGTCCCGGCGCTGCTGTCTGCGCTGCACCCTGGGATGGCCGCCGCGGCCGTCGGCGAGGTCAATGGGCTCGCGAGCGCGGTCTCGGTCCTGGCGCCGCTGTCGGTAGCGGCAGCCATCGGGTCCGGCGCCGGATGGCGCGTGGGCTACCTCGCGCCGGCCCTCATCGTGCTGGCATTGCTGGCGTGGCCGCTGTCTCGTGCATCGCTCCCGGTGGCGCCGCGGCCGGTCGCGGGCCGACGGTCGGAGGCCGCTCCAGTGCTGGGGCGATGGGTGGACCTGGTGCTGGCCGTCAGCGTCGAGTTCTGCATGGTGTTCTGGGCGGCTTCGGCGCTCGGAGACTGGCATGGCGCCTCGGCGGCCCAGGCGCCGGCGCTCGCCTCCTTGTTCCTGGTGGGCATGGCGGCTTGCCGGGCGCTGGCGGCTCCGATCACCCGGCGCCTGCCCGATGGACAGCTCCTGATCACCCTTTGTGCGCTGGTCGCCGCGGTTGGCTTCGCGCTCTTCTGGGTGGGTCCAAACCTCGCGGCCGCGGCGGTCGGGCTGGCCGTGACGGGTCTCGGGGTCGCGCTTCTCTACCCGACCACCATCAGCCGATTGATCGCGGCCTGGCCGCAAGCCCCGGACCAGGCGTCGGCGCGCGCCGCGCTGGGGTCGGGCCTCGCGATCGGCGGTGCGCCCTTCGCGCTGGGCAGGTTGTCGGATGCGGTCGGCCTGCGGGCGGCCTATCTGCTGGTGCCGGTATTGCTGGGGCTCCTCGTGGCGAGGGGTGCGCTGGGCGCCCCGAGGCTACGGCCGGTCGAGGCGCTGGGCGAGCTTGACGATGCCCAGCCGGAGCCGCCCCGGGCCGAGTGATCTGACCATCACTGTCAGGATCGGCCTCAGAAGCTGCATATCGGGCTCAACGGAACGTGAGCTGCAACGGTTACGCCCGAGTTCAACGGTGGGCAGCTTAGACGAAGGGACCCGCCCTAGTCTCGTTGGTGCGCGAACTTGGCCAGCCGCCGGACCCCCTCGCGGAGGTCGGCTTCAGAGCTGGCGAGGCTGATCCGGACGGCATCCCTCGCCACGCCGCCGAAAGCCGTCCCGGGCGCGACCGAGACCCCACGCTCCCGCAGCAGGGCAAAGGAGAAGTCACGAGCCTGCATGCCGCTCGGGGAGATGTCGGCCATGCAGTAGAAGGCGCCCGACGGCTCCGCGATGAAGAGCTCGGCCTCTTTGAGGATGGCGACCACCAGGTCGCGCCGGTGGCGGTAAGCGCCCACCATCTCGCCGACGCAATCTTGCGGGCCGGCGAGGGCCGCCTCGGCCGCCACCTGGCTGATCGTCGATACGCAAGAAGAGTTCGACTCGAGGACCTTGGTGGCAGTGTCGATGAGCTCCGCCGAGCCGGTCGCGTAGCCGATGCGCCAGCCGGTCATCGAATAGGTCTTCGAGAAGGTGAACACCGTGACGATCCGGGGGTCCTCGGGCGCCAGGTGGGCGGGGCTCGTCCAGGTGCCGTCGAGCACGATCTGGTCGTAGCACTCGTCGCTCAGTAGCCAGAGGTTGCGGCGCTGCGCGAGCTCGATCAGCGCGGCGATCGTCTCGCGGGGGTAGACGGCGCCGGTGGGGTTGTTGGGGCTGTTCACGACCAGGACCTTCGTTCTCGGGGTGACCAGCGCCGCCAGCGCGTCGAGGTCCGGCTGGAAGCCGCCCGACGGTGGGCACGGGTAGAGCACGGCCGTGGCGTTCGTCCAGGCCAGCATCATCCGGTAGTTGGGCCAGCCCGGGTCGGGCAGCAGCACCTCGTCGCCGGGCTCGAGGACCGCGGCCAAAACCGCCGCGATCGCGCCGACGCCGCCGGGCCCGATGGCGATGCGTTCGGTGCTGGAGGCGATTCCGTTGACGCGGGCCAGCTTGTCGACGAGCTTCTCGCGGAGCGAGAGGATGCCCTGCGTGTGCGTGTAAAAGGTCTTGTGCTCGTCGATCGCCCGCTTGCCCGCGGCGCTGATGTGTTCGGGGGTGGGAAAGTTGGGCTGGCCCACGTCGAGCCGGATCGCACCGGGCGTCAGCAGGGCCTGGTTCGAGATCTCGCGGATGCCCGAGTGCGCGACCTCGGACGGCAGGCGGGCGAGTGACGGCAGCGCGATGCGGGCCATGACCAGGACATCGTAGGTGGATAAACTGTCGTCGGGGTCCGCCACACCCGAACCAAACGATGCCGCACGTCCCTGAAACCTTCGTCCACCTCCACAACCACACCGAGTACTCGCTGCTCGATGGGGCGAGCCGGATCCCCGCGATGGTCGCGCGGGCGGCCGAGCTCGGCATGCCCGCGATCGGGCTGACCGACCACGGCGTCATGTATGGCGCGATCCACTTCTACAAGGCCTGCAAGGAGGCCGGCATCAAACCCATCGTGGGCTGCGAGGTCTACGTGGCACCTCGGTCGCGGCTCTTGCGCGAGGGGCGGGTCGACCGCGATCCCAACCACCTCACGCTCCTCGCGGCGGACCACGAGGGCTACGTCAACCTGATGAAGCTCTGCACCGTCGGCCAGATGGAGGGCATGTACTACAAGCCCCGCATCGACAAGGAGATCCTCGCCGAGCATTCGAAGGGCCTCATCGCTCTCTCCGGCTGCCTGCAGGGCGAGGCGGCCAGCAAGATCGTCGACGGCGACCTCGAAGGAGCGCGCGAGTCCGTGGCCGCCTACCGCGACATCTTCGGCAAGGACCGCTTCCTGCTCGAGGTGCAGCGGCACGGCATCGACAAGCAAGCCGAGGTGAACGACTCGCTCGCGCGCTTCGGCAAGGAGTTCGCCTTGCGCGTGTGCGCCACCAACGACCTGCACTATGTCCACCGCCACGACTCGGAGGCGCATGACGTCCTCCTGTGCCTTCAGACGGGTGCGCGCTTCAACGATCCAAACCGCTGGCGCTTCTCGACGCAGGAGAACTACCTCAAAACGCCCCAGGAGATGATCGCGGCGTTCTCGGACATGCCCGACGCGCTCAGCAGCACGCTCGAGGTCGCCGACCAGTGCGAGCTGAAGTTGAACCTGGGCGCGACGCTGCTGCCCCCGTTCGACGTCCCGGAAGGCCTGAGCCCCGACCAGTACCTGCGCAAGCTGGTGCTCGACGGCTTGAAGTGGCGGTTCGGCGCACCGCCCGCGGCCGCCACGGAGCGCGCCGACCAGGAGCTGTCGGTGATCAGCCAGACCGGCTACGCCTCGTACTTCCTGATCGTCTGGGACTTCTACAACTTCGCCCGCAAGCAAGGGATCGTGGTCGGCCCCGGGAGAGGCAGCGCCGCAGGCAGCCTCGTCTCCTACTGCCTCGGCATCACCAACCTCGACCCCCTGGCCCACGGCCTGATCTTCGAGCGCTTTTTGAACATCGACCGCGTCTCGATGCCTGACATCGACTGCGACTTCTCGGTCGAGGGGCGAGAGCGCGTGATCCGCTACGTGTCGGAGAAGTACGGGTCTGACCGGGTCGCCCAGATCATCACGTTCACGACCATGGCTTCGAAGGCCGCGATCCGCGACGTCGGTCGCGTGCTCGAGGTCCCGCTGCGCGACACGGACCGCCTGGCCAAGCTGGTGCCGGTCTGGCAGGGGCGCTCGAAGACGCTCGAGGACACGATCAAGGAGGTCCCGGAATTTCGCGAGGCCTACGAGTCGAATGACGAGGCCAAGCGCCTCGTCGACGTCGCCAAGGCGCTGGAGGGCGTGTCGCGCAACGTGAGCACACATGCGGCGGGCGTGGTGATCGCTCCCGAGCCGCTGGTGCTCTACACCCCCTTGCAGTTCGGACCCAAGAGCGATGCCGTGGTCACCCAGTACGACATGAAGGCCGTCGGCGACATCGGGCTCCTGAAGATCGACTTCCTCGGGCTGCAGAACCTGGACATCATCGCCACCTGCCTGCGCCTCCTCAAGGCCGAGCGCGGGATTGAGGTCGACATCGAGCACATCCCGTTCGACGACGCCAAGACCTACGAGCTGATCTCTGTGGGGGACACGCATGGCGTCTTCCAGTTCGAAGGTGCTGGGATGCGGCGGATGTTGATGGACATGAGGCCGCACACCTTCGAGGACGTGGCAGCCGCCGTCGCCCTGTTCCGTCCTGGCCCGATGGTCAACATCCCCGCGTTCATCGCCCGCAAGCAGGGACGCGAGCCCATCGAGTACATGCACGATCGCCTCGAGCCGATCCTTCGCGAGACCTACGGCGTGATGATCTACCAGGAGCAGGTGATGATGGCCGCCCGCGAGCTGGCCGGCTTCACCATGAGCGAGGCCGACATCCTCCGGGCCGCGATGGGCAAGAAGGACAAGGTCAAGATGGCGAAGCTGCGGACCAAGTTCGTCGACGGCACTGTCGAACGCGGCATCGCCAGGTCCACGGCGGAAGCGCTGTTCGACGGCATCGCGAAGTTCGCCGAGTACGGCTTCAACCGCGCCCATTCCGCGGCCTACGGGTTGGTCGCCTATCAGACGGCCTACCTGAAGGCCAACTACCCGCTCGAGTACATGACCGCGCTGCTCATCCACATGCAGGGCAGCGCCGACCGGGTCGCGACCGCGATCGTCGACTGCCGGCTCCGCAACATCGACGTGCTGGCCCCTGACATCAACCAGTCGCGGGTCGACTTCTCGATGGGGGAGGGTCGGATCCTGTTCGGCCTGGCCGCGATCAAGAACGTCGGCCACCACGCGGTCGAAACGATTGTCAGCATGCGGGACGCGGAGGGCCCGTTCAAGTCGCTCGAGGACCTGTGCGAGCGGACCTCTGCCCTCCAGGACGTGAACCGGCGGGTGCTCGAGTCACTCGTGCAGTCGGGCGCCTGCGACTCGCTCGGGGAGCGCGCGTGGCTGATGACGGTCCTCGAGCATTTCATCGCCCGAGCGGAGCGCGCGCGCAAGGACCGGGAGGCGGGGCAGATCAACATGTACGACCTCATCGGTTCGACGGAGGAGGACACGAGCAATTTCGGGTTGGGCATCGACATCAAGCCGATGCCCGGCGAGGAGAAGCTTCGGCTCGAAAAGGAGCTGCTCGGGCTCTACCTGAGCGACCATCCGCTCCGGCGCATCGCGGCCGAGCTCGCCAAGCTCTCCGACACCCAGGCGGTCGAGGTGACTAGCGCGCTGCAGGACACCGAGGTCCGAGTCGCCGGTCTCGTCCGGGAGGTGCGGCGCGTCGTGACGCGCAAGGGCCAGATCATGGCCTACGCCACGCTCGAGGACCTGACCGGCACTGTCGACATCGTGCTGTTCCCTCGCGTCTTCGAGCAGGCGAGGCTGCTCTTCGAGCCTGACAAGGTCGTGGTCGTCCAGGGCAAGGTCGACGCCCGCGCGGGCAGCACAAGGGCGACAGGCTCAGGCGGCGCGGCGGCCCTCGACACTGAGCTGGAGCAGGAGGTCGAGACGGCCTCGGTGGCGGCTGACATGGCCTGGCTCTGGGACGACCCGGAGTGCGTACCGGTGGCGCGGCGCCAGCTCGTCCACGTTCGGATTCCGACAGGCGACGAGCACCTCGCGGAGCGGCTCGAAGCGGTGCTCGCGAGGCATCCGGGCGCCGACGACGTGGTCCTGCACGTGGTGGTCGGCAAGCGCGAGGTGATCGTGAACGCCGATCGCTATCATGTGCTCGCCGGTCCGGCTCTGGCGGCCGAGATCGACCAGCTGGTGGGGGAGCCCGCGACGAAATTCGAGACGGTGCGACCCAAGGCGCAGTCCAACGGAAACGGGCGAGGAAGGCGATGACCGAGGACGAGGAGGCAAGCGGGCGCTACATCGTCGTCAAGGCGCTCGAGGACGGCGTCGTGATCATGGGCCTCACGCGCGGCAAGGACACCCGCTCCCACCACTCGGAGCGGCTCGACGCGGGCGAGGTGCTCATCGCCCAGTTCACCGACCTGACGGCCGCGATCAAGGTCCGCGGCCGGGCCGAGATCATGACCGACGTCGGAAAGGTGACCGCCGGCCCGGAGACCTAGGCAAGGTCGCCGGACGCGCAGGGTTGCGCGCCCGGCTCTCCGACTTTTCTAGCTCGTCGCGATGTCGCCGACGTTGCCGGACGAGGCGTTCGTCCAGCGCCTGAACGCCAGGTTGCCGCCCTCTGCTTCGTACTGGAAGTAGAAGTCAGGTGTGCTCCACACGGCGCCGGCTCCGAAGAAAGCCGCGACAAACGTGGCGCCGTTGCAGGGGTCGGGGCAGGTCGCGCCAGGGTTGTATGTCCCGCCCGTGACCGGCCCTGCGATGAAGCCGTGGAACGTGCCGCCCACACCACCGGAGATGAGCGTCCCATGGTCGGTCCCCGACTGGCACGCGCCCGGGCTAATGCCGTCGATCGTCACGAAGTGCCCGTCCCTGAAGTACTCGGTCAGGACGAAGCTTCCATCGGCCTGCTGGGTCACTTTGAAGTCGCGGTTGAACGTGTCGTTGGCCCAATCGTTGCCACACGTACCGGAGTCGGTCGAGCCGCTGTCATGAACCTTCACGTCCTGCGCGAGGACGGGCGACGACAGCGCCGCGACCAATGCAGCACCGCCAAGAATCGAAAGCAGGAACCTTGTCAATTGCACACCTCCAACGCGCCTCCCTTTGCGTCGAGCACGAGTCCGGGCCGGGGTGGCTGGGAGACGCGGTCCGCCAAGCCTCGGCTTCGTCGGCCATCCGGGTGCTCAGGCCACCTCAAGAATGTGGCGTGTCCCATAACTATGTCAGCAATCAGCGATCGGCAGGCCTGCCGCTATCCACGCCTCGAACCCTCCGATCACGTCGGTCGCGTTGACCAGGCCGAGATCCTGCAGAGAAGCGGCCGCGAGGCTCGAGGAATAGCCCTCGGCACAGATCACGACCACACGGATGTCGTGCGCGGTCGCCTCCGGGATCCGCGACGGCGAGGTGGGGTCCAGGCGCCACTCGAGAACGGTGCGATCGATGACCAGGGCGCCCGGAATCTCGCCGCTGGCCTTCCGCTGCGATTCGGTGCGAGTGTCGACCAGCAGCGCGCCCGCGGCCTGTTCGATCGCCGCCTGGCTGGCCTCGACCCTGACCAGCCGCGCCCTGGCCCGCTCCAGGACGTCATCGATCGTGGGCATGGCTGGCCGCCAGTATGTAGCAGATAGAATCGGGAGTCGGCCCGCCCACGTAGCTCAGGCGGTAGAGCATTTCCTTGGTAAGGAAAAGGTCCCCGGTTCGAATCCGGGCGTGGGCTCCATCCGGTCCTCAATGGGTCGTTTCGGGATCAGATTTCGAATGCGGAGACGGGGCTCGTTTCGGCGGCCCGCGCGCATACTTAACACCCATTTACCAAACCATGAACCGCCGAGTGCCGTTGCGGCTGTATTTCGTCTCACTGGCTCTGGTGGTTGTGCTCGCCGGCGCCGCGGCAGCCGCGTACGTCTTCATCCAGTCGACCAGCGATGCCGAGCACGCCGCCATGGCCGACGCCACCTTTGCCGCAAACAAAGCCGCGACTCAGATCGACGGCGGAATTCAGCTCATCGAGGCGACGTCCGCTTCCATCACCGGCAACCCCGCAGCCCTGGCGCAAATCATCGCCAACCCAGCCGGCTGCCAGCTGGGTTACGCACCGCTCGGCGCTTTCGACAGCGGCCGTATCGACATCGCGCGTCCAGACGGGACGGTCAGCTGCTCCTCAAAGCCCGGCGTGGCGGGCAAGACCTATGGTTCCGCTTCCTGGCTCGCGTCGGCCAGCCGGCAGGTGCTCGCACCAGCCCCTGACCCGCTCGACGGCCATCCTGTAGCTATCTTCACCTTCCCGGTCCCGGGCGTCGGATTGCTGGCCTGGTTCATCGACCTCACGCCTCTTGCCCCGAAGCTGGCGTCCGAGTTCGCGACCGGCACCGACCGGCTCGAGTTTCTGATCGCAAGCGCTGACGGCCGTGCCGTGGTCAGCAGGTCCATCGAGTCGGCGAGGTGGACTGGACATGCGCTGGCCGGCACGCCCTTCGCGGCAAGCTCCGGCGCCGGTGACCGCAGCGACCTCGACGGGACCAGGCGTCTTTATGGAACGACGACGATGGCCTCCACCGGCTGGAAGGTGTATGTGGGTGCAGATCGCGCCACCGCGCTCGCGGCCGCGGGCCTCCTGGATCAGCGGCAAATCGCGATCATCGGGGCAGGTGTGCTGCTCACGTGGCTGGCCTTCCTCGTCGTCTATCGCCAGGTCGCCCGCCCGTTGAGCGTTTCACTCGAGCGCGAGGGCGCCGGCCGCGAGAGCGCAGAGCGGACTTACGCACAGCTGTTCGAGGGCAACCCGCTGCCGATGACCGTCAGCGATGTGGGGACTGGCAGAATCATCCAGGCCAACGCCGCAGCCACCGAGGCGTTCGGTTATACGACGCGCGAGTTCGACACCATCAACCGCGGAGACTTGCTGGTGCCCCAGGACGAGGCGGAGCGCAAGCAGGTCGAATCGATCCGAACGAACCCCGATGTCACGTTCGCCAAGGTCGGACCGATTAGCTTCCGCAGGAAAGATGGGACGATCATGCGGGGCGACACGACGAGCTACCAGGTCGACCTCGACGGACGCCAGGCGTGGGTGGCCCTGATCGAAGACGTGACCGAAAAGGAAAAGACCGAGACTCAGCTGGCCGCGGCGCAGCGAAGCTACGCGGACCTGTTCGAGGGCAACCCGCTGCCGAGCCTGATCCTGAACCCAAGGTCACTACAGATCCTCGAGGTCAACCAGGCGGCAGTCGAGGCACTCGGGTACTCCCGGGACGAGTTCAGGAATCTCAAGACGTCTCAGCTCATCGAGCCCCAGGACGCAGCCCAGGCGGCCCAGATCCAGGAGAACCGCGACTCGGATGCCGCCACTCTCCGTTTTGGGCCGTTGACCTTTCGCCGGAAGGACGGCTCGTTCATGCGCGCCGTCGGGACCAGTTACGTGGTCAATTACGGAGACCAGCAGGTACGGGTGGCGCTGCTGGAGGACGTCACCGAGAAGGAGAAGATCGAGCAGCAGATGGAGCAGGCCCAGCGCCTGGAGAGCCTTGGCCAGCTCGCCGGCGGGGTCGCGCACGACTTCAACAACCTGCTCACGGTGATTCTCACGGTCACGTCATCGCTGAAAGCGTCGGTGGCGGACCAAGAATCGATTCGTGACATCGGTCGGATTGACAAGGCCGCCAAGAGCGCCAGCCGCCTGACCCACCAGCTGCTTGCGTTCGCGCGGCGCGAGGTGGTCACACGCTCTGTGCTCGACGTCAACGACCAGGTGGCCGATCTGAAGGACCTCCTCGCCCGCACGATCGGGTCGCACGTGGTGCTCACGGTGGACCTGGCGCCTGACCTCTGGCCGGTCTCGATGGACCGCGGGCAGCTCGAACAGATCGTCATCAACCTGGCCGTCAACGCCCGTGACGCGATGCAGAAAGGCGGGAGGCTCGTCATCGGCACCAGAAACGTCACCGTCGACGACACCTACGCGACGGTCCATCCCGGTCTCGCACCGGGCCGCTACGTCGAGGTGCGGGTGGCGGACTCCGGCACAGGAATGGACAGGGCGACCCTGGAGCACGCCTTCGAGCCTTTCTTTACGACCAAACCGATCGGAAAGGGCACCGGGATGGGCCTGGCCACCGTGTACGGAATCGTCAAACAGCTCGAGGGCAACGTGGCGATCTACTCAGAGGTCGGGCACGGCACCACCGTCACCGTGTTGCTGCCGGCCACCTCGGAGGCGGTCACCGTCGAGTCTCCGACGACCCCATCGATGCACCTGGCGGCGTCGGGCAGGATCCTCGTCGTGGAGGATTACCCCGACCTTCGTGAGCTTTTCGAGGAGATCCTGGTGGGCGCCGGTTACGAGGTGCTCGTGGCGCCAGACGGTGCGGCGGCCCTCGCCCTCGCCCGCCGCGACGCCGGTGTGATCGATGTCCTCCTGACCGACGTCGTGATGCCAAACCTGCTCGGCCCCGACCTCGCCCGTGAGCTCCATGCGGAACGTCCCGGAATGCGCGTCCTGTTCATGTCCGGGCACGCGCAGGGGATGATCGGGGCAGGGTCTCCTCTGCCACCGGGCGCGACCATGATCCAGAAACCCTTCATGGAGGCCGAGCTTCTCGAAAAGTTGGCCGAGGTCCGCTCTGCCCGCGCCACCGACCTCGCGCCCGCATGACCGCACGCTGGCGCTGGACGGTGCTGACCGTCGGGGACGGCGTGGGGTTGGCGCCGCTGCTCGGGGAGTTGGCCGGCGGATGATCAAAGTTCTCATCGCCGACGACGATCGTGCGCTGGCGTCGGCCCTCCAGGACTCGGTCGGTTCGGCGGGCGACATCGAGGTTGTGGCCGTTCGCCATGACGCCGATGCGGCCGTGAATGCCGCACTCGAATACGAACCCGACGTAGTGCTCATGGACTTCAAGATGCCGGGCGGCGGCGGCACGTCGGCGACCAGGCGCATCCTCTCCCAGCAGCCGCGCATCGCGATCGTCGGCATCTCAGCGCACGAAGACCAGGCGACGGCCTCTCAAATGTTGGAGGCGGGAGTCGTCGGATACGTGGTCAAGGGGATGCCCGAGATCGAGATCGTGGACGCGATCCGGCGGGCGGCGCGGGGTCAGATGAGCATGCCGGCCAACCTCGGCCTGGGCACCTTCCGAGACCTCCTGGCCAAGCTGCGCGACTTCACCGAGTCGGACATCGCGCTTCGCTCGAGCGAGGAGCGGATTCGGACGCTCCTCGACGCGATGGCGGACGCGTTGGTGATCGTCAGCGCCCGAGGCGAGATCGAGATGGCCAACGCGCCGACCCATCGCATGTTCGGGTACGCTCCCGGCGAGCTGCTCGGGCAGTCCCTCGAGGTCCTGGTGCCAGACCGCTACAGGGCGGGCCACCATGAGATGGTGCGAGGCTTTCTCGCCCATCCGAGGATCCGGTCCATGGGAAGCGGAATCGCACTCACCGGCAGGCGCAAGGACGGATCGGACTTCCCAGTCGACATCAGTCTCAGCTACATCCAGGGTGAGGGTGGCACGAGAGTCGTGGCGGCGATTCGGGACGTGACTGGCCTGAAGGACGCGGACGAGGTTCGGCGCAAGAGCGAGCAGCTGGTGCGCGGACTGCTGGAATCTGCCCCCGACGCTCTTGTCGTGGTCGACGCGCGCGGGCGAATCCAGGTCGTCAACGGCCGCACCGAGCAGCTCTTCGGCTATTCGCGCCAGGAGCTCCTGGGATTGTCGGTGGACGATCTGGTCCCGGCGTCGCTGCGCGCGGGCCACGCGGGGCACAGGGCGAAATACTTCCGAGATCCCCTGGCCAGGCCGATGGGGCAGGGCCTCGAGCTGTTCGGCCGGCGCCGGGACGGCTCCGAGTTCCCGGTGGACATCAGCCTCAGCCCGCTGCCGACGGACGAGGGCATGCTGGTCACCGCCGCGATTCGCGACGTCACCGACCGCAAGGTGGCAGAAAGACGTTTGGCCCAGTCGCAGGAGATCGCCGAACGCAGGCGGCTGATGACCCACCTCGTGCAGGCACAGGAAGAGGAGCGGCGCAAGATCGCCGCCGACATCCACGATGACTCCATCCAGGCAATGACCGCGACGAGCCTTCGACTTCAGCAACTGCGCAAGCAAATGACGACGGAGCCGCAGCAGGAGCTCATCGCCCGGCTCGACGAGGCGGTTCGGGAGTCGATCACCCGGCTGCGGAGATTGATGTTCGACTTGCGGCCGCCCACCCTGGACCGGACCGGTCTGGGGCCCGCGCTCAGGGAGCTTCTCGAGCGCGTCGCCACCGACATAGACATCGACTTCACGCTGGAGGACAGGCTCGCGACCGAGCCGTCCCCGGACCTACGGGTGGAGCTCTACCGGATCACGCAGGAGGCCCTGGCCAACGTTCGAAAGCACTCTGGAGCGCCCCACGTCAAAGTCGACCTCCAGCGGATCGACAGGGGTTACCGCGTCCGGATCGTCGACGACGGCGTCGGCTTCGACGTGCCCACGGGCGAGGGTCAGCCGGGGCACCTGGGCCTGGTCGCGATGCGTGAGCGGGCGACCATCGCCGGCGGCTGGTGGACCGTCGAAAGCCGGCCCGGAGGCGGGACGACCGTTGACTTCTGGCTGCCCGACTACCCGATCGCCGAGTCCATCAACGGAGACGGGCCGCAGCCAAGATCTCCGGAAGCACTGCGCTGAGGTTCTCCTTCTCATAGCAGCCGGCGGCTCCCGCCGCGCGCAGCTTCAGGGCGAGGTCCAGGTCTTTGGCCGACGCCAGCGCCACGACGACCGTCTGCGGAGCCACCTCCTGAATCCGCCGAGCCACGCCCTCAGCGCCCCCGCCGCGAAGCCATGCGTCCACGAACACGATGTCTGGCTGGAGGGAGGCCGCGGCTTCGACAGCCTCGTCGGCGTTGGTGGCCAGCGACACGATCTCCACATCCGCGCAGTCCGAAATCAGGTCGGCCGTCGCCATCAACACCTCGCTGTGGTCGTCCGCGATCAGGATCCGGACCATCCTGGCATTCTCCAATCGACGGTCGGCGTTGACGGACGCGCGGTCGCCTGCACCTCGATCGGTTTGCTTCATCGCTGCTCCTGGATGGCTACGAACGCGTCCACGATCCGCCCGTCCCACTGCTCATCGCGGCCGGCGAGAAGTGTCTCGAGCGCCCGCTGATGCGAGACTGCCGCACGGTACGACCGCTGGTTGACCATCGCGTCGTACGCGTCGCAGACGGCCGCGATTCGCGCGGAGATCGGGATCGCCTCTCCCGCCAGGCCGTCGGGATAGCCTCTTCCGTCATACCTCTCGTGATGATGGCGGACGATCGCGTAGAGGTCGCGTTGGCCCATGAGCGGGAGCACGATCTCGGCCCCCACCACCGGGTGGTTCTTGACTATGTCGAACTCATCCGCCGTCAACGGGCCGGGCTTGTTGAGGATATCGTCGGGCACCGCCAGCTTGCCCACGTCGTGGATGAGAGCCCCCACCCTGATCTGCTCGATGACCTTGGGCGCCAGCTTGAGCCTTCGCGCAAGCTCACTCGACGAATCCGCGACCCGCTCCGCATGTTCGAGGGTGAAGCGGTCCTTCGCCTCGGCAGCTTTGGCCAGCGCGAAAATGACCTGCCGGACGTCCTCGAGCCGGTCGCTGGCGGACTTCAGGCGGAGCATCGAACGGACGCGGGCCACGACCTCATCGCGTTGCAGCGGCTTGGCGAACACGTCGTTTGCACCGGCCTCGAAAGCCGCGATGCGGTCGGCCACCTCATCGCCGTTCGAGATCAGCACGATCGGAACGAGTCTGTGATCGCCGTCCCGGCGGATCCGGCGGCAGACCTCCAGGCCGTCCAACGCGCCCAACCGGGAGTCCATCATCACCAGGTCGGCGTGGCCGGCGCCGACGAGGTCGATCACCGCGCGGCCATCGGCCGCGCCGATGACCTGCCAGGGCTGGTCGCGAAGGATCTCGGCGAGTCGGGCGCGTCCATCATCCGAGTGGTCGGCGATGACGATTCGCGGGACCGCGTGGCCGGCCGATCCTGTTAACGCCGTGCCCTCCGCGCGTGCGGAATTCATGCGGCCGTCGCGGTGAACGAATGCTGAGGGTTACGGGGCAGGACGACGACGAACGTGGTGCCGCGGCCGCGCCGGCTGTAGAAAGTGATGCTTCCGCCCAGCGTGCCGACGAAGGCCTTGGTGAGGGCAAGCCCCAGTCCGGTCCCTTTGCCGGTGGCCAGCGCGCCCGCGTCGATCTTCGCGAACTCCGTGAAGACGAGCTCGGCCTGGTCTTTGGGGATGCCCACTCCGGAGTCGCTGATCACGAGGCGCCAGGTTTCCTTGTCGACGCGCGCGCGCACGTACACATGCCCGCCTTCTGGCGTGAACTTGATCGCATTGGACACCAGGTTGGTGAGGATCTGACGCACCTTGAATGGGTCGACGCGGGCCTCGGCCTCAGCGCTCACCGAAGTTCGGATCGATACTTTTCGCCCGGCGGCGATCGGATACATCAGGTTCGCAACCTCTGTCACAAGCGGAGCCACCTTCAGCGTCTCGTACTGGACCAGCGCGCTGCCCGACCGCAGCTTCTCCAGGTCGAGGTAGTTGTTCACCAGGGTCAACATGGTGTTCGCGCTGGACTGGACGAAACCGAGCTGGCGGCGCTGCTTGTCTGTGAGGTGGTCGTTATCCGAGTCGAGCACGAGGGCGGTGAAGCCGAGCACTGAATTCAGGGGGTTGCGCATCTCATGGCTCACCGCCGCCATGACCTTCGACTTCACGGCGCTCTCGGCCCGAGCCACCTCGGCGGCTTGCATGTGGAGGCATTCCGAGATCGTCGCCGCCACAGCATCGAGGACCGCCAGAGCGCCGTCCGGAATCGTCTCGCCGGCGGGCGCGATGGCGACGATGGCCCGGCCTGCCTTCGAGGTGCGCGGCAGAGGGACGACGACCGCCTGGGTGTCGTGCCCGACCGAGAGGCCCTCGGCGAAGGTGCTGACCTGCCCGTACCGGTCGGTCAGGATCGCCTGCCGCGCCTCCACCGCCACGCGGGTCAGGGCGAAGACCCAGATCGGAAGCGAGGCTGGAGGATGCGACGCGCCTGAGCCGTCGACCCACCCGCCCATGGAGCCGTCTTCGTTGATCGTGGCGTAGATGCACGCCTCGAGCCCCAGCGAGTCCCGAGAGGCTGCGAGTGATTCCGCCAGAAGAGAGCTCGGAT
>DASXBE010000076.1:0-3093 GCA_036491815.1 Candidatus Dormiibacterota bacterium | reverse complement strand
TCGAAGTCGAAAACGATGGCGCGGAACATGGCCGCAAATGTACCGATCCGCGGGCCAATTGCTTAGGATCGCCGTGCCGTGTTCCGAGATCGAGAGCATGTCTGACGAGGGCACCGCCCAGGTCCATTCGGACCGCATGGTCTCTGTGGGATGGGCCGGCGTGGCCCTGTCGGGCCTCGCCCTTGTCGCGGTGACCTCGATGACCTTCCTGCTCTTCGGCACGCTGGACGCCCACTTCCACGGCCTGGGCGACATCTTCAACCCGGACCCGGCTGCCGCGGCGGGCACCCTCGGCCTGGCCGGCGGCGCCGAGGGCGTGACCCTGAGCATCGTGATCGTCGCCGTGATGTTCGGGATCCAGGGGGTTTCGTCGCGGTACTCGCCAAGGATCATCGGCATCTTCACCCGCAACGCGCTCAACGCGCTCGTGCTCGGTTTTGCGCTCGCCTCCATCCTCTATACGTTCCTCGTCCGGTCCGAGGTCACCGCGACCTATGTGCCAAAGCTGAGCGTCGCGGCCGCCGTCGTGCTCGCGATGCTCAACTTCGCGATGCTCTTTCCGTACGTCGGCTACATCTTCGAGGTCATGCGCGCGGAGACCCTGGTCGCGGGGATCATGCGGCGAGCCAGCCGGCAGCTCCGCGCCGCGGCGAAGCAGCCAGAGAGCCGGCCTCAGCGGGAGGCGTTGATGACCTCCATCGCGCAGGTCACCGACATCGCCTTCGGATCGATCCAGCTTGGAGACATGCCCGTCTGCGTCATGAGCATCGAGGTCCTGGGGCAGTTCCTGGCCCAGGACTATCTCTCGGCCAAAAAGAAGTTTCGGCCGGAATTCTTTAAGGTCGGGCACGCCGAGCTGCCCGGGGCCTCGGACCAGATCATCGCGGAGGTCAACCGGGCCGGCACGTGGTTCACCTACTCGGTGATGTCGACATTCGTCGATATGGTCGGGCTCACGCCGGTGCATCGCAAGGAAGCCGTGCATGCGATTGCGGTGGCGACGCGCGGCGTCGGCCATGCCGCGATCGAAGTTGGCGATTCCGAGGTCGCGGAGCTCTGCATGCGGTTCTTCAACACGTACCTGAGGACGGC
The DNA here is from genome assembly GCA_036491815.1 of Candidatus Dormiibacterota bacterium. Taxonomy (GTDB): domain Bacteria; phylum Chloroflexota; class Dormibacteria; order Dormibacterales; family Dormibacteraceae; genus DASXBE01. The sequence goes on along the minus strand of DASXBE010000076.1, from coordinate 2,001 downwards.
CATCAACCGCTCAGCCCCGACGTTCGCCTCGGGCATCATGAACGAGTACCGGCGCTTTGCCATCGGCGCGCTCCAGTGGAGGCCCGACCTGGCCGTGGAGGCCGCGGCGCACATCCTGCGCTACGGCAGACACTTCGACGAAGCCGGGATGCCGGCCATCTTCGGGGCCGCCGCCGAGGACGTGGCGGATCTCGCGATCGAGGCGCACGCGCGCGACCCTGAGGTCTCGCGCCGGCTCGCCCGACTCCTCGTGCGCAATCTGCTCGACCTGATCCCGAACGCGCGGCCGATCGGGCTCAACGGCCTCTTCAAGGGCGTGGCCAAGCTGACCTTCTGGGCCATGGCCTCCGACGAGCGAGAGGTCGCGCGCGTCCTGGTCGAGGGCATCGCCGCAGCGCCGCCCGACTTCGTCCACGCGGCGCTGGACCGCATGGAGTCGATGCAGAACGGCCTGTTCTGGGAGGTCAACGAAAGAGTCATCGCCTTCGACTGGGTGGAGCAGCCGCTCCGCGAGCAGATCCCACGGCTGCGCGCGGCGCTCCGGCGCGCCAAAGCGACAGGGCACGGCCTGTCGCTGGACCCCGAGGAAGCGCCGATGGTCGCCAAGGACCTGGTTCCCCCCGACCCGGCGAGCGCGTCACCCGCGGCCTCCGGTGCCGCGCCCGAACCGGTTGCGACCGCCGCCGTCAGGGAGCTTGTCGATTGACCATCGCCGTGGAGGCCGCCTCGAAGTAGTCGAGCAGCGCCCTGCGGACTGCCGGCGCGAACTCCATGGAATCGACGGCGGCGGTCATGTGCCGCAACCACGCCTCACGCTCCGCCTGCCCGATCGCGAAAGGTTGATGCCGCATCCGAAGCCTCGGGTGACCGCGTTGCTCGCTGTAGGTCTGCGGCCCGCCCCAGTACTGGATCAGGAACAGGGTGAGCCGTTCGGTCGCGCCCGAGAGATCCTTCTCGGGGTAGATCGGACGCAGCAACGGGTCGTCCGCCACGCCCGCGTAGAAGCGCTGGACGAGCCGGCGAAAAGCCTGCTCCCCGCCCGCCAGCTCGAAGACGCTGCGGTTCAACATGCGCTGCTAGGCTGTGCGCCCGTGATCGCGACTGACCGTCGGCCGCAAGAGTTCCGTATCGGCTTTCTCGCCGGGCTGATCATGCTGACGGTGCAGTATCTGCTGGGCATCGCGGTGAACCTGTTCGTGGTGGTGCCGACCAATCATCCGGGCGCCAACCCGCCTGAATACTTCAGCGGCGTGGCTCAGAGCGTCACCTGGGCGATCCTCCACGGGCCGCTGCTCCTGGTCCTCCATGCCACCTTCGGCCTGGTCCTCCTCGTGGCCGCCTCTCAGCTCCTGTACCGCGCCATCCGGGTGCGCAGGCGCGGCTTGATCTGGACGACCGCGATTGGAGCGGTGGCCGTGCTCGGGGCGGGTTTCAACGGAGGCAGCTACCTGAACTACCACCAGGACTTCAGCTCGATGATCATGGCAAGCTTCCTGGCAGTTGCCGTGGTGGCGTACGCGACAGGCCTCTACATCTCGGAGGCATAAGCGGGCTCAAGCTGACTTCGGCGCGATTCCGGCGCCCGCCATGATCTCGCTCGACGGCCGGACGATCGCCTGGGCAGCCTTCAGCCCGCTCGCCTTCAGGTAGCGATCCACGATCAGCCGGCCGACCGCGTATCCGCCCATGTGCGGCACCCCAACCGGGGCCAGGCCCATGCGCTCCGCGATCGGGTCGCCGAGCACGTACGGCGTCCAGTCACTGAACATCCTCCCTGTGCCGAAGGCGGCGGTGACCTTGTCGAACGCCGCGTCGAGGTCCGAGCCCGTCACACCGGCGTACCAGGCACCCGTGGCATCGGCTCCGCACACCTCGGCGGTGAAAGCCTCGGCGAGCCCCTCCTGGACGATCCACTCCGCGAGGTTGAAGCCACCCTCGACGTTGGGCGTGCGGAGGTTGTGCGCCAGCTCGTGCACACCACACGCGCCGATCCTGGTCTCG
>DASXBE010000075.1:0-6106 GCA_036491815.1 Candidatus Dormiibacterota bacterium | reverse complement strand
GCGATGTGCCGGCGGTGGATGCCGGTCCGCTCCGTGATCCACTTGTCCGACGTGTCCATCATCTTCTCGAGGTCGAAGTTCGTGATGATCTTCTCGGGCGCGTAGACGCCGACGCCGGCGATGGCGCTGGGGCGGCCCTTGACCTTGAAGGACCGGAGCGGGATCGCGTCCGACCGGGTCCGATATGAGTTAGTGATGGTCGCCACGGCGGCTACGCCTCCAACCGCTCGGCGGTCTTCTGCTCCAGGAACTTCCAAAGGTCGCCGATGACTTTCATCTTCTCGAGCTCCTCCTCCGGGAGCTCCACGTCGTACTTGTCCTCGACGGCGGCGATCAGCTCGACGAGGTCCAGCGAGTCCGCGGCGAGGTCCTTGGCGAAGCTCTTGTCGAGCTGAACCTGGTCGGGCTCGATGCCGAGGATCTCGGCGGCGAGCTGCTGCAGTTCTTTGAAATCGAGCTGGGTTGCCATGGGCGATTCTCCTTAGCGGCCCTCAGGGCCTTTGATGACCAACGTCGCGTTGTGGCCGCCGAAGCCGAAAGAGTTCGAGATCGCAACTTTGAGGTCGGCCTTGCGCGCCCGGTTGGGGACGTAGTCGAGGTCACATTCGGGGTCGGGGGTGTCGAGGTTGATCGTCGGCGGCAGGAGGCCGCGGTCGAGCGCGAGCACGCACGCGGCGGCTTCGATCGCCCCGGCCGCGCCGAGCAGGTGGCCGTGCACCGACTTGGTCGAGCTGACGGCCAGCTTGTGGGCGTGGTCGCCGAAGACCTCTTTGATCGCCTTCGTCTCCGCAACATCACCGAGCTTGGTCGATGTGCCGTGCGCGTTGACGTAACCGATGTCGGTGAGCTCCACGCCGCTCTTCTTGATCGCGCTGCGCATGGCGCGGATGGCGCCCTTGCCCTCGGGCTGCGGTGCGGTGAAGTGGTACATGTCCGCGCTGGCCCCGTAGCCGGCGATCTCCGCGTAGATCCTGGCGCCACGCTTTTTCGCGTGGTCCATGTCCTCGAGGACCATCATCACCGAGCCCTCGCTCATGACGAAGCCGTCGCGGTTGAGGTCAAAGGGGCGGCACGCCTTCTCCGGCTCGTCGTTCCGCTCGCTGACCGCCTTGATCTGGCTGAACGCGCCCATCGTCAGAGGGGTGATCGTGGCCTCGGAGCCGCCCGCGAGCATGGCCACCGCGTCGCCCCGCTTGATGATCTCCGAGGCTTCGCCGATTCCGTGCGAGCCGGAGGCGCACGCGCTCACGATCGCGTAGTTCGGACCGCCGGCATGCACGTGGATGGCGACGATCCCGGCCGCCATGTCCGCGATCATCATCGGGACGGTGAAGGGGCTGATCCGCTTCGGCCCGCGCTCCATGAGCTGCGTGTGGCTCTTCTCGATCTCCTCCATGCCGCCGATGCCGGAGCTGACGATGACGCCGACCTCGTCGGGATCCATCTCGGCGGGCTCGAGGCCCGACTGCGCAAGCGCCTGCTTGGAGGCGGCCAGCGCGAACTGGCAGTAGCGCCCGATGTGCCGGGCGGTCTTGCGGTCCATGTACTCCTCGGGGTTGAAGCCCTTGACCTCGCCCGCGATCTTGCAGTCGAAGATCGCCGTGTCGAAATGAGAGATCCGCCCGATGCCCGAGACGCCCTCGACCATGTTCGACCAGACGGTCTCGAGGTCGTTGCCGATGGGGGTCACAAAACCCATGCCCGTGACGGCCACGCGGCGACCGTTCGAGTTGGAGGTCATGAAGCAAGCATACGGACGTCAGGGCCAATTGGCACCCTCGCGAGGTGGCAAAAGGGGGCCCGTTCCTTGGACGCAATGTCCAAGCCGTCGGGGCTTAAAGGAGCTTGCGCAGATCCATGGCCAGCTGCAGGCGCAGCCTAGCGGGCGGGGCGTCCACATCTCCACCCAGCAGCTCGCGCAGCCGGTCGAGCCGATACAGGACGGTGTGCCGGTGGAGCTTGAGCTCAGCCGCGGCATCCTTCACCGAGCCCAGGCGGACATAGGCGTCGAGCGTCTCGAGCAGCAATTCGCCGTTGCGCAGCGTCGGGTCGGTCAGCCGCCCCAGCGTGTGGGTGACGAACCGCTGGGCGAGGACCGGGTTCTGCGCGAGGACGAGCTGCGGGATGACCTCCTCGTGGCGGTGCGCGACGGCGTCCGGCCTCAGCCGGCGCCCGGCCTCGATGGCCTGTTGGGCCTCCAGGTACGAGCGCGAGATGCCGTGCAGTCCCGGGTGGTACCCGCCGATGCCCGCGCGAATCCGCGCCCTCACGGTGCCGGAACGCTTCGCGGCCTCCTCCTGAAGCAGCAGCACGAACTCGCGCACCGCCTCGACGTCCGTGGCGGTCTCCGCCGGCCAGAGCAGGACCAGCGAGCTCGGGTCGGTGGCGTGGCTGATCACGCCGCGCGGGGCGTCGACCGCCGCCATCACCTCGGCGAGCGACTGGCCACCGCGCTCGCTGTCCCGGTTGGCGACGATCAGCTTGCACACGGCGGCCACGTACCCGGTCGCCGCGATGGGCAGGCTCAGGGCCAGGGCCTGCTTCTGGAGCTCCAGCTCGGAATCGAAGTTGTCGCTGATCAGCGCGTGGAAGAGGCGAGCCCGCGCCCGGGTGCCGCGGTGCATGTGCTGCTCGCGCGCGTGCAGGTAGGTCTTCGTCACCTCCGCGGCGACCTGGTCGAGCGCGGCGAACACGTAGTTGGCCGTGAGCATGATGGCCTCTGGCGTGGCCTCCGGGTGACCCCGCCAGGCCCTCAGGATCTCGTCCCAGGCGACCCGGGCCGCGATGCGATACGCGGCGAGGATCGGCTCGACGGATTGGCTGTTCCTCGCCTGGAGGATGCCCAGCTGGGCGACCCGCCTAAGCTCGTCGTTGGTCGCCGGACGGGCGTCCCTGGCGGTGGCGAGGAAGAGGTCGAGGCCCGCCTCGCAGGCCCTGGAGATCGCCGACCGCTGCGGCGGCACACCGGTCGAGTCGTCCCACCGGACCAGGCTCACCACCGCGCGCGCCATGTGTCGGGCCATCCCCGAGCGGCGCAAGGCGAGCTCCGCGAGGAGCGTCCTCGGGAGCGTCGGCGGGGGCTTGGCGCCAGGAGATGGTTTGGACGCGGCGGCCAGGTTGGCCATCCCCCCGACTATACGGTCCGGGCCCTCCTTAGGACTTCGCGTCCGACCGGCTGTGGGCCTTGATGAACCCGAGCATCCTGCGCCACGCGTCGTCGCAGGCGTCTTTCCACTGCTCGAAGCCGCGGTCGAAAAAGCTGTGTGGCGCTCCTTCGTAGACGTGCTGCTCGTGCGGCACGCCCGCGGCGGACAGCTTCCGCTCGAATTCTTCGGCCTCCTCCGGCGAGGTGGCCTGATCGGCGCCCGCCACGAGCACGAGGAGCGGGGTCTTCATGCGTGAGACGTACGCCTCGGAACGCGAGGGTCTCCCGTAAAAGCCGATGCAACCGCTCAGGCCGTCCAATAGAGCGGACATGTTCCACGAGCTGGAGCCCCCGAAGCAGAACCCGACCGTGAAGACCGAGTCCACCGCGCCTCCGTCCGGCGTCTCCAGGTATTCCTTCGCCGCGGCCACGTCGAGGGCGATGTTCTCCGGGGTGGTCTTCGCCACGTGCGGCCCGTACTCGAATGACTCGGACCGGTCTCCGATACCGGCGGTTCGGCCGAAGTAGTCGATGGCCACTGCGTCGACACCCGCCTCCGCGAATCGCTGGGCGAGCTCTTTGTAGAACTGGTGCAGTCCACGGACGTCGGGCATGACCACGATGCCCGCGCCCGTCGGCCGGGACGCGCGCGCGAAATAGGCCGCGAATCTGTTGCCGTCGGAAGCCGTCAGCGTGATGTCGCCCTGGTCGGCGGCGGCGCCACCGATCGGAGGAAGTGGGACCCTCGCATCGTCTGAATAGCACATGGTTCGATTCTCCCTTAGATTGTGTGGTCGATGAAGATCGAGAGCCCGTCGTTCACCCTGGATGACATCCACTCTTTCATGTCCTCGTACCGCGAACATGAGCGGGACCTGCTCGCCGACCGGCTGCAGGCCGTGTCAGAGCGCCTGACCTTGCTCGAGCCGCTGATCGGCACGAGCCGACAGGCCGGTGAGGAGTGGAGCGCCCATGAGGTCCTTGCCCACATCGCCGTCGTCTCCAAGTTCTACGGCGTCGTGGTACACCGGATCGCCACCGGCCAGGTGACCGACCTCGACCTGCTCGAGAGCGTCCACATGCGCGACGTCGCCGGCGAACAGATGGCGAAGCTCGAGACGGCCGAGCTGCTGAAGATGGCCGTGGCCGACCAGGAACGCACCCTCAAGACACTGCGCTCGGCGGATACGGAGTCGCTGCAGCGCTCCGCTCGGATCGCCGATGGGATGGCGATGACCGCCGAGGAGTTCGCGCGCCTGCCGCTCATCGGCCACCTCGAGATGCACGTCGACCAGCTCGAGCGACTCCTCGCGGGGGACCCTCAGGCCGCGTCCGTCGAGTAGCCCAGCTTCCGCAGCTCGCGGCGGATCGCCTCAGCTGCTTGGTCCATCTCCGCTGGGTCGGGATTCGGGTCCTGGTTTCCGAAGTCCAGGTCGTGCACTGCCCGGATCGGCACCACGTGGAAGTGGCAGTGGGGCACCTCGAGGCCGGCCAGCACCATGCCGATTCGCTCGGGTTTGAAGGCGGCCATCTGCGCCCGGCCGATGACCTTCGCAGTCTGTACAAGGTGATCGAGAAGCAGAGCCTCCAGGTCGATCCAGTGGTTCACCTCCCGCCGCGGAACCACCAGCGCATGGCCCGGCCGCAGCGGCCGGTTGGTCAGGAACACGACGCACTGGTCGTCCTTCCAGACAAACCGCGCCGGCAGCTTGCCCTCGATGATCTGGGTGAACAGAGTGGGCATCAGGTGCGCGGCTCCCAGTCGAAAAAGCGCACCGCAACGATGAGGCCGCCGAGTCCCCAGGCGCCGAGGACCAGCAGGTCGTTGGTGTGGAGTCCGTTGCCGCTGAGGGCGAAAAACGACCCAAGCATCGCGTCCGCGAAATGGCGGACCGGGAAGATCTTGCCGAGGATGTCCAGCCACTGCGGTGGGTCGTTGAGCGGGATGAACACGTTCGAGATGAACAGGAGGGGAAAGATCGTTCCGTTGACGACGGCGGGAGCGGCGTCCGCGTTCGGAACCACGGCGGTGAGCGCAACTCCGAGGGCGCAGAAGGTGGCCGCGCCGACGACGACCGTCAACGCGAACGCCGGCAGAGTCGTGGTCGGCAGCGTCGCGTCGTAGAAGATCCTGCCGAACGCGCAACAGAGAACCACGAGCAGGATCGAGATGAGAACCGCGTGCGTGATGCGCGCCGCCATGTAGGCCCACGTCGGCAACGGCGATCCCTCGATCCTCTTCAGCGAGCCCTGGTCGCGCGCGAACGTGAGTGCCATCGCCAGGTTCGTGTAGGTCGCGGTGATCACCGAGAAGGTCGAGATCGCCGGCACGTAGAACGTCGCGACCGAGATCCGGTGACCGGGCGCGATCTGCATCGTCCCGCTTCCGAAGATGACCGAGAAGATGACGAGAAACATCATGGGAAAGACGAGCGTGAAGAAGGCCGACGCCGGGTTCCGGACGAACGCTTTGTTCAAGTACCAGACCTGCCTCGCCGCCAGCTGCAGGTCCTTCACTGCGTCACCTCCGGCGCGCCTTCGCTCTGCGTGATCTCGAGGTAGACGTCCTCCAGGGTCGGGCGGCGCACCTCCAGGCCTTCCAGGCTGAGGCCCGACTGGACGGCCCAGGACGTGATCTCGTACAGCGTCCGCGTCGGATCGACGGCGTCGAGCTCGACGTTGCTGCCGTCGACCCTCGCGCTTTCCCGCAGGCTCGCGGGCATCTGAGCACCGGCGGGGAGCTCGAACCGCACGACGGCGGGAGCCTTCTGCCGGCCCGCCAGGTTGTCCGGAGTACCCTCGGCGACGACCCTGCCGCCCGCGATGATCACCACCCTGTCAGCGAGGTACTGGACCTCGTCCATCGAATGGGAGGTCAGAAAGATCGTCTTCCCGAGCCCGGCCAGGCCCTTGATCACCTCCCACGCGGCGCGGCGCGCACCGGGGTCGAAGCCCGTGGTG
>DASXBE010000074.1:0-3146 GCA_036491815.1 Candidatus Dormiibacterota bacterium | reverse complement strand
GTAGTTGAGCGGGCTGGGCCTTTCGGTGGGAACGACCCAGAAGATGAGGATGGCGGTCCACAGCGTCGTGGTGGAGTTCAGGATGCTGGCCAGGCCGCTCGAGATGTGCTCCTCACCCCACGCGATGGCGATCCAAGGGATCACGGCGTTGCTGACGGCCATGATCGCAAATGACCCGATCCGCGTCCTCCACCCAGGGCCGAGCAGGGGACGTCCGCTCAGCAGCACGATGAGCGCGAGGGCGACCAGGCCAGAGAGGGAGCGCAAGAGCAGGAGCACCTCAGGGCTCATGGCGCCCACCGCGATCTTGATGAAGAAGAACGATCCGCCCCAGATCAGCGCCAGGCCGATCAGCGCCGCGTAGGGAAGCAGTCCGCGCCGGGATTCAGACACGGGGCGCCCAATCGTCCGATGACATGACCAGCGTGACCGGGCCGTCGTTCTCGATGCTCACCCGCATGTCGGCTCCAAAGCTGCCGGTCTGGGTCTCTATTCCGCGCTCTCGGAATCGAGCCACGAAAACCTCGTACAGCTGCCTGGCGCGCCCGGGGTCGCCCGCCTTGAGCAGGCTCGGCCGCCGACCGCGGCTCATGTCCGCGAACAGGGTGAACTGGGAGACGATCAACGCGGACCCGCGAACGTCCGCGAGGCTCAGGTTCATCCTGCCCTCCTCGTCCGCGAAGACGCGGAGGTCGATGATCTTGTCCGCGAGGCGGTGCACCGCTTTCTCATCGTCATCAGATGCCGCACCCACCAACAACACGTACCCAGGGCCGGTGGTTGCACCGTGATGCGCTCCGTCCTCGTCCCAGGTGACGGCACCGGAGGCGACGCGCTGGGCGACGACCCTCATGGATTCAGGGCGGGGGCAACCCCGCGGGAGCCCCCTTCAGTCAATCTTCGGGCCGAAGGTCGGGTCGGCCCGGACCAGCGAGTCGATGTAGCGAAAGCGCTCGTAGCGCTGCTGGAGCAGTTGCCCGGTCGGCTGGGCGAGAAGGGGTTGCAGCTGGAGGTGCAGAGCCTCGTCCAGCGCGCGAGCGGCGGCGTCGTAATCCGCGCTGGCGCTTCCGGGCGGCTCGGGCACGACCTCTTCGACCACGCCCATGGCGATCAGGTCGCGCGATGTGAGCTGCAGCTGCTCTGCCGCCTCGACCTTCCGCGAGTTGTCCCGCCACACGATGGAGGCCGCCGCCTCCGGCGACGCGACCGAGTAGATCGCGTTCTCCAGCATGATCACGCGGTCGGCGACGCCCATGCCGAGGGCACCGCCGCTGCCGCCCTCGCCGATCACCGCCGCGACGATCGGCACCGGGATGCGAAACCACTCCATGATCGCGCCGGCGATCGAGGCCGCGATCCCGCGCTCCTCGGCACCCGCCCCGGGGTAGGCGCCAGGGGTGTCGATGAGAGACACGATGGGGAATCCGAACTTCGCCGCATGATGCGCGAGGCGGATCGCCTTGCGGTAGCCCTCGGGGTGCATCATGCCCCAATTCCTCGCGACCCTCTCCTTGACGGTGCGACCCTTCTGGTGTCCAAGAAACATCGTGGTGCGGCCGTGCCACGTGCCGAGCCCGCCGACCAGGGCGGGGTCGTCTGCCGAAAGGCGGTCGCCATGCAGCTCGATGAAGTCCGGGGCCAGGCGGTGGATGTAATCGAGCGAATACGGCCGGTCCTGGTGGCGCGCGAGCTCCACCACCTGCCAGACGCTCAGGGCGCCGACCTGGTCAGCCATCACGCATGCATCTCCAGCAGGTGCGCGAGCAGCTGCCGCAGCTCGGTGCGCGGCGTCACCAGGTCGACCTGGCCATGCGCGAGCTGAAACTCCGCGCTCTGGAATCCGGGGGGCAGGTCCGCGTAGGTCGCCTGCTTGATCACGCGGGGCCCGGTGAATCCGATGGCCGCGCCGGGCTCCGCGATGTTGATGTCGCCGAGCAGCGCGAGCGACGCCGCCGTCCCGCCGAACGTAGGGTCGGTCAGCACCGAGAAGAAAGGGACTCCCGCCGCATGCAGCCGGCCGAGGGCGGCGTTGACCTTGGCCAGCTGCATCAGCGCGAGCACGCCTTCCTGCATCCGTGCGCCGCCTGACGCGGAGACGAGCACGTAGGGCAGGCGCGAGGACGCCGCCTGTTCCATGCCACGGGCCAGCCGCTCGCCGGCGACGATGGAAAGCGTCCCGCCGACGAAGCCGAAGTCAAAGGTGGCGAGCCAGATCGGGTGGCCCGCCAGGGTGCAGGTGCCGGTCCGGACAGCTTCGTTGAGGCCTTCTTCCAGGAGCTGCTCCACCACCTCCTGGTAGGGCTTAGGCACCTTCCAGTTGAGGAGGTCGTGCGAGCGGACGTCCGCCCACCGCTCCTTCCAGGAGCCGCCGTCGGCGATCAGCGGGATCCACACGTCGGCGCCGAGGCGGAAGTGGTGCCCGCACGAGATGCACACGTAGTTGTGGGCGCGCAGCTCGTCGGCCCGGAGCCCGATGCCGCAGCCCGGGCAGTTGGTGGGCAGGAGGATCTCGGGCAGCGGCCCGCCGGTGATCGCGAAATCGCGGCGTTCGGCGATGGCCATCACAGCGAGAGGCCGCCATCGACGGCGAGCACCTGGCCGGTGATGAAGCCCGCGCGCTCCGAGCAGAGAAAGGCCACCGCCGCGGCGATATCCTCGGCCGTGCCTTCGCGTTTGATCGGGGTCAGCTTGACGAGCTCCCCAACCATCTCGTCCGTCAGCGAGCCGGAGGTCAGCTCGGTGCGCACGTAGCCGGGCGCCACCGCGTTGCAGGTGATGCTCCGCGAGCCGTACTCGCGCGCGACGGATTTCGTGAACCCGATCAGGCCGGCCTTGGCCGCGGCGTAATTGGACTGCCCGGCGTTGCCGGTCAGGCCGACGATCGATGAGATGTTGACGATCCGGCCCCAGCGGGCCCGCATCATGCCCGACATGATGGCGGCGCGCGTGGTGGCGAAGGCCGACATCAGGTCGGTCCGGATCAGCTCCTCCCAGTCGGCGGGCGACATCTGGATGAGCAGCTTGTCGCGCACCGCGCCGGCGTTGTTGACGAGCACGTCGACCCGGCCGATCGAGCGGACCATGGCTTCGACCTGCACGGGGTCGCCGACATCGGCCTGGTGGGCGGTCGCGCCGGGGAGCGAGGC
>DASXBE010000073.1:0-2792 GCA_036491815.1 Candidatus Dormiibacterota bacterium | reverse complement strand
CACGAAGAAGTAGAGGACGGCGGCCACGATGACGAACGCGATGATCGCGTTGAGGAAATCGCCGTAGAGGAACCTGCTGTGGTTGATCGTGAAGTAGAGGGACGAGAAGTCGGGCTTGCCGAACAGGGCTGCGATCAACGGGGTGATCAGGTCCTTGACGAAAGCCGTGATGACAACTCCGAAAGCGATCCCGATGACGATCCCGACGGCCAGGTCGACGAGGTTGCCCCGAAGCAGGAATGCCTTGAAGCCGCTCATCAGAGTTGATCCCTCCGCAAAATGCCGGACCGTCCCCAGGACAACGCCGGCAACCTGTTTAATACCCGGGTGTATTGGAAAGATAGTCGGGTTCGGCGCGCGTAGAATCGGCGGCGGGGAGACGGCACCGGTGAAAACGGTCAGCCAGTCGGAAGCGGGATTCTGGGACCTGCTCGAAGCGTTCCAGGCGATCTCCGCGGAGCTTGCCCGCTTCGACGACGCCGCGGCCCTAGCGGACGCCGCGCTGCAGCTGGCCCTCGAGCTCACCCATTCGACCGTCGCCTTCATCGCCCTGACCAGCGAGGGCGGCGACGATCAGCAGGTCTTCTCCCGCAGCGCCAGCCCGGCTGATGCCCTGCCGCCAGGCGAGCTTCAGCGGATCGTGGAGGCGACGGCCTCCAGATCGGGTCCGGCGCCGAGCACGATCGCCTGGAACGACAGCTCGCAGGGCCCAGTCCCCTTCCAGTCTTACGTCGGCCACCCGCTCAAGGCCGGCGGGAAGACGATCGGCATGATCGGCATCGCCAGCCCCAACGGGTACCCGGCCACGCAGCGTCGGGCCTTCTCGATCTTCGCGAACCAGGTGGCGGCCGGACTCGAGATCGCTCTGCTCGAGGAACGGCGTCGAAAGATGGTCGACACCCTGGTCAACCTGAGGGAGGACCTTGACCGCAGCGAGCGGCAGCGACTGATCAACGAGGAGCGCGCGCAGAGCGCCGAGCGGGTCGAACAGGCGCACGAGGCGGCCGTTGCTGCACTCCATGCCGTGTCAGGCCACGCCCGTTCGGGACGCGACCTGCTCGACTTTTACCGGGGCCTGACAGTAAGCATCGCCGGCCTGGTGGGGGCAAAAAAGGTCCTCTTCTGGCAGCTCAACGGCGACGGCACGCTGACCGCGATCGGTGGGGGGCACGGGATCGACGAGGCGTTCCTGAACCGCCTGTACCCTGCGCCATGCGCGCCGGAACGGGACGACGTGGCCAGCCACGTGGTGTTTCACGACCACGTCTTCCGGGCCTCTCGGGCGGACGCGGACGGGACCTTTGGCCACGTTCTCGATGCCCTCGACGTGACCGATGCGCTCGCGGTCTGCTGGCGGGCCGGCGACCAACGCCTCGGCCTGGTCGCAGCCTACGAGTCCATTCGCGAGGACGGCTTCACGCGAGAGGATGGCTGGGTCCTGCAGAAGGCGGCGCTCGCGTCGGGCCTGGTCTGGCAGCTCAAGCACGCCGAGGTGGATCTCCAGAAGACGGTGGAGCGGCTCGAGAGGATCGACGCGGCGCGCCAGCTGCTGCTCAAGAACATGTCCACCGCGGTCGAAAAGACGCGCAAGCGGTTCGCGGCCGAGCTCCACGACGACGCGCTCCAGAAGCTGACGGCCGCCGAGCTGCAGCTGCAGCGCCTCAGGGAGCCGAACGGTAGGGCGGACGAGCTGCTCAAGGAAACGCAGGGCCTGCTCGCCCAGACCGAGGACGCACTGCGCAGGATGCTGTTCGAGGTCAGGCCTCCCGCGCTCGAGATGCCGGGGGGCTTTGAAGAAACGATCCGCGACCGGGTCACAATGTTGAAGGCCATGACAGGTATCGATGCCGACGTCCAGATCGAGCTCCCCGACGAAGTGCCCTATGAGATGAAATCGATGCTGTTCCGGCAGGTGACCGAGGCGCTCACCAATGTCGAAAGGCACTCCGCGGCGACCCGAGTGGAAGTCTCGGTGAAGGCGGAGGGACGCGCGGTCCACGGTCTCGTGATCGACAACGGGCGCGGGTTCGTGGTCGCCGATCGCGACCACCTGCCTGGACACCTCGGCCTGCTTGCCCTCAACGAGAGGTCGCTCCTGGCGGGGGGCTGGACCAAGATCGAGAGCGCGCCGGGCGCCGGCACGAGAGTTGAGTTCTGGATGCCGGTCGAGTGAGTAACGACAAGCCCACCCGCGTGCTGATCGTGGAGGACCATCAGGTCGTGGCCGAAGGCTTGGCGGCCCTGATCGGCGACCAGGTGGACATGGAGGTGGTCGGGCGCGCCGGGTCGGTGGTCGAATCGGTTGCGCGGGCGACCGAGCTCACCCCCGACATCATCCTCATGGACTTTCGTTTGACGGACGGCACTGGCGCCGACGCGGGCCTAGCCATCCGTCATGTCCGCCCTGACTCGAAGATCATCTTCCTGACGCGCGAGGACACTGACGCGGCACGGTTTGCCGCGTTGGAGGCGGGAGCGAGCGCATTCATCCACAAGTCGCGCGCCGCGCAGGAGATCATCGACGCGATCCGCCTGGTGGCGGGGGGCGGGTCTCTCTACACGCCGCGGACGATCGCGACTCTACTCAACAAACGCCGCGAGATCGATACGCAGCTGGAGCGCCTGACCCCGCGGGAGAAAGAGGTGCTCCGCCTCATGGCCGAGGGGATGGCGAGCCGCGACATCGCCGACAAGCTCGGAATCAGCTACACGACGGTGCGCACCCACATCCGGAGCCTCGGCAGCAAGATGGGAGTCCACTCCAAGCTCGAGGCGATCGTCAAAGCCCGCGA
>DASXBE010000072.1:0-8030 GCA_036491815.1 Candidatus Dormiibacterota bacterium | reverse complement strand
GCCAGCAGCCGGGCGATCAGGTCGGCCGGCAGGAGGCTGGGCGTGCCGCCGCCCAGGTAGATCGTCTCCAGGGGCGCGAAGGGATGCCGCGCGCGAGCCGACAGGAGCTCGCGCTCCAGCGCCGCGACGTACTCGGGCATGAGCCTGTCCTTCCCCGCGTACGCGTTGAAGTCGCAATAGCCGCATTTGTGCTTGCAGAACGGGAGGTGGACGTACAGATGGCGGAAGTCATGCATCAGCTTCGGACCTCAGGTCCGCGACGGTGGCATGGCTCAGCTCCCGCAACCTCACCGGATCGATCTCGAACACCGAGTCGGGCCGTCCTGCGGCGGCCCAGACCACCGGGTAGCCGAGCAGGTCACGGTCCATGAACACCCGGAGCTCGGAGGCGTGCCCGAAGGGCGGCACGCCGCCGATCGAGTAGCCGGTCGCGGCGCGCGCGCTCTCCGCGTCCGCCTTGCGCACGGGCTCACCGCTGACCGCCGCCAGGCGCTTCTCATCGAGCCGGTTGGCGCCGCTCACGAGAGCGATCACCGGCCGCTCGCCCGCGACAAAGACGAGCGACTTGACGATCTGGCCGACCTCGCAGCCCACCGCGCGGGCTGCATCCGTCGCCGTCCGCGTGCCCTCGGGAAACCGCCTCACCAGGAGGCCGAGCTCTGAGGCCGCCAGCCAGGCTTCGAATCGACTCATCGCTGTTGAGGATAGGCGGCGGTTGCAATCGACCGCCGCGGAAGGGCACTCTAGTCGGAAGTGTCCAGCGAACCGTCCAGTGTCGTCGTCACCGGGGCAGCGGGTTTCATCGGATCGCACCTTTGCGAGCGCCTGCTCGCGGATGGCCATCGCGTGCTGGGCGTCGACTGCTTCACCGACTACTACCGTCGCGAGCACAAAGAGCAGAACCTCGAGGTGGCGCGGGCTCACCGGAATTTCGAATTCGCGGAGCTCGACCTGTTCGACGCCGACCTCCATCCCGTGCTCCGCGACGCCGCGGTCATCTATCACCTGGCTGGACAGCCAGGGGTTCGGCCCAGCTGGGGCAGCCAGTTCGACCGTTACGTCCGCGACAACATCGTCGCCACGCAGCGGCTCCTCGAGGCGGTCAAGGAGCTGCCGATTCGCCGCCTCGTCTTTGCCAGCAGCTCGTCCGTGTACGGCGACGCCGAGATGTTTCCAACGAAGGAGACGGCCCTGCCGAGGCCGGTCTCACCCTACGGCGTGACGAAGCTCGCAGCGGAGCACCTCACGCTGTTGTATGCCAAGAACTTCGGCGTGCCCGCGACGGCGGTCCGCTACTTCACCGTGTACGGACCGCGACAGCGACCTGACATGGGTTTCGCGCGATTCATGGATTCGCTGGCCTCCGGGCGCGAGATCGAGGTCTTCGGTGACGGGGAGCAGACCAGGGAGTTCACGTTCGTGTCGGATGCCGTCGACGGCACCGTGAAGGCGGCGACGGCCGATGTGGTCGGCCAGGTCTTCAACCTGGGCGGCGGCAGCCGGGTCACGGTCAACCGCGTCCTGGCCACCCTGGAGGACATCAGCCGGATCAAGGTCTACCGCCACAATCTCCCCGCGGCCCCGGGCGATCCACGGCATACGGGCGCCTCGATCAACCTGGCGCGCGAAAGGCTCGGGTGGGAGCCGCGGGTCTCCCTGCGCGAGGGCCTGACCAAGCAGTGGGAGTGGTTTCAGAAGGCTGGGCTCAGCACGGACCGGCAAACCGCCGGGCGCGAGGGTTAGGCCGGAAGCTGGCTCTTCCAGGCGTCGAGCACCCGGCTGATCGGGGTCTCGCAGGCGCGGGATGCGGCCTCCAGGTCGGCCACGGACCGGCAGATCATCAGAATGCCGTGGGAGCCCACGCCCGCGGCGGCGATGTACTGCCCGGTCACGCTGTCGAAGTTGAGATAGCCGCCGCTCGCGTCCAGGTTCGCCTTGCCGATGAACGCGTTCAGCCAGTCCGTCGCGCCCGTCGCGCCTGAGAACGAGAATGCCGCCGTCTGGACCTCCATGTGGGTGTCGGCCAGCAGGACGTAGTCGCCGTATTCAAAGTCCGAGGCTCCGAGCCGGTTGAAGAGGGTGACGAGGTCGGTGGGCGCCGGGTCGTCGACCATCTCGGCCACCACCTCCACCGGAAGCCGTGCCGTACCGACGAGAGTCAGGTCCGGGCCGACGGGCGGCAGCAGGGCTGGGTCGGTGCTGGGGGGCAAGAGCGATCCGCCGGAAGGCGGGTGCTTGAGCCGCGAGCCGACCGTCTTCGCGATGCGCCCGATCGAGCCGGAGCCGGCAAAACCGTTGGCCTGGCTCAGCTGGATGTCGACGATCGTCTGGCCGACGCGGACCACGGCCTCACTGAGATACGGTGCCGGCCCGAAGTTGATGTTCTGGTTGACGTACACGACCTGGTCGCCGGCGGCGGGCGTGGTGGTCGCGCCCGAGACTGATGACTGCACGTTGGACAGGATCGCCTGCGCGATCGTGGTGGTCGACCACACCTGGTAGTTGAGCCTCAGCTTCTCCGGGGACCCGAGATGCGCGAAGCGCTGGACGAAATAGAAGCGTTCCGCGTCGTTCATCGACCCGATGTCGAGCGGCCGCAAACCGAAGGTCGGAGGAGCGGGCCACCAGTTGTCCGGATCGTCGAGGGCCGGCTTCACGTCGCTCAGACGGACGCTTGCGGCGTAGACGGTGGAGATGCTCGGCCCGTTGTTGGAGGTCGCGCGGCCGCAGGCCACCAGCGTCAGCGCCAGCAGCACCGCAAGCGCGCCCAGGCGCGCCGCCCTAATCAAGCTTCAGCACCGCCATGAAGGCTTCCTGCGGAATCTCGATCGAGCCGACGCGCTTCATCCGCTTCTTTCCTTCCTTTTGCTTTTCCAGCAGCTTGCGCTTGCGCGTGATGTCGCCGCCGTAGCATTTCGCGAGCACGTCCTTTCTCATCGCCGGGATCGTCTCGCGAGCGATCACCTTACCGCCGATCGCGGCCTGGAGCGGGACCTCATACATCTGCCGCGGGATGATCGCCTTCAGCTTCTCGACCAGGCGCCTTCCCATCGCCTGCGCCTTGGAGCGGTGGACGATCAGAGAGAGGGCGTCGACCGGATCGCCCGCCACGAGGACGTCCACCTTGACCAGGTCCCCCTCGCGGAAACCGATCAGCTCGTAGTCCATCGATGCATAGCCCTTGGACCGCGACTTCAGCTGGTCGTAGAAGTCGTGGATGATCTCGCCCAGCGGCATCTCGTACTCGAGCACCACGCGGTCTCCGGGCCTGTGCTCGAGGTGCTTGAAGGCGCCCCGCCGCTCCTGGCACAGCTCCATCATCGGCCCGACATAGGCGGCCGGCACGATCACCGACAGCTTCACGAACGGCTCTGACACGGATTCGATCGTCGTCGGGTCCGGCAGCAGGGCCGGGTTGTCGACCGGGATCACCTCACCGCGTTTCAGCTCGACCCGGTACTCGACCGTCGGCGCCGTGGTGATCAGGTCGAGCTGGAACTCGCGCTCCAGCCGCTCCTGCACGATCTCGAGGTGCAGCAGGCCGAGGAATCCGCACCGGAATCCGAAACCGAGCGCCGCCGAGTTCTCCGGCTCGTAGGAGAGGGACGCGTCGTTGAGCTGCAGCTTCTCGAGAGCCTCCTTCAGGTCGGTGAACTGGTCGGAGTTGGTCGGGAACAGGCCGGCGAACACCATCGGCTTGACCTGGCGGTAGCCAGGCAGCGGCGCGGTCGCGCCTCCCTCGGCGGTGGTGATCGTGTCGCCTACGCGCGCGTCCACGACGTTCTTGATCGCGGCGGTCACGTAGCCCACCTCGCCGGCGGTCAGCTTCTCGGCCGCTCGGGGCCGGGGCGCGAACCAGCCCACCTCGTCGACCTCGTGCACGCTGTCCGTGTTCATCATCCGGATTCGGGTCCGCGGGAGGATCTCGCCGTCAACGACCCGGACATACGTGATGACGCCGCGGTAGGTGTCGTAGTGCGAATCGAAGATGAGCGCGCGCAGCGGCCTCGTCGGATCGCCGTGCGGCGCCGGCACGCGGCTGACCACGGCCTCCAGGATCTCCTCGGTACCTATGCCCTGCTTGGCCGAGGCGAAGATGACCTGGTCTCGCGAGATGCCGGTCACATCCGAGATCTCCTCGGCGACCATCTCGGGCTGCGCCGCGTCGAGGTCGATCTTGTTGACGACCGGGATGATCGTGAGCCCGGCCTCCACCGCCTGGTACAGGTTGGCGAGGGTCTGCGCCTCGATTCCCTGGGCGGCGTCGACGACGAGCAGCGCGCCCTCGCACGCGGCCAGCGACCGCGACACCTCGTAGGCGAAGTCGACATGGCCCGGCGTGTCGATGAGGTTGAGCTCGTACGCCTGGCCGTCGTGCGCCGGGTAGGTCATGCGCACCGCCTGGAGCTTGATGGTGATGCCGCGCTCGCGCTCGAGGTCCATGGTGTCGAGAACCTGGTCCTGCATGTCGCGCTTGCTGATCGATCCTGTGTACTCGAGCAGGCGGTCGGCCAGGGTCGATTTCCCATGGTCGATGTGGGCGATGATGCAGAAGTTCCGGACGCGGGCCTGGACCGTGGGCACCCGCAAATCGTAGAGAGGGGCGAAAATCAGGGCGTGGTGGTGGTCCTGGCGCTCGGGGTGCTCCTGTGCCTGGCCGGGCTCGCCCTGATGTTCAACGTGCTGGGAAGCGCCGACTTCACCAAGCGTCGCGTGACCACCCAGCCCCTGGGCACGCTGGCGCCGGGGTTCGCCGCCAGCAACCGCGGGTTCCGAACCTACGCCGCGCTCGTGCTCGCGGTTGGGATCGTGGCCCTGGGGGTCGGCATGACCTCCGTTTACGTCCCGGTCGGTGCGCTGCTCATCGTGGCCGGCGCGGTGATCTTCGGCATCACGTCGGTGATCGCGATCACCGGCGAGGTGGAGACCTACAGGGCGCTCAAGCGCTAGGCCGTGGCGTCGCGCGACGCCAGCGCCACGGCCAATCCGACCAGGGCTGCCGTGTCGGCCCGGAGGTTGCGCGGACCCAGCGTGGCTTTGCGGTCGACGAGCTCGAGCTCGCGCTCTGTCCAGCCGCCTTCCGGACCGATCAGCAGGGTCAGGTGTCGCGGTGCGGCCATGGCCGACAGCGGCTCCGCCGCCTCCCTGGCGAGCATCACGGGAGGTGTTGGCGCGTCACGGACAGCCGCCTCCAGCGAGGGCGCCGATAAGACCGTGGGTATGGCGAGGCGCCCGGCGAGCATGGCTGCCTCACGGCAGATCACCGCCCAGCGCTCCGGCTTGGCGCCGCGCGCCACGCTGCGGTCCGCCTGGTAGACGCAGAACGAGAACGCGCCGGCTTCGGTGCAGCGCGACAGGACGAGCTCGAGAGCCGCCGCCGGCAGGTTCGCGATGGCTACGGTCACCCTGGCCTGCGCCTCGGGTTGATGTGTCCTCTCATGGGTGACCACACCTGCCACCCGCAACGGGGAAACGACGTCGAGGCGGACCGTGAGCATGAAGCCGGCGGGGTCGATGACCTCGACCTCCTCCCCCACCTTGGCCCGAAGCGAGCGCGCAAGATGGCGGGCGTCATCCCCCTCGATGACCGCCCGCCCGCCCTCGCGGCGCGCGAAAAAAGCCGGCAACGCCGGCTATCCCATCACGTTGAAGGTCTCGTACACCGCGACCTGGGCGCCGCTCTTGATCACAGGGCATCCCTTCGCGAGCTTCGTCGCCTTCTCAATCGACGGCGCGTCGATGATGCTGTAGCCAGAAGCGCGCTGGCCCACCGCCCCTCTCGCGACAGTGCCGTCGGGCTTGATCTTGTTCACGGCGCCGGAGAACGGGTTGCCGGGGTCGACCATGCCGGCGCCGAGCTTGCCGAACCACTTCGTCCATTGCTTCATGACCCGCGTCTGAGCCGCCGGGGTTTCGGGCGTGCTTCCGCCGTAGTAGACCAAGAGATACTTCACGGTTTTTCCGCCTCACAATGGCCGCGCTCCCAGTCGGCCCGGCCTCGCTATTTCAAGCGATCCGGGGCGGGCTTGCAAGGCCGGAACGAATTTGCGAGATGAGCTCCAGCGCCGAAGCGAGCCGGGCGCGGTTCGGCTGGTCGTTCAGCCAGCGGCTTTGGCCGGAGGGATGCGGCAGCGGCACGATCACCGGCCGCTCCCCGAAACGTTGCCCGACCCGGGCCTCGAGCGGTCCGGGACCAAGGAATCGTGCAATGGCCATCTGGCCGACGGGGATGATCGCTCGTGGCGCGAGGAGCCGGAGCTCCTCGTCAAGCCAGTGCGCGCAGTTGGCGACGGCGGCGGGCGGAGGCCGCAGGTCACCGGTGTTCTGCCGGTTGCGGCCGGGGAAGCAGCGCATCAGCGCCGAGATGTAGGTGAGGTCTCGAAACTGCTCTGCACTCGCGAAGCCGGCGCGCAGCATCCAGCGGTCGAGCTCCTTGCCCGCCCGGCCGGAAAAGGGGCGGCGCGACTCCCTCTCGACCGGCCCCGGCGCCTGGCCGACCAGGAGAAAGGGAGCGCCCCAGCGGCCTTGGAAGGTAGGGGTCGCCTCGGGGATGATCCCGGCGTCCACGCAGACATGGCAGGCACCGCATGCGGCCTGGTGCGCCATGAGCGCGGCGCGGCTCCGGCGCGGCAGGGGGACCTCGCCGGAAGCGGATCGCGTGGCGGGCCGACCTTGGCTAGAAGACGCGCCGCAGCCGTGGGTTGGCCGCCGGGCCAGGGATGCGGCCTCGTTTGGAGACCGGCCTGCCGTGGATCTCCTTGATGTCGGCGGTGAAGGCAATGGGCGCCGCCGAGCTGATCGCCATGCCAACGCCGTACGAGTCGACCGGCGCCTTCGCCGCCTCGAATTCGCGGATCCGCCGGGCGTCCAGGCCGCCCGAGACGTAGATGCCCACGTGCGGGTGGCCCGCGAGGTCGAGGCGGGCGCGGACCTCCCTCACCAGCTCGATCGTGACCGAGCCACGCTCCTTGGGGGTGTCCAGACGCACGCCGCGCAACCGCTTGCCCAGCGCGTGCGCGACACGCAGAGCTTCTTCGGCTTCGTCCTTGAACGTGTCGACCAGGACGATTCGCAGCACGTCTTCCGGCATGTGCGCGTCGAATGCCTTGGCCGCCTCCACGGTGTCGCCGAAGACGAGGATCATCGCGTGTGGCATCGTCCCGGACGGCGCCTTCAGGCCCGCGAGCTCGGCGCCGAGCGGCGTCGCGCAGCCGGCGCAGCCTCCAACGACCGCCGCGTACTCCATCACAGGTCCGATCAACGGGTGAACGTGGCGGGCGCCGTAGGAGATGACGCGCTTGCCGGCCGCGGCCTCCACCACCTCGCGCGCCGCCGTGGCCCAACCCGAGCAGCTCGACAGCATGCCGAGCAGAGCGGTCTCGTACACGCCGAAGCGCGAGTAGGGAGCCCGGATCCGCATGACCGTTTCGCCTGCGGCCATCGGCTCAGCCTCGGCCAGGGCCCACGCCTCGTCACCAGGCTTGAGCACGGCGGCAACCAGGCGGAGCCCCTCCGCAAGGCCGCACAGAACCCCTTCGCGGCTGGAGAAGAAGTCCATCGCCACGACCGCATCCACGCCGGCACCCGCGAGCGTGTCGTGCGCGCGCTGGAAGTAGACGTCGGAGGCCGGTCCCCCGAAGTAGGAGACCAGCTCCGGGAGCGGGCTGGCAGCCGTCACCTGCTTCATGCCGCCATGAAATTAACAGGCAGGGTTGCGTATAGGTCGCCTCGGCCCTAAGTTCGAGCGCGGTTCGGTGCGAAGGCTTGGGGGAGGAAAGCCACTCGGGAGGAGGGAGGGCCCGCGGCAGGGGGCCGGCTTTTTGGGCCGGCTCGCGGGATCGTCGCGTGATGGGTCGTCGACCGCCTCCCGGTAACATGCCTGCGATGACCGCGCCATCGTCCGGCCAGGTGCTCGAGGTGCTGGCGCGCATCCAGGACCCCGACCTCGGCCGCGACGTCGTGAGCCTCGGCATGATCAAAGAGCTCGAGGTCTCGCCGCAGGGCAAGGTCAGCTTCACCTTCGAGCTCAC
>DASXBE010000071.1:0-13533 GCA_036491815.1 Candidatus Dormiibacterota bacterium | reverse complement strand
GAGGAGATCCACCGTTCGCTCGACCGGCTGGGCGTCGACCACGTTGACCTGTGGCAGCTTCACGCGCTTGCCGACCCGATCGAGTGGGACCAGGCCCTGAGCCCGGGAGGCGCCCTCGACGCCGCGCTGCTGGCGCGCCAGGAGGGGCTGATCAAATGGATCGGGGTCACGGGGCATGGCGCCCAGATCGCGGCCACGCACCGGCGCAGCCTGGACCGCTTCGACTTCGATTCGGTGCTCCTCCCCTACAACTACGCGACGATGCAGAACGCCTACTACCGCGAGAACTTCGATGCGCTGGCCGACATGTGCCGCGAGCGCCGCGTCGCCGTCCAGACCATCAAATCCATCGCGCTGCGTCCCTGGATGGACCGCGAGCACACACGCACCACGTGGTATCAGCCCCTCGAGCTTCAGGAGGACATCGAGCTGGCGGTCTGGTGGGCCCTGGGCCGCGAGGGGGTGTTCGTGAACAGCGTGGGCGACGTCGACCTGCTGCCGCGTGTGCTCGAGGCCGCGAGCACGTTTCGCGAGCGGCCCAAGGATGCCGACATGCAGGCTCTGCTCGCGCGAGCACACTCCGAACCGCTCTTCGTGTAGCGAAATCTCTAATCGCGTTCGATGACGCGGTAGCCCCTGTCCGGATTCCAGGACTCGACCACCAGGCGGCTGCCCTCGGCGTTCAACCTCGTGATGACCGCTTCTCGCACGTCGATTTCAAACCGGTCCGGCTCGACCTCGATCGCGGTCCCGGCCACCTTCGCCTCTCCAACCCAGGCGGGCGGGTTTCCGTCCGGTGGATCTTGCGTCGGACCATGGATCGCCACCCGCGGATCTCGGCGCAGGTCCATCCCCTTCACCGCCGCAGGCATCGATCCGATGCGCAGCGCTCCTTTCCGAAACTCGACCTCGATGCCGCTGATCCGGGGTGAGCCGTCCCGGCGCAGGGTGGCCATCGTCAGGTGCTTGCGCCCCGTCATCAGCGCTTTGACGCGCTCTGCAAACTCGGGCGCCGCGTGCTCGAACTCAGACCACGAGCCCATGGGCGATCAGCGGTAGATGAGGTTCGCGCCGAATCGCCGGAAGCCGAGCCGCTCGTAGACCCGGACCGCCTGGTCGTTCGCCGCATCGAGAAACACGAAGTCGCCGCCTGATTTGAAGTGCCGTTCGACCAGGGTCGAGCTGACCGTGGCGGCCACCCCGCGACGGCGACGGTCTGCGCGAGTCACGATGCCCACGATCTCGGCGGCGCCATTCAGCGCGTGGGAGACGCCCGTGCCGACGGGCTCGCGATCCAGCCACGCCAGCATGTAAACGCTGGTCGGGGAGGTCAGCTCTCGGCGCAGGTCGTCGACTGGCGGGGCTTCGCGCTCACTGTCGCTGCCAGCCGTCCACCGGATGGACTGAAACGCGCGCAGCTCCTCCTCCGGGGAGTCCAGTCCAAGCGAAGACAGCGTGACGTCGGCGGCGGCAAACCGCTTGAACACCGCGGGGCGGCATGCCATCAGCGGATTCCGCTCGGCCAGCGCGAAGCCGGCCGCCTCGAGCCAGGCCGCGGCGTGCGGCAGCACCGCCTCGTTGAACTCGACCTCGAGCCCCTCGTGGCGCCCCTCGAACATCGACCTCAGCGGTCCGACGCTGTCGCGGAGATCGCCTTCTTCGATGTTCGGGTCCACCAGAGTGACCCAGTTGAAGGGCGACGGCCCATCCGAGACCACGACCTGGAACGGTCCGACCCGGACCAGCTCGGTCCCTGCTGGGTGCGCCTGCAGCGCATCGATCTGCCAGGCCTGGAATCGGTTCGCGTCATCGAGCTCCTCGGCCGTCACCGAGCCGAAACCGTACGCTGATTTCGGAGATGGCAGCCGCGCATCCCGAGAACGTATTCGCCGCCCGCCTCTTCGAGGATCTGCCTCAGCGATACGACCGGCTGGCGGAGCTCCTGTCGTTCAACCAGAACGGCAGGTGGCGGCGTGAGCTGGTGAAACGCATCGTGCCCTCCCGGCCGGACCGAATCCTCGACGTGGCCACCGGGACCGCCGGTGTCGCGATCGCCCTGGCCCGCGCGACAGACGCGCGCGTCATCGGCGTGGACCTCACCGAGTCGATGCTCGAGCGGGGACGCGAGCGGGTGGGCAAGGCCGGGCTCGACAATCGGATCCGCCTCCAGCATGGGCGCGCGGAGGAGCTTCCCTTCCCGGACGACTCGTTCGACGCCGTCACCTTCACCTACCTGCTGCGCTACGTGGCCGACCCCGCGGCGACGCTCCGCGAGCTAGCGCGAGTCGTTCGTCCCGGCGGAGCGATGGCGAGCCTCGACTTCTTCGTCCCGCCCGGCGCCGGTGCGCGGCTGGCGTGGCGCGCGTACACGCGCTTGGCGCTGCCGATCGCCGGGTACGCGATGGGGGGCCGGCCCTGGAGCCGGGTGGGTCGATTCCTCGGCCCCAACATCGAAGCCTTCTACCGGCGGTATCCCCTCGATCAGGTCTTTGAGGCGTGGAGGCTGGCGGGTATGGTGGATGTCGAGCACAGCGTGATGAGCCTTGGTGGAGGACTGGTGATGTGGGGCCGGAAGCATCACGCCTGAACCCGATCTCTGAGGCCCCCGCGCCTGCCTACTACGCGCCCCGCACGACCGGATGGGTGCGCGATGTGTGGGCCTTGCTGCATCCGCCGTACACAGCGTGGCATCTGTCTTACGTGCTGATCGGCGCCGGCCTCGCGCCGGTGCTGAGCCTGACCAGGCTCATCGCCACGCTGTTGGCCTTTTTCCTTGCCGTCGGCATCGCCGCGCATTCGCTCGACGAGCTGCGCGGGCGGCCGCTGCGGACCCAGATCCCAGGCCCGGTGCTGTGGTCCGCCGCGATCGCCGGGCTGGCCGGCGCGGTGGTCCTCGGCTTCGCCGGCCTCGGGATCGTCGGGCTCGGCTTGATCCCATTCATCCTCGCCGGGGTCGCGTTCGTGTTCGCCTACAACCTAGAGCTGTTCGGCGGGCGGCTCCACGGCGATCTGTGGTTCGCGCTCTCGTGGGGCGCCTTTCCCGTCCTGACGGCCTACTTCGCGCAGACCGGACGTCTTTCCGCCGGGGCGGTGATCGCGGCAGCCGGCGCCTACGCGCTGTCGTACGGCCAGCGCGCGCTCAGCACGCCCGCGCGGTTGCTGCGGCGCCGCACGGCGTCGGTCGAAGGCGCGCTCACGCTGAGCGACGGCGGGCGTGTCCCGCTCGACGGCCCGACCCTGCTGAGGCCGCTCGAGCGCGCGCTCGCCGCCTTTTCCTACGGCGTCGTCCTGCTGTCTTTGGGTCTCGTGGTCTCGCGGTTGGTTTGACCTCGGTACCATCCGGCGTGTCATGAACCTGCCCGAGCCGGCCGCCATCAAGCCGCTGCTGCGCGGGTGGTCGCACGGGATCGCCGCGGTCGCGGCGGTGGCCGCGCTGATCGCGTTGATCGTGGTCACGCGGGACGACCCGGCCAAGCTGGCCTCAGTGACCATCTACGGGGCGGGCCTCGTCCTGCTCTTTGGAGTCAGCGCGACCTACCACATCTTCAACTGGCCTCCACGGGTCAAAAGCTGGTGGCGCCGCGCCGACCACGCGACCATCTTCGTCTTCATCGCCGCGACCTACACACCGCTGGTCTTCAACGTCCTGGATGGGTGGTGGCGCGTGAGCGTACTGGTGGCGATCTGGTTGTGCGCAGTGGCGGGCGTCGCGGGCGCGGCGCCCTTCCTGCGCATCCCCCGGCGGTTGCTCGCCTCGCTGTACCTGGCGATGGGTTGGGTCGGCGTGGTCGCCATCGTGCCCCTGACTGCCGCGCTCGGCTGGGCTGCCGCCGCGTTGATGGCGCTGGGCGCCGTGCAGTATTCGCTCGGGGCCGCCGCCTACGCCTTCAGGCGGCCGCGCCTATGGCCGCGCGTCTTCGGCTATCACGAGGTGTTTCACCTGGCCGTGATCACCGCGAGCATCACCTTCTACGTGATCGTCCTGCGGTACGCCGTCCCGTTTCACCGGACTGGCTAGACCGGCAGGACTCCATGCTTGCGATCGGGGCGGCTCGACGCTCGCGTCGAATAGGCCCTGAACCTGGCGATCAGCGCCTCGCGCAGCCGCCCTGGCTCGACCACGTCGTCCACGACCAGGTTGGAGGCCAGCTTGTAGAGGTCGACGTCGCGGCTGTATTCCTCCTCCAGCTCTTTGCGCCGCGCCTCGCGCTGAGCTTCGGGCAGGTCCGCGAGCTTGTTGAAGAAGACCGCGTTGACGGCGGGCGCGGGGCCCATCACGGCGATCTGCGCCGAGGGGAGGGCGATCACGCAGTCCGAGTCGAAGGCCGGCCCCGCCATCGCGTACAGCCCGGCGCCGTAGGCCTTGCGGACGATGACGCAGATCTTTGACACGGTCGCCTCCGAGACCGCGCTGATCATCTTCGCGCCGTGGCGGATGATGCCGCGCCTCTCGACGTCGGTCCCGATCATGAAGCCGGGCACGTCGGCGAGAAAGAGCAGCGGAATCTCGAAGGCGTCGCAGAGCCAGATGAAGCGCGCCGCCTTGTCCGCAGAGTCGTTGAAGAGCACTCCGCCTTTCTGCATCGGCTGGTTCGCGACGATGCCGACGGCCCGCCCATCCAGCCTCGCAAACCCGGTCAGGAGCTCCTTGGCGAAGAGTTTCTTGATCTCCAGCCAGCTGCCCTCGTCGACCAGGGCGTCAATCACCTTGCGCATGTCATAGCCGCGGTTCGCCTCGGCTGGGATCAGCTCGCCCAGCGGCTTCGAGCCCGCGCGAACGTGCTTCGTCTCGGCGGCCGCGGGTCTTTCGCCCGTGCGCTGCGGCATGTACCGGAAGTAGGCGCGGCCGAACTCGATCGCCTCCCGGTCGTCCGCGACCAGCGCGTCGCCGCAGCCGCTCTCCGTGCAGTGCATGCGTGCGCCCCCGAGCTCTTCCAGGCTCACCTTCTCGCCGACGACGACCTCAACCATCCGCGGCGACCCGAGGTACATCGAGGCGTTGCCCTCGACCATCACGACCACATCGCAGAACGCGGGGATGTAGGCGCCGCCCGCGGCGGACGGGCCGAAGAGCAGGCACACCTGCGGCACCACCCCCGAGAGCTGCACCTCGTTGTAGAAGATCCGGCCAGCGTGCCGGCGGCCTGGGAACATCTCGATCTGGTCCGTGATCCGCGCGCCGGCCGAGTCGACGAGGTAGAAGAGGGGGACGCGGATCTTGGCCGCCGTCTCCTGAATCCGCACGATCTTTTCGACAGTGCGGGCTCCCCAGCTGCCCGCCTTGACGGTCGGATCGTTCGCCATCACTGCCACCTGGCGGCCGTCGATCGTCCCGAGGCCGGTGACCACGCCATCGGCCGGCAGCTCGTCGGCGAGCACATTGGCGAACAGCCCGTCTTCGACGAAGGACCCTTTGTCGAGCAGCAGGTCGAGTCGCTCGCGCGCTGTCAGCTTGTTCTGCTCCCGCAGCTTGGGCAGGTAGCGAGTGCCGCCCCTGAGCGCCTTTTCGCTCAGGTCGCGCTGGCGCGAGTCGCTCATGCCGCTACCTTCCCTTGAAGTCGGGATCGCGTTTCTCGAAGAAGGCCTTGATGCCCTCCTTCGAGTCCTCGGTCAGCGTGACCAGGGTGAACTGGCTGTGCAGGTAGTCGAGGGCGGCGCGGAACTCCATGTCCTGCTGACGGTAGAAGGAGTCGCGCCCCAGGCGCATCGCGAGGGGCGACTTCTTGGCCAGCCGGCCCGCGATCTCAGTCACCGTCGAGTCGAGCTGCGCATGCGGCACGACGCGGTTGACGACTCCGACTCCCTGCAGCTGCGTGGCGGTCCACCGCTCGCCGAGCATCTGCATCTCGAGCAGGACCTTGCGTGGAATGTTGCGCGCGAGGATGGCCTGGATCATCATCGGCCAGATCCCGACGTTGATCTCCGGCGTGCCAAACGTCGCGGTGTCGATCGAGACCAGGATGTCGCAGGCGCACGCCAGACCGAGCCCTCCCGCGAGGGCATGGCCGTTGATCCGGCCGACGATGGGCTTGCCCAGCTCCTCCATCAGCGTGAAGAGCTCGACGAAAAGCCCGCGGCTGCGGTGGCGCTCGAGGTCGGTCATCACGCCGTTGAAGCTGTTGAGGTCCGCACCCGCGCAAAACACGCGATCGCCGGCCCCCGTCAGGACTACGACCCGGACCTCCTCCTCGGCCTTGCACCATCGAAAGGCGGCTGCCAGGTCGCGGAGCATGGTCCCGGAAAGCGGGTTGCGCTGCTCTGGGCGGTTGAGCGTGACCGTGGCGA
Source organism: Candidatus Dormiibacterota bacterium (assembly GCA_036491815.1). Lineage (GTDB taxonomy): Bacteria > Chloroflexota > Dormibacteria > Dormibacterales > Dormibacteraceae > DASXBE01. The sequence goes on along the minus strand of DASXBE010000071.1, from coordinate 7,248 downwards.
CGTGGCCGTCCACGGCGACAAGGACCTGCTCCAGCTTGGGGGCCTCGCTCACGCCGATATCGTAGGTCGGCCCGGTCTCGGGGCTAGTGCAGCAGGCCTGCGGCGATGGCCAGGCCGACCAGGATCAGAACGCCGCCACCGATCTCCTCGCTCCACGCCTCGACGTGCTTGCCCAGCCGGTGGCCCAGCTCGAGGCCGACGAGCGACATGGCCACGCTGATCACGCCCATCGTGGCCGCCGCCAGCACGATCTGGATGTGATAGACGGCGAGCGCGAAGCCGACCGCCAGGTTGTCGATGCTGAGCGCAAACGCCGTGAACAGGAGCTGGCGCGTGCGCAGGCCGCGCGCGGGCTCGTCGTGCTCGACCCTCCGTCCCTCCACGATTGTGTACAGGCCGGTCAGGACCAGGATGCCACCGGCGATGACGCCCGTCAGGCCGTGCCCGATGTAGCCCGCGACCTGCGCCCCAACCACCAGGCCGACCACCGGCATCAGCGCCTCGAAGAGCCCGAAGGCCAGCCCTACCCGGATCCTCGTTTTGGCGTCGATCCCGCTGAGTCCGATGCCAATCGCGCCCGCGAAGTTGCTCAGGCCGACCGAGACGCTGACCAGCAGCAGGCTGAGGAGGCTGGACACGCCCGTAACTATATGGAGGCCATCCAGGCGACCAGAAGGAGCCTGGCCGACGATGGGTTGCCGCCATTACTTAACAAAAATACATTGTAAGGGGGATTATCGCCCTGCACAATTGCAGCGAATCTGCAAGCGCTCCTGTCACCCAACGTTAGGTCCGCGATCGCTCAAACGATATAACCCGCCCGCCCGCAAACATCATGAAGCTCAAACCACGCGACGCAGTCGCGGTAACCCTCGCGGCATCGAGCGATGCCGGCATGGATCTCGACAAGCCCATCTTCACGCTCAGCGTGGCTTCCGAGATCCTGGAGGTGCACCCGCGCACTTTGATGATGTACGAGCACCTCAGCATGATCCACCCCAAGCGCACGCTCACCAACCGCAGGCGCTACTCCCGGCGGGACGTGATGAAGCTCCAGGCGATCCAGACGCTGACGCGCGAGCATCACGTCAACCTCGCCGGAGTCCGCTACATCCTGGCCCTGATGAAGCGCCTGCGCAATGCTGGAGTGGATCCGCCGGAGGAGCTGAAGAACCTCGATGTGTCCCTGCTCGACGTTTAAGCAACCACCTGGAAAAAAGGCGATAGAGAGGTAAATGTCAAAGAAAAGACGCCGTCTAGAGATCAAGGTCGATCCGCTGCCCGCGCCCTACCAAGACGAAACAGCGTCCTGCCCGGTCTGCGGCCGGGACGCCGCCGCGATCGGTAGGCGCCACCTCCAGATCGTGTTCCGGTGCGAAGGCTGCAAGGTGGTCTTCAAGCGGAACCGGTCTTGGCCCTACATCTACTGACCCAGGCGCCGGTGCCGGCCCAGCCCTCGTAGGCTGGGGGCATGAGGCGGTCGGTCGGACGCGCGGCGCTCTATGGAGTCCTGCTCGGCTTCGCTACGGCCGCCGTCGCCGAGGCGGTCCGGCCCAGGGGAGGCTCGTCGCTGCTCCTCGACTGGGAGGACGTTCGGCGCACGGCCGAGCGCCGGCTCGATTCGCCCACCCTGCCGGCCGCCGAGCTCGCGTCGGCGACCCGGGGTTACCGCTCGCTTGCGGCGAGCCTTGAAAAGCCCCTGCTCGAATTCGTGGGCCCGATCCCCAAGGGCTCCTCGATCCCGCGGTTCGAGGCGCTCGACAGGGTTGGCTGGCTGAACCTGAACCTCGACATCTTCCGCCGGGTGGTCGACCCCGTGCTCGAGGTTGGACGGATGCCCAACTCGCTCCTGGTCGAGGTTGGCCGCGCGGGCGTCGATCGCTACCTCGGCTACCTCCTGGCGTTCCTCGGCACGCGGGTGCTCGGACAGTACGACCCCCAGCTGCTTGGAGCCGAGGCCGGCGGCGGCGAGGGGCTCTACCTGGTGGAGACGAACGTCCAGGAATGGAGAGAGCGCGCCGACCTGCCTGACGAGGACCTCAGGCGGTGGCTGATCCTGCACGAGATGACGCACGCCTGGCAGTTCGCCGCCCATCCATGGCTGCGCCCGTACATGGAGGAGTCGATGCGGGCCCTCCTCGAGACGGTGACCAGAAAGGGCGCGCCGTTCGCGCGGTTCGCGGCCTTCGCGGGGGTGCTGCCTGCCCAGTGGCGCGTGATGCGGCAGATCCAGGGCACCATGTCGGTCGTGGAGGGCTACAGCAACCTGGTCATGAACGAGCTGGGTGGCAGGCTGCTTCCCGGGTTCGAGCAGCTGGAGCAGGCGTACCGGCGGCGGAGCTCCGGAAAGAGCGCGCTCGAGATGCTGGTCTGGAAGCTGACCGGGCTCGACCTCAAGCTGCAGCAGTACCGCCGCGGTGAGGCGTTCTGCCGCGCCATCTTCGACCGGCACGGGATGGCGGCCCTCAACCGGGTCTGGGACGGGGCGGGGGCGATGCCCACGCTGAGCGAGCTGGGCGATCCGGAAGCGTGGCACCGCCGGGTCGTCGGGAGCTGACCACCGAACCCGCCTAGCGCCCCCTTCGAGCGATGGGGGACCTCAGTCCTTCAGCTCTTCCTGTGCCGTCTCCTCGCTGATCGGCATGACGGCCATCGGCAGGTCGGCGATGTCGAAGTACCGGATCGGCTTGCTCATCCGCTTGGCGATGCCCACCTGGACTTTGACCCCGAGCGACAGCCGGCCGAAAACCCAGACCTCGTCGCAGCGGGCGAGCAGATTGTTCATCGCCTCCCGGACGATCTCCTTCGAGACGGTATGCATGAGGTAGTAGTCGAAGAGCATGAACGGGCTCACCGGCACCAGCCCGGAGTCCAGAACGAACTTCTGGATGTGATTGCGCCAGTAGAAGACCTTGTTCGACATCGCCACATAGACCACGCGCTTCGGGTGCCGGAGCGTCTCTTCGGCCTGGTCCCGGGCGCTTGGCTTGGTGGCGGGCTGGAAGATGCGTTCGAGGATGTCCTCCGCCGCCTTGCCTTCGATTGCCATCAGCTCCGACCCCTCTCAGCCGTCATTTAATTAAGTCGGGCTATCGTATCAGCCGTGTCAGCGGCCTCCAGGTTCGACCTCACCGGAAAGGTCGCCCTCGTCACGGGCGGCAGCCGCGGCATCGGCAGCGCCATCGCAGCCGCGCTGGCTGAGCAGGGCGCCCAGGTCGTGATCTCCAGCCGGAAGCAGGCGGATCTCGACCAGGAGGCCGAGCGGATCAACGCCCAGCACGGCGAGAAGGCCGTGGCCATCGCCGCCCATGCGGGACGGCCAGAGGACCTGGACCGCCTGGTCAAGGGCGTGATGGAGCGGTTCTCCCGGATCGACATCCTGGTCAACAACGCGGCCACCAATCCGTACATGGGCCCGGTGCTCGGGGCCGACATCGCAGCCTGGGACAAGACCTTCGAGGTCAACCTGCGAGGAGTGTTCATCCTGACCAAGCTCGTCTATGAGACCTACATGGAGGCGCACGGGGGCGCTGTCGTGAACGTGGCGAGCATCGGTGGGCTGCGGCCGGGGATCGGCCTGGGCGTGTACAACATCACGAAGGCCGGCGTGATCATGCTGACCCGTCAGCTGGCGCGCGAGATCGGGGGCAAGGCGCGGGTCAACGCGGTGGCGCCGGGCCTGATCAAGACGAGATTCGCCGAGGCGCTCTGGGCCAACGAGGCGATCCTCGACCGGGTCCTGTCCTCGAACCCCATGGGCCGGATCGGGCTCCCGGAGGAGGTGGCGTCGGCGGTGGTGTTCCTCGCCTCCGACGCGGCGAGCTACGTCAACGGCGAGGTGATCGTGATCGACGGGGGCGGCGGAGAGGTCTAGCCCCGTTTTCGTCCTCCGGACCGACGGAGCCGTTGGAGTCGGCGTCGTCAGGGTTCGGCTGGCGGCTGTGGATGAAGTCTTCGAGCTCCTTCTCGTACTGGTAGCGATATTTGTCCGGTTCGTAGCGCAGGACGCGGCGCTCCTGGATGAAGTCCTGGAATGCGGCCTGCGACGTGCGCGCCGCCCGGAAGCCGAGCTCGCGCGCCGCCTTGGCGGTGGACAGCGAGCGGCCCCAGCGCAGGAGGTCGAGCAGCTGCGGCGACAGGAACGCGAAACCCGCCTTGCGGATGCCGAACGCCGCCAGCTCCAACCCCAGCGGAGGGAGAAGGGGGGCGTGCAGCTTGCCCGCGTCATCCAGCAGCTTCGAGAGCGGCTCGGGGCCGGGCGCCGCGATGTTGTAGGCGCCCGCCGGCCCACGTTTCGTCGCCAGCACCATTGCCGTGATGCAGTCGTCGCGATGGATCAGCTGAAGCGGCGGGTCATACCCGATCACCGTCGGCACGACCTCCATGTCGAGATATCGGGCCAGAGGTTGGGGCTCCTGCGGGTTGAGGCTGTTGGCGAAGCGGAGGGTGAGGATCGAGATCTCAGGGTTGCGGACCGCGAAGTCGCTGGCGTACGACTCGACCTCGACGATGTCGCGGACGAACTGGTGCTTCGAGTTGCTGTCCAGGCGGTGGTCCTCGCGCAGCGCGACCGGCAGATCAAAGCGCGAGCCGTATACGTGGCCGGAAGACTTGAGCACGAACCTGCGGACCGGGCTGCCCTCGCCGGCGCACCCGGCGAGCAGGTTGAGCGTGCCGATGACATTCATCTCGTGAGCGCGGGCTCGGTCCATGTCGAACGAATCGATGCGCGTGAGCGTGTGGACCACCGTGTCGATGCCGACCGAGCGCACGAGCTTTCCGATCAGGGAATGGCGGATGTCGAGGTTCAGGTAGTCGGCCCTGCCCAGGTCGTAGCGGGGCTCGCGGATGTCGATGCCGATGACCTCGGCAACGTCCGGGTCCTCGATGAGCCGCTGGACCGTCAGGGCGCCCCACCAGCGCGCCACGCCGGTGACCAGGATGCGCCGTTTCTTGGTCCTCATCCTGGTTTCAGTATGTGCGCTTGATCACGTCCCGTTCCATCTGGCCGACCGCCTTCGAGACCGCGTCCAGCAGGGGGGATTTGGCCTGGCGCAGCGCAAACTCGAGCTGGCGGAGCAGCGAGTAGTTGGCCTTCATCGCCTTGATGGCGTCGCCGATGTCGACGTTGGGGGGCAGCGGGATCTGGTCCAGGGCCTCGCCGGCCGACCACCGGTAGGCGAAGTCGATGTAGTCGTGCGAGGGCTGCCGCAGGTTCGGCTCGTCCAGGTCGCTCTCCAGGTCGGCGAATCTGAAATAAAGCGAGCGCACGAGGCGCGCCGTCTGGGCGATCGCCGGCGTGGGATATCGGCGGTAGCTGCGGGCCTGGCCCCGATCGCGCCCGCGCTCTCGGTCCTCGGCCGCGAGCATCACGATCACGGCGCAAAGCTCCTCCGCGGTCAGCCCTTCGAACCAGCCGAGCCACACCGCTTCCGCCACCAGGATGGTGTTCTCGCCGTAGATGCGTGCGGCGAAAAGGCCTTTGTCGGTCGGCTTGTCGTGCGCGAGAAAGCCCGTCTCGGTCAGGATCCGGGCCAGCCGCCGCAGCTTGCGCGGGTATTCGTCCATCTGGCCGGTGACCTCGCGCTGGCCGCTCTCGAGCTCCTTCTGCAGCGTCCTGATCTCCGCGTACCTCTGGAGCAGCTCCCCGAACCGCGGGGAGCGCACCACCTTGAGCCGCTGCTGCCGTTCGAGCAGCCCCTTCGCCTCGACCTCGAGGCGCTGCATGGTGCGCGCCGCGGGCGGCATCGCGCGCGTCTGGCGTCCCCTGCGGCCACGCCTCTGCGCACCGCCTTCGCGGCGCAGGCGCTTGAGCTCGATCCGGATCGCGCGGCGCCGGTCCTCGAGCTTGAAGTACTGCGCGACGTCCTCGATCGAAACGTCCTTGTCGTCCCACACGCGGCGGACGTCCGAGAGCCGCTCGCGCACGTTGACCAAGCGCTCGCCGGCCTGCTCCGCGGCCAGGCGTTTCTGGAACTGGCCGAAGGAGCGCTGCATGAGGGCCTCGGCCTCCTCCGGGGTGTAGACGCGAAGCAGGTTGAGCGCCATGTTGTAGCTCGGAAGGAACTTCGACTCGACCACCAATGTGGGTCCCATCGCGACCTCGTAGATGGTCCCGACCTCGACGTCCGACTCCTTGAGGATCACGCCGTGGCCGATCACGTCGATGCCCCGCCGTCCGGCCCGCCCCATGAGCTGGGTGAGCTCGCCGGTCGTCAGGTGCGAGAAGTTGACGCCGTCGAACTTCGTGAAGGAGGAGACCACCACGCCGCGGGCCGGCATGTTGATGCCGAGGGATAGGGTCTCGGTCGCGAACACCACCTTGATCAGCCCTTGCTGGAAGAGCTCTTCGACCATCTCCTTGTGGTACGGCAGCAGGCCCGCGTGATGCTCGGCCAGGCCTCGGCGCAGCAGCCGGGAGTCGACCATGCGGCGGAAGAGCGCCTCCTCGTCATGGTCCGTGAGCCCCTTCAACCGCTCGGCGGCCACGCGGTCGATGGCCTCCTTCTCGGCGGCGGTCGTCAGGTCGAGCTCGTGGTAGGCGCAGCGCTGAAGCGCCTCTCGGCACCCGCGCCTCGAGAAGATGAAGTAGATCGCCGGCAGCATCTCGAGGCCGCGCAGCTCCTGGATCACATGCAGGAGGTCGTTCGAGGGCAGCCCGCGGTAGCCGCCGATCCGATAGGACGCCTCCTCTTCCTGCGCCGCCTTGCTCCACGTCCGCTGGTCGATGCCGCCATCCGTTTTGAAGAGAGGCAGGAAGCGGTTGTTGATCGCGAGCCACATCTTCAGCTCGACGGGCCGGACGTCGTGGAACACGGTTTCCATGCCGCCGCGGTTCTCCGCCATCCAGTCGGCGATCTCGCGGTAGTTGCCGATCGTCGCCGACAGGCCGACGAGCTTGATGCCCCGCGGGGCCTGGATGACGATCTCCTCCCACACGGAGCCGCGCGGGAAATCGTCGATGTAGTGGACCTCGTCGAGCACCACATAGCGGACGAGGTCGAGGCGCGCAGGGTCCTCGTAGATCAGGTTGCGCAGGATCTCGGTCGTCATCACCACGACGGGCGCTTGATCGTTGATCGTGTTCTCGCCCGTCACCAGCCCGACCTTCGCGTCACCGTACTCGCGCACGAAGTCGTGGTACTTCTGATTGCTCAGCGCCTTGAGCGGCGTGGTGTACAGGACCTTCGAACCCTCGCGCAGCGCGCGGAAGATCGAGTACTCGGCGACCATCGTCTTCCCGCTGGA
>DASXBE010000070.1:0-3536 GCA_036491815.1 Candidatus Dormiibacterota bacterium | reverse complement strand
CGCAGGTCGGTCTCCGGGGTCTGCTTGCCGATTCCGCCGGCCAGGATGGTGTCTCCCACGAACGCGTGGTTCGCGATCAGGTAGCAGATGCTGCCCGGCGTGTGGCCGGGCGTGTGGATCACCGAGATCCTGAGCTCGCCGAACTCCAGCTCGTCGCCGTCGAGGAGGTAGCGGTCGGCCGAGCGCAGGAACTGCTTCGCGTCAGCGGAGTGCAGGCCGGTCTCGCCGCCCGTGGCCGCCTTCACGTCGTCCTTGCCGGCGACGTGGCCGGGATGGCAGTGCGTGGCGAGGATGAACTTGACCTTCAGGCCCTTGGCCTGCTCGACGATCTTGTCCGCCGGTAGGCCTGGGTCGATGACGACCGCCTCCTTGGTGGCCGAGTCGGAGACGATGTAGCAGTTCACGTCCTTTTCGAGCTTCACCTTGACGATGCCGAGCTTGGCCATCGCTCACTATTTACCGCAATGGAGCATCTGGCCGCTATCGGCATGGCGGTCGTCCTGTCGCTGATCTGCCTTTTCTGGGTCTACGGCTACGTCCGCCGGCGGACCAAAAAGCGCTACTGACCCGCGACCAGGCTCATCGAGATGGTCGTCACGCCGGAGCTCGCCGCGACGCTGAGCACTCCGTTGACCTTCGAATCGCTCTTGCGGGCGAACACGGCTGAGAAGGAACCGTTGGCCGTCCCGCTGAAGCTGACGGTCCAGTCCCCCTGCTTCAATTTGGCGAGGTAGAAGGCCTGGACCTTGTCCGCCGTGTCGGGCGTCTGCCACGTCAGGCCCCACGCCGACTGGCCGGTCGAGTTGAACGCGCCGCCCGAGGTCAGGCGTGCGCCCGGGTAGACGGGCACGTCGGCGGGGAAGCCAGGTGGGGTCGGGACCGAGTCGGCGCCTGGGGTCGATTTCGCGGACGTGGCCGGCGTGGGCGAGGCGGACGATGACCCGCCAGGGATCGAGCAGCCGGCGGCGGCGGCCAAGCACGTGAGCAGGGCGGCGGCGAGGACAACGCGGCCTCTCACCGGGCCTCCTCCAGGCTCACGAGGCCCCGTGGTTCGGGCCGGCGGGCCGGCCTGAGCCACCGGCCGCGGGCGCGGCCCGCCTTGACGACGCTCTCCCCCCTCAGGAAGACGTCCTTCACGGCAAAGCCGAACTCCTTGCCCTCGAGCGCGCCGTGGCGCTGCCGCGAGCGCATCTCGGACGGCCTCACGGTGGTCTTGCGGCTGGGATCGACGATCACGATGTCCGCGTCGAAACCTGGCGCGATCACGCCCTTGCTCTCGGCGAGCCCGGCGAGAGCGGCGGGTTGCTCGCTGACCCACCGGGCGGCGAGCCACACGTTGCCGAGTCGCTGAGCCAGCTCGAGACAGCTGACGTAAAGCGTCTGTACTCCCGGGCTGCCTGGCGGCGAATCCTCAAAAGACCTCGACTTCTCTTCGTCCGTGTGAGGTGCGTGGTCGGTCGCGACGACGGTGATGGCCCCGCGCGAAAGGCCGTCGATCAAGGCGTCTCGGTCGGCGGATGTGCGGACTGGAGGCAGCATCTTCATCGAGTGGCCCGCGCGCTCGAAGTCCTGATCGGTGAGCCACAGGTACGACGGGCAGGTTTCCATCGTGAGCGAGGTCCCCGCGCGTTGCGCGTCCTCGGCGGCGCGCAAGCCGAGGCCGCTCGAGAGGTGCGCGATGTGAAGCTGGACACCCCACTCCCTGGCGATCACCGCGGCGGCCGAGATGGCGACCGCTTCGGCTTCCGGCCGGCGCCAATCCAGGAGGTCGCTGTAGGTCACCAGCGGGCGCCGGAAGGCGGCAAGGACGGTGGGGTCCTCCGCGTGGATCGCCACCGGCAGGCCGAGAGCGCCCAGCTGCGGGGCAAGCCGCGCGAGCGTTCCGTAGTCGGGCGGGGGCTCGAGGTCGGGATCGTCCGCCGCGGCCGAGAACTGGACCTGCTTGCGGCTCAGGCTGAACGCGTAGCCGAGGTATGCCTTGAAGCCGACCGCCCCGGCGGCGGCGAGGCCCTCCAGCTGCTCGGCGGTCGACGTCGACCTGATCAGTCCCCACAGCGCGAAGTCCACGTGGGCTCTGGCGCGGGCCAGGGCCGCCTTTGCCTCCATCACTCCGGCGCTGTCCACGGCCGGCACCGTGTTCGGCATGTCGATCACCGTCGTCACACCCCCCGCCGCGGCGGCGGACGTCAGCGAGCCGAAATCCTCCTTTTCGGGGAATCCCGGGTCGCGGCTGTGCACGTGGACGTCGATCGCCCCGGGCAGGACGTACATGCCGGACGCGTCGACGACCTTGGCGCGCGGCGGCGCCGGCCGGCCCGAATCGAGGGCCGTGATGACGCCGTCGCTTGCGTGCACATCCACCTGGCGCGGGCCTTCGGGCGTGTGCACAGTGCCGCCGCGGATCAGGAGGTCAGTCAAGCTCGAGGTCTTGCACGCGGAAGAGTGGCGAGTAGGGGATGCCGGCCGCGCGGATGTTGTCCTCGCCTCCCTCGCCGCGGTCGAGCACGACCACCAGATGGATCACCTCGAGGCCCGCGTCGCGCAGGACCTGGACCGAGCGCAAAGAGTCGCCGCCGGTGGTCACGACGTCCTCGATCACCGTGACGCGCTCGCCAGGTTCGAAGCGGCCCTCCAGCTGCTTGGAGGTGCCGTAGCCTTTGGGCTCCTTGCGGACGAGGATGAGCGGGAGGCCGCTCTCCATCGAGACGGCACCCCCGAGGAGCACGGCCCCAAGCTCCGGTGCGGCAAGCTGCTGGGTCCTCGGTGGCACGAGCGCCGCCAGGTGTACGCCGAGGCGCTTGAGCAGGGCTGGATTCGTCTCGAAGAGGAACTTGTCGAAGTAGCGATTGGAACGCTTCCCGGAGCGAAGGACGAAGTCCCCTTTGAGGTACGAGGCCCGCACCAGTTCGCGTCCAAGCTCGGCCAGCTCGGATACGCCACTCTTCACCGACCTAATCTAGCGGATGGATGTCGTCCCCCCTGACCGTCGGCCTGCTGCGGGTCGTCCTGCACGTGCCGGATAGCCAGTCGCTCAAATCCAAGCGGCAGGTCGTGAGCGGCCTGCTGCGCAGGCTGCGCCAGGAGATGAAGGTGGCGGCCGCCGAGGTCGGCGAGCTCGACCGATGGCAGCTCGCGGAGCTCGCCGTGGCGACGGTGAGCGGCGATGGGCGCCACGCCGACGAGGTGCTCGCCTCCGCGCTCTCCTACATCGAGTCCCACAGCGATGGCGCGCGGATCACGGACGTCTCGACCGAGCTGCTCCGCCTATGAAGGCTGTCGAGAGCCTGGTCACCGAGTTCGAGGCCACGCTGCCCTTCAAGCTCGACGCTTTCCAGCGCGAGGCGATCGAGAAGCTGGATGCGGGAGACGGCGGCGTGCTCGTCAGCGCACCAACCTCCAGCGGGAAGACGATGGTCGCCGAGTACTCGATCTTCCGCGCGCTGCGCGAGGGTTCGAAGGTCCTGTACACCACGCCGCTCAAGGCGCTGAGCAATCAGAAGTACCACGACTTCGTGCGCGAGTACGGTGACGCGAAG
>DASXBE010000069.1:0-25624 GCA_036491815.1 Candidatus Dormiibacterota bacterium | reverse complement strand
AGGTCGAGACCTCGATCGCCGCCTCTTGGAGGGCGGGCGACCGGCGGATCGGCGCCCTGGTCGCGTTCGATTCGATCGCCGGCTTCAGCCTGGACGACCTGTGGATCCTGCGCATGGCCGCGATGGCGACCGGCCTCGTCTGGCAGTACAAGGAGGCGGAGGACGACCTCGCCCAGACGGCGGTCCGGCTCGACGAGGCCGTCGCGGCGCGGCGCCACCTCCTGAACAACATCGCGGCGGGCGGCGATGAGGCGCGACGGCGGTTCGCCAGCACGTTGCACGACGACGCCCTCCAGCTCCTCACCGGCGCCGAGCTGCAGGTCGAGCGGATGCGAGCCGACGCCGGCGGCAACCGCGCGGACATGCAGCTCGAGCAGCTCAGCAACACGCTTCGCAAAGTCGAAGACTCCCTGCGCCGGCTACTGATCAACGTCAGCCCGGAAGCCCTGCCTCTGCCACGCGACATCAAGGACGCGATCAGCGAACGGCTCGGGTCCATGCGGGTCAATTCCGGCATCGAGACCCACGCCGACCTCGACCTGCCGGCGGACATGCCCGAGGCGATCGAGGCGATCATCCTGAAGAACGTCTCCGAAGCCCTGACCAATGTCGAAAAGCACGCTAAGGCCACGCGGGTCGCGGTGATCGGGCACGAGTCGGACGGCGGCTACCTGGTCGAGGTGAGCGACGACGGCAAGGGATTCATCGTGTCCCAGTCGGCCCACATGCCGGGCCATCTCGGCCTGCTCGCCATGCGCGAGCGGGCACAGCTGGCGGGCGGCTGGTTCCGGGTGACGAGCGAGCCTGGCGCCGGCGCCACTCTCAAGCTATGGGTCCCCAAGAGCCTTTGACCTGACGGCGGAACGAACAGCACAGCGATCACTAGAGGAAAGGAAGGAACGAAGAAATAGGATGGCCACCATATCCCCAGTCAAACGCGGCAGTGAGCGGCGTAAAGGCGCCGACTCCATCGAGGCCAGGACGACGCTCGAGGTCCTGACCTCGGTTCGCAGTGGCGACTTTTCGGCGCGAATGCCCAAAACGTGGAGCGGCTCGGCGGGCGAGGTGGCGAGCGCCCTGAATGAGATCATCGAGTCGAATCAGCGCCTCGAGCGCGAGATCAGGCGGCTCAGCAAGCGTGTCGGCAAGGAGGGCCAGGTCAAGTCGGCAGCCGTCCCTCACGCGGGCGGCGCGTGGTCTTCCACGCTCGACGCTGTCAACGACCTGATCGAGGACCTCGTCCGGCCGAATGCGGAGATGGCCCGCGTCATCAGCGCCGTCGCCAACGGCGACCTCACCCAGACCATGGCGCTCGAGATCGAAGGCCGCCGGCTGCAGGGGCAGTTCCTCGAGACGGCCAAGACGGTCAACACGATGGTCAATCAGCTTCGCTCCTTCAGCTCCGAGGTGACACGCGTCGCCCGGGAGGTGGGCACGGAGGGACGGCTGGGGGGCCAGGCGCAAGTGAGGGGCGTCGGCGGAGTCTGGAAGGACCTCACCGACAACGTGAACCTGATGGCCGGCAACCTGACCGGCCAGGTCCGCAACATCGCCGACGTGACCACCGCGGTGGCCAACGGCGACCTCTCCAAGAAGGTCACGGTCGAGGTCCGCGGCGAGATCCTCGAGCTCAAGAACACGGTCAACACGATGGTCGACCAGCTCAACGCGTTCGCCGGCGAGGTGACGCGTGTCGCCCGTGAGGTCGGCACGGAAGGCAAGCTGGGCGGCCAGGCCGATGTGAAGGGCGTCGGCGGCGTCTGGAAGGACCTCACCGACAACGTCAACTTCATGGCCGGCAACCTCACCAGCCAGGTGAGAAACATCGCCGAGGTGACCACCGCCGTCGCCAACGGCGACCTCTCCAAGAAGATCACCGTCGACGTCCAGGGCGAGATCCTCGAGCTTAAGAACACTGTCAACCGGATGGTCGACCAGCTCAACGCGTTCGCCGGCGAGGTGACGCGCGTCGCGCGCGAGGTCGGCACCGAGGGCAAGCTCGGCGGCCAGGCAAGGGTGCGCGGGGTCGGCGGAGTCTGGAAGGACCTCACCGACAACGTGAACCTGATGGCCGGCAACCTGACCGGCCAGGTCCGCAACATCGCCGATGTGACCACCGCCGTCGCCAACGGCGACCTTTCCAAGAAGGTCACCGTCGACGTCCAGGGCGAGATCCTCGAGCTCAAGAACACCGTTAACACGATGGTCGATCAGCTCAACGCATTCGCAGGCGAGGTGACGCGTGTCGCCCGCGAGGTGGGCAACGAGGGCAAGCTCGGCGGCCAGGCCGAAGTGAAGGGCGTCGGCGGCGTCTGGAAGGACCTCACCGACAACGTGAACTTCATGGCCGGCAACCTCACCAGCCAGGTCCGCAACATCGCCGAGGTGACGACCGCCGTCGCCAACGGCGACCTCTCCAAGAAGATCACCGTCGACGTCCAGGGCGAGATCCTCGAGCTGAAGAACACTGTCAACACCATGGTCGACCAGCTCAACGCGTTCGCCGGCGAGGTGACGCGCGTCGCGCGCGAGGTCGGCACCGAGGGCAAGCTCGGCGGCCAGGCCGACGTCCGCGGTGTCGGCGGAGTCTGGAAGGACCTCACCGACAACGTGAACCTGATGGCCGGCAACCTGACCGGCCAGGTCCGCAACATCGCCGATGTGACCACCGCCGTCGCCAACGGCGACCTTTCCAAGAAGGTCACGGTGGACGTACGGGGCGAGATCCTCGAGCTCAAGAACACCGTGAACCGGATGGTCGATCAGCTCAACGCATTCGCCGGCGAGGTGACGCGTGTCGCGCGCGAGGTGGGCACGGAGGGCAGGCTGGGCGGCCAGGCCGAGGTGAAGGGTGTTGGCGGCGTCTGGAAGGACCTCACCGACAACGTGAACTTCATGGCCGGCAACCTGACCAGCCAGGTAAGAAACATCGCCGAGGTGACCACCGCGGTCGCCAACGGCGACCTCTCCAAGAAGATCACCGTCGACGTCCGGGGCGAGATCCTCGCCCTGAAGGACACGGTCAACCGGATGGTCGACCAGCTCAACGCGTTCGCGGGCGAGGTGACTCGCGTTGCGCGCGAGGTGGGCACCGAGGGCCGCCTTGGCGGTCAGGCCGACGTCCGCGGGGTCGGCGGAGTCTGGAAGGACCTCACCGACAACGTGAACCTGATGGCCGGCAACCTGACCGGCCAGGTCCGCAACATCGCCGAGGTGACCACCGCGGTCGCCAACGGCGACCTCTCCAAGAAGGTCACGGTGGACGTCCGGGGCGAGATCCTGGAGCTCAAGAACACCGTGAACCGAATGGTCGATCAGCTCAACGCGTTCGCCGGCGAGGTGACGCGCGTCGCGCGCGAGGTGGGCACCGAGGGCAAGCTCGGCGGCCAGGCGGAGGTCAAGGGCGTGGCCGGCACGTGGAAGGACCTCACCGACAACGTGAACACGATGGCGAGCAACCTGACCGACCAGGTGCGTGGCATCGCGAAGGTGGTCACCGCGGTCGCGAACGGCAACCTCAGGGGCAAGCTGACACTGGAGGCGAAGGGCGAGATCGCTGAGCTTGCCGAAACCATCAACAGCATGACCGATACCCTCGCGGTGTTCGCCGAGCAGGTGACCAGCGTGGCGCGCGAGGTCGGTGTCGAGGGGCGGCTCGGAGGCCAGGCCAAGGTGCCCGGCGCCGCCGGCACGTGGCGAGACCTCACGGACAATGTGAACCAGCTGTCTGCCACGCTCACCACCCAGGTGCGCGCGATCGCCGAGGTGGCGACCGCCGTGACCAAGGGCGACCTCACGCGCTCGATCGGCGTCGAGGCGAGCGGGGAAGTCGCTGTCCTGAAGGACAACATCAACGAGATGATCCGCAACCTCAAGGAGACCACCGAGAAGAACACCGAGCAGGACTGGCTGAAGACGAACCTCACGCGCTTCACGCGCATGCTGCAGGGCCAGCGCGACCCGATGACGGTCTCCAAGATGATCCTTTCCGAGCTCGCTCCTCTCGTCCACGCCGAGCACGCGGTGTTCTACGGGATGGTCGGAGCCAACGGGCGGGCCGCGCACCTGGCGTTCCAGGCCGGGTACGCCTACAAGCAGCGCAGGAGCGTGCCGCTGGAGTTCGGGCTCGGCGAGGGGCTCGTCGGCCAGTGCGCCATCGAGAAGAAGCCGATCGTGGTCAACCACGCGCCGGCGGAGTACATCCGCATCAACTCGGGCCTGGGCGAGGCCAAGCCCGCGCACATCGTCGTCCTCCCGGTCGTTTTCGAGGGAGACGTACGTGCCGTCATCGAGCTCGCTTCGTTCACGCCTTTCAGCGCGACCTACATGGACTTTCTGAACCAGCTCACCGAGAGCATCGGCATCGTGCTCAACACCATCGAGGCGAACAGTCGAACCGAGGAGCTGCTGAAGCAGTCTCAGTCGCTGGCCAACGAGCTGCAGAGCCAGCAGGATCAGCTGCAGCACACCAACGAGGAGCTGGGCGAGAAGGCGCGCCAGCTCGTGCTGCAGAACTCCGAGATCGAACAGAGGCGGACCGAGCTCGAGGCGGCCAAGGTCCTTGTCGAGGAGAAGGCCGAGCAGCTCGCGCTCACATCTCGGTACAAGTCCGAGTTCCTGGCCAACATGTCCCACGAGCTGCGCACGCCACTCAACAGCCTGCTCATCCTCGCGCAGGAGCTCGCGGCCAATCCCGATGGGAACCTGATCCCGAAGCAGATCGAGTACGCAACGATCATCCGGTCTTCGGGCACCGACCTGTTGAAGCTAATCAACGACATCCTCGATCTGTCCAAGATCGAGTCCGGCACTGTCGCCCTCGACATCACGAACTGGCCGGTGGCCGAGCTCAAGCCGATGCTCGAGCGCATGTTCCGGCATGTCGCCGAGGCGACCCGGCTCGACTTCACGATCGACATCCGGCCCGACGTCCCGCAGAGCATCCCGACCGACCCCCAGCGCGTCCAGCAGATCCTCAACAATCTGCTCAGCAACGCCTTCAAGTTCACCGAGAAGGGCAGCGTGGTGTTCCGCGCGGAGCTCGTCACCTCGGGCTGGAACCCCTCCAACGAGTCGTTGAACAGCGCCTTGCAGGTGATCTCCTTCAGCGTGACCGACAGCGGCATCGGCATCCCGGCCGAGAAGCACCAATCGATCTTCGAGCCGTTCGCTCAGGGGGACGGCACCACCACGCGCAAGTACGGCGGCACCGGGCTCGGGCTGTCGATCTGCCGGGAGCTCACCCGCCTCCTGGGCGGTGACATCCGGCTCGAGAGCACGATCGGGGTCGGGAGCGTCTTCACCGTCTACCTCCCGGTGGGCACACGGGTGGCACCCCGCCAGTCCGCGCCGGGCCAGGCGTCCAACGGATCGTCCGAGCACACTCCGGTGGGGGCGGGCAGCATGACCTCCCGGTGGCACTCCGAGCCGGCGTCGGCCACAGTGGAGATGCTGCCTGCGGAAGCCTCGGTGCTCGTCGTGGAGGACGAGCCGGTCCAGCGCCAGTTCATCGTCGACCTGATGCAGACATCTGAAGCGCGGCTGACCGCCGTCGCCACCGGCGACGAGGCCGTCGCCCTTCTCGACCAACAGCAGTTCACATGCGTCGTGCTCGACCTGGGACTCCAGGGCATGAGCGGATGGAAGGTCATCGAGCACATGCAGGCAAGCCCCGCGCTGCGCTCCATCCCCGTCATCGTCTACACCGCCAAGGACCTCGACCGCAAGGAGGAGACCAGACTCGCCCGGGCGGCCAAGAGCATCGTGATCAAGGACGCGAGATCACCGGAGAGGCTGCAGACCGAGATCACGACCGTCTTGCACGACCGCAAGGACAACGGGACCGCCTCCCACGCGGGCAGCAACGGCCACGGCGTCGAGCCCGATCCCGCGCTAGAAGGCAAGAAGGTCCTCGTCGTGGACGACGACATCCGCAACATCTTCGCGCTCACCGCGCTGTTGGAACGCATGCGGATGGAGGTGGTGTCCGTCGACTCCGGGCATGAGGCGCTCGAGCTTCTGAGCGGGGCCGACGACATCGACGTGGCCCTGGTCGACGTGATGATGCCCGAGATGGACGGCTACGAGACGATGGCCAGGATGCGGCAGGGCGCATACCAGAGCAGGCCGATCATCGCGCTGACCGCGAAGGCGATGAAGGGCGACCGGGAGAAGTGCCTGGAAGCCGGCGCCTCGGATTACATCGCCAAGCCGGTGAACAGCTCGCAGCTGATCAACATGCTGAAATCGTGGCTTACGCAATGAGCCGCGCGGAGGCGGCCGCGACGACCGACACTCCGGAGGTCGAGGACATCGAGGTCGCGCTGCTCCTCGAGGGCATCAGGCTCTGCTACGGCTACGACTTTCGGGAATACGCGATGACCCCGCTGCGGCGCGGCATTGTGACCGCCATGGCCGCGGAGGGCACCCGAACCATATCGGCCTACCAGGACCGGATCCTGCACGACGCCTCATGCATGCAGCGGTTCCTCGGCGTCGTGGGCGTGAACGTCACGAGCCTATTTCGCGACCCTGATCTCCTTCGGTGCATCCGCGACGAGGCGGTTCCAATCTTCCGAACGTTTCCATCGGTGCGGATCTGGGTCGCAGGCTGCGCGACCGGCGAAGAGGTCATGTCGCTCGCGATCGTCCTCGCCGAAGTGGACATGCTGGACCACGCGACCATCTACGCGACCGACATCAACGAGGACACTCTCGCGGTCGGGCGCGCCGGCTGCTACTCGCTGGACAGGGTGCGCAAGGCCGAGGAGCTCTACGTCAACGCCGGAGGGCGCGCGAGGCTCTCCGACCACTACACCGTCGCGGGCGGGACAGCCCGCTTCGACCGAAGGCTGCAGGCGGGCGTGACGTGGGCCCGCCACAACCTGGTCACGGATGCATCCTTCAATGACTTCCACCTGATCCTGTGCGCCAACGTGCTGATCTACTTCGGCGCATCTCTGCAGGAGCGCGTTCACAGGCTCCTCTACGACAGCCTTATCCGGTCGGGCTTTCTCGGCCTGGGCCGCCGCGAGTCGCTGATCCACTGTCCGGAACGCAATCACTACGAGCAGGTTCGTGATGGCGTGAATCTTTACCGCAAGATCCGTTGGTGACCACCGCTCGCAGGGTGGGCGACGCCGAGGCCATCGGGTCGAAGGTGAAGGTCAACATACTGGTCGTCGACGACGACCCGACGAAGCGGTTCGCGCTGAAGGCGATCATGACGGCGCTCGATGAGAACGTGGTCGAAGCCTCGTCAGGGCCGGACGCTCTACGCCAACTGCTGCGCGGCGAGTTCGCAGTCGTGCTCCTCGACGTGCGGATGCCGATCATGGACGGATTCGAGACCGCGCAGCTGATCCGCCAGCGGCCGCGTTCCGAGTTGACGCCAATCATCTTCGTCACGGCGCTCGACCAGGCGGAGACCAATATGTACCGCGGGTATGACCTCGGCGCGGTCGACTTCGTTTTCGCGCCGATCGTGCCCGCCATCCTCAGGGCGAAGGTCTCGGTCTTCGTCGAGCTGTACCGCGCGCAGCAGGAGCTGCGCCGGTACCGCAGCCAGCTCGAGACCCTGGTCGAGGAGCGCACCACGGCTCTGACGGCGATCAACCGAGAGCTCGAGGCGTTCAGCTACTCGGTCTCGCACGACCTCCGAGCGCCACTCGAGGCGTTCGACGGGCTCAGCCGCTCGCTGCTCGACGACTACGGCCGAGACCTCGACCCGATGGCCCGCGACTACCTGGAACGTATGCGGACGGCTAGCGAGAGGATGACCTCGGTGTTCGATGGCCTGCAGACACTTTTCAGGCTGACGGCCGGCGAGATACGTCGCGAGCAGCTGGACGTCAGCGCGCTCGCCAAAGAGGTTGTCGACGAGATCAAGGCGCTGGAGCCGCGACCGGACATGCACGTGGAGATAGTGCCAGACATCAAGGCCACCGGCGACCGCCGCCTCATCCGCATCCTGCTTGGGAACCTGATCAACAATGCGTGGAAGTTCAGCGGGAAGAGGCCCGGCCCGAGGCTCGAGATCGGCTCCGAGACGGTCGATGGAGCGCAGCGCATCTTCGTCCGCGACAACGGCGTCGGCTTCGACATGATCAACAGTCACCGCCTCTTCGGTGCCTTCCAGCGCCTCCACAGCCAGAGCGAATACCCGGGGTTGGGGATCGGGCTCGCCACGGCGAGGCGGATCGTGAACCGGCATGGAGGCCGGATCTGGGCCGAGGGGGCCGTCGGAGAGGGAGCGACCGTCTACTTCACGCTCTGAGGCTGTCGCCTGGCCCGAAGCTGCGCGTTCTACCAGCGACATGGCCTCCATCGCCCGCCCGATTCCGGCCGCCTCGACGCCCGAACCTGGCCACCGACGGGTGCACCCGCTCACCGTGCTCTGGGCCGCCTGCCTGATCGCGGGACTGCTTCTGCTCGGCACTTTCGCCTACGGCATGTGGCACGGCGTTTCGACGCAGCAGCGCCTGACCCAGCAGTGGAGGGCGGACCTCGGACCTAACCCTTACAAGGTGCCGGCCAGCAAGGTCATCGACCCGAGCCTCCAGCGCCCGATCCATGGAGTCGACTTCGCGATCAACGTCCCGCGGCTCGGGTACTACGCCGCGGTCAAGGAGGGCGTGGACAGCGGCGTGCTCTACGCGGGACCAGGTCACTATCCGACGACCATGTGGCCGGGACAGCCGGGCACGGTCGGCGTGGCCGCGCACAATGTCTACTGGATCAACTTTCCGCAGCTGGCCAAGGGCGACGAGATCGACCTCGAGACGCGCTATGGCACCTACCGCTACCACGTCACCGGGAGCGAGATCGTCAACCCGGACAACCGGACGGTGCTGGTCCCCGATTCCGACGGCTACCACCTCACACTGACCACGTGCTGGCCGCTGTGGGCGGGCGCCTTTGCGACGCAGCGCTACGTGATCTTCACGGATCAGTTCTGGCCCATTCCGGAGCGCCGCGGCTACAACTGACAGAGTGGCCGGGGAACCGGCGGCCCAGGTTACTCATAAGCCTTCGTCGGCCGACATTGCGCTGGCGGACGGGTTCATCCCGGCCGCGACTTGGTATCCACGGCCTCCCAAACGCTGCGCGCCATCAACGAATCAGAAATCCCAACGATATACCGGAAGGAGAGCAGACCCGTCGCGAAGCGACCGGTCGATGAGAGGGAACCACTCTGGGGTTCCATCTCATATTTGTGCTTCGACCATCGCCTCGGTGAACTGGCTGTTGTAGAGCTCGTGGTAGAAGCCCTTCCGGGCGAGCAGCTCCTCGTGCGTGCCGGACTCGACGATCCGGCCGCCGTCCATGGCCACGATCGTGTCGGCGTTGCGTATTGTCGAGAGGCGGTGCGCGATGACAAAGCTGGTGCGCCCGCGACGCAAGCGCGCCATCGCCGTCTGGATCAGCACCTCGGTGCGCGTGTCGACGTTGCTGGTGGCCTCGTCGAGGATGAGGATGGGCGCGTCGGCTAGGAAGGCTCGCGCGATCGTCAGCAGCTGGCGCTGGCCTGAGGAGAGGTCCGAGGCTTCGTCGTCGAGCACCGTGTTGTAGCCGCTGGGCAGCGTCCGGACGAACGGATCGACGTGAGCCGCCTGGGCCGCCGCGATGACCTCCTCGTCGGTGGCACCGTCCTTGCCGTAGGCGATGTTGTCCCGGATCGTGCCCGCGAACAACCAGGTGTCCTGCAGCACCATCCCGAACGCTCGGCGCACCTCGTCGCGCGGCAGGTCGTGCTCGTCCACGCCGTCGAGGCAGATGCGGCCCGAGTCGAGCTCGTAAAAGCGCATGAGCAGGTTGACGATGGTCGTCTTGCCCGCGCCTGTCGGACCGACGATGGCGATGGTCTGTCCAGGCTGGACCTCGAGGTTGAAGTCCGAGATGAGCGGCTTGTCCGGCTCGTAGCGAAACGCGACATGCTCGAGGGCGACGCGGCCTGTCAGGTCCGGCAGCCCCACGGCGCCCGCCGCGTCGGCGGTCTCCTCCTCGGCGTCAAGCAGCTCGAACACGCGCTCCGCCGAGGCGAGGCCGGACTGCAGCAGGTTCATCTGGCCCGCGATCTGGGTGATCGGCATCGTGAACTGCCGCGAATAGGAGATGAAGGCCTGCACGTCGCCCAGCGTCATCGTCCCCGAGGCCACGCGGTAGCCGCCAATCACCGCGATTGCGACGTAGTTCAGGTTGGCGAGGAACTGCATCGCGGGCTGGATGATTCCGGACAGGAACTGCGCGCGAAAGCTTGCCGAGTACAGCTGAGCGTTGTGGCGCTCGAACTCCTCCATCGCTTGCTTGCGCCGGCCGAAGACCTGCACCAGCGCGTGGCCGGTGTGCATCTGCTCGACGTGGCCGTTCAGCGATCCCGTCCATCTCCACTGCGCCGCGAACTCCTTTTGCGAGCGCCTCGCGATGACCAGGGTGACCACGATCGAGAGCGGCACCGTGATCAGCGAGATCACCGCGAGCAGCGGGCTGATCCAGAGCATCATGGCGAGGACCCCGATCACGGTCAGTCCTGACGTGAGGAGCTGGCTCAGGCCCTGCTGCAAGGTGGTCGCCACGTTGTCGATGTCGTTGGTGACGCGGCTCAGGATGTCCCCGTGCGGGTGGCTGTCGAAGTACTTGAGCGGGAGCTTGGCGAGCTTCCCTTCGACGTCCCGGCGCAGGCCGTACACGGTCCGCTGGGCGACGCCGGCCATGATGTAGCCCTGCATCCAGGTGAAGGCCGAGGACAGCGCGTAGACGGCGACCGCCAGCAACAAGATGTCGCCCAGCATGTTGAAATCGATGCCCCGGCCCGGTCTGACGTCCATGCCGGAGAGCATTTGCGCGATCTGTCCCCGACCGTGGGCGCGCAGGAGCGCGATGGCCTGGGCCTTGGTCATGCCGGCCGGCAGGCTCTTCCCCACGACGCCGTTGAAAATCACGTTGGTCGCGTTGCCGAGGATCTTCGGCCCGATCACGGCGAAGGCGACGCTCGCCGACCCGAGCAGCGTCACGAGCACGATCCACGTGGCTTCGGGCCGCAGCCGGCCGACCAGGCGGCGCAGCGTCTTGCGTGCGTCCTTGGTCTTTCCGGCGGGCGGTCCGCCCATTCCCATCCAGCCGCCACCCGCTCCGGGGCGGCCCCCCGGGCGCACGGCCGGTCCGCGCGAGCTCATGCCACCCTCTCGCCGAGCTGGGATTCGACAATCTCGCGGTACGGCTCGCAGTCGGCCATCAGCTCCGCGTGGGTTCCAAGGCCGACGATGCGACCCTCGTCGAGGACGACTATCCGGTCCGCGTGCATGATCGTGCTCACGCGCTGCGCGACGATGACGACCGTCGCCTGTTTCGTCTCCGCCGCGAGAGCGGCGCGCAGGCGTGAGTCGGTGCCCGCGTCGAGCGCGGAGAAGCAGTCGTCGAAGAGGTAGGCCGACGGCCGTTTGACGATCGCCCGCGCGATCGCCAGGCGCTGGCGCTGGCCTCCCGAGACGTTGGTGCCGCCCTGATCGATCGGCGCCTCGAGCTGGCCGGGCATCTTCTCGACGAACTCCCGAGCCTGCGCCACCTCGAGCGCGTGCCACAGCTCTTCGTCCGTCACGCCGTCACCGCCGAAGCGGAGGTTCTCCGCGACTGTGCCCTTGAACAGGTAGGCCCGCTGAGGCACGATGCCGAGCGTGCTCCACAGGCGCTCGAGCGATTGGCGGCGCACATCGACCCCGTCGACCAGGACCTCGCCGGACGTCACGTCGAAAAACCGGGGGATCAGGTTGAGCACGGTCGTCTTGCCCGAACCTGTGCCTCCGATGATCGCCGTGGTCTGCCCCGGCGGCAGGTCGAAGGACAGCTCGGTCAGCACCGGCTTCTCGCCGCCCGGATAGCCGAAGGTCACTCCCCGGAACTCGATGTGTCCAGTGGTTTCCGGCGGATCGACAGGCTCCCGGGGGTCCACGATCTCGGATTGCGTGTCCAGGACCTCGAGGATTCGCGCAGCGCTGGCCTCGGCGCGCGGCACGAGGATGACCATGGCCACGGCCATCATCACCGAGAAAAGGATCTGGATGATGTACTGCATGAAGGCGGTGAGGTTGCCGATGGGCATCTCGCCACTGTCGACGAGGTGTCCCCCAAACCACAGCACCGCGACGGCGGTCAGGTTCATGATCCCCATCAAGGCCGGCAGGGCGAGGACGAAGATCCGGTTGACGGTCAGCGCGGTGTTCGTCAGGTCGGCGTTGGCGACCTCGAAGCGGCCCCGCTCGTACTGGTTCCTCCTGAACGCCCTGATCACGCGCACCCCCGTGATCTGCTCGCGAAGGACCTGGTTGATGCGGTCGATCTTGCCCTGCATCGACCGGAAGAGCGGGATGGCATTGACGAACATCAAGCCGACGACCGCCGCTAGGAGCGGCACGACCACCACCAGCAGGGAGGAAAGCGGCACGTCCTCGCGCAAGGCCATGACCACCCCACCGACGGCCATGATCGGGGCCGCGGCCAGGATCGTCAGAGCGATCTGGAGGACGAGCTGCACCTGCTGCACGTCGTTCGTGTTGCGCGTGATCAGCGACGCGGTGCCGAGCCGGTTCATGTCATGCGCCGAAAACGACTGCACCTGGCGGAAGACCGCCGCCCGTAGGTCCCGTCCCACACCGATCGCCGCGAGCGACGCCCAGTACACGGCCACGATCGACAGCAGTCCGAGGATCACGGTGATGCCGAGCATCACGCCGCCGGTTCGCCAGATGTACCCGAGGTCGCCCTTCGCGACACCGTTGTTGATGATGTCGGCGTTCAGGTTCGGCAGGTAGAGGTTGGCGACCGACTGGATCACGACGAGGACGACCACGATCGCCACCTCGCGGGTGTACGGCCGGACGAAGCTTCTGAGCAGGCGAATCAGCACCTGGGCCACCGCCGCATAGGTCGCTGATAGTACCGGCGGATGTGCTGAGCTTGCGAGGCTGTGCGACGGCGGTGGGACGGCTCCCATGGCGCCTCCCGGGCCTCCCGGATCCGATAGCTTTCAATAGGTTTCGCCATAATTTGGGGGGCATGGGGGATCGTGCAGTGAGCGCCGCTACCGTCTGGCTGAGCCTCGGGGAGGCCAGCCGCATGCTCGGCATCACCCCCGCCACGCTCAGGCGGTGGGCCGACCACGGCGATGTGGCCGCTTTTGTCACACCAGGCGGACATCGACGGTTTCCTCGCAGCGCCATCGAGGGCCTGATCCCCAAGTCGGGCGCGCGCAGGCCCGGCGCGCCATTCGGCGCCAGTGCGTCTCGAGTCTCCCGCGCATACAGGACCGCTCGTGGGCGGCCCGCGACCTCGCCGATGGTCGCGAACCTATCCGACCCCGCCAAAGCCGAGCTCAGGGAGCGCGGACAGCGCCTGCTCGGGCTGCTTTTGGGTTATCTCGATGGCGGCCGCCTGCCGTCGACAGTGGCCGAGGCGGAGACGGAGGCGCGGGAGTACGGGAGACGCGCCGCCGCCCTGGGTGCGTCGCTCTCGGACACCGTCGAGGCATTCGTGAGGTTCCGGCGCGCATTTGTCTCCGAGCTCGCGGTAGTCGCCCGGCGACGCGGCCTCAATACCAGGGACGCGACCGCGCTCCTCGTCGACGCCGAGGGAGCCGTCGACCGCCTTCTCGTCGCGCTGATGAACGGCCACGCCCAGGTGTCGAGCTGAGAATCCGCCTCGGCACCCGCGGCTCACGGCTCGCGCTGGCGCAGAGCGAGCTCATCGCGCGGCGCTTGCGCGCCGCCGGGCATGTCGTCGAGCTCATCACCGTGATCACCGAGGGCGACGTGCGTCCCGTCGACATGTCGCCGGGCGAGGGCGTGTTCGTCACGGCTCTCGAGCAGGCGCTGGGTTCGGGAACGATCGACGTCGCGGTCCACAGCGCGAAGGACATCCCCCTCGATGAGCGGCCCGAGCTCTTGATCGCCGCCTATCCGGAGCGGGCTGATGCGCGAGATGCGCTGGTCACGATCGGTGGCACTGATTCGCTGGCCACGCTGCACGCGGGGGCTACGGTCGGCACCGACAGCCCGCGCCGTGCGGGCTTTCTGCGCGCGGCCAGGCCCGACCTCCGCGTGGTCCCTCTGCACGGAAATGTCGACACACGGCTCAGCCGGCTCGACGCCCGTGACGTCGACGCGCTCGTGATCGCCGCCGCGGGCATCGACCGCTTGGGTCGCGCGGACCGCATCGATGAGCGCCTGGACCCGCAAGTGGTGGCCCCGGCGCCCGGCCAGGGCGCGCTGGCCGTCCAGGCGCGGCGCGATGACTCGACGCTCGTCGAGGTCCTGAGCTCGATCGACGAGCCAGATGTCCGTTTCGCGGTCGAGCTCGAGCGCGAGGTTCTGAAGGCGACCGGCGGCACCTGCCGAGCCCCGGTCGGGGCGCTGGCCCACGCGCGCGGGGAAGAGTTCGCCCTGCTCGTCGCGGGCGTCAACAGCGACGGCTCGGACCGCATGATCGAGCACGTGCGCGGCCGCCGTTCCGAGGCCGTGGCCATGGCGGCTGACGCCGGCCGGCGCCTGCTGGCGGCGGTGGCCCTGCGATGAGGTCAATCCTCGTCACGCGGCCGGGCGGCTCAGCCGACCCGCTGGTCGGCCTGCTGGAGCATCTCCACTACCGGGTGCACGCCGTACCCACGGTCCTCACCGAGCCGGTCGAGTTCGACGGTTACCGGCTGGCCGGGTTCGACTGGATCGTGATCACCAGCGCCCAGGGGGTCCATGCCCTCGGTGAGCTGCCCCGCGGGCCGCGCTACGCCGTGGTCGGCGACACGACGGCGGCCGCGCTGCGCGCCCGCGGGATCGACGCCGCCCACGTCCCACCTCACGCCAACAGCGCCGCCCTGGCCGAGTCGATCCCCGAGGTGGACGGTAGCCGGATCGCGCTGGTGCGGGCCTCCGCCGCGTCCGACGACCTCCCTGCACGGCTGCGGCGCCGCGGCGCAACCGTTGAGGAGATCACCGCTTACCGGACGCTCGAGGGCCCGGCCGCGTCGGGGCCCGCCCTGCTCGCCGCTCTCGACGACCCGGCGCTCGCGGCAGTGGTCTTCGCGTCAGGTTCGGCGGTGAGGGGCTTCATCGCCCTCGCGGGCAGCGCCCGGTTTCCCGCAGTGACGATCGGGCCGCGGACCACCGCCGTCGCCAACGAGCTCGGGTTCAACGTGCGCGCTGAGGCCGAGGCCCAGAGTGCCGAGGCGCTCGCCGAGGCAGTGGCCAGCGTCGTACCACGTGACGAAGGAGATGAATGATGCGTGAGCTGCTGCGACCGCGGACCGACACCTCGCCTGTGGTGGGCCGCCCGAGGCGGCTGCGCACGAGCCCGGCGATGCGCCTGCTCGTGCGCGAGACCCGGCCTGACCCTGCGATGCTCGTGGCGCCGCTTTTCGTCACCTCGGGCAGCCGGCGGCGGCAGGACATCGCATCGCTCAAGGGCCACGCACGGCTGAGCCCCGACCTCGCGGTCGCGGAAGCACACCGGCTGGCGGATCTCGGAGTCGGCGGCGTGCTCCTCTTCGGCATCCCCGACGCCAAGGACGACAGCGGCGAGGGCGCCGCGGATGAAAGAGGACCCGTGCCTTCGACCCTGCGGCTGCTGAAGGCGGAGGGCCTGCCGCTCGCCCTCGCCGCGGATGTGTGCCTGTGCGAATACACGTCGCATGGGCACTGCGGTGTGCTTCGAGGCGAGCAGATCGACAACGACGCCACGCTCCCCACGCTCGCCGAGGCGGCTGTCGCCTACGCCGCCGCCGGCGCCGACATCGTCGCGCCGAGCGCGATGATGGACGGCCAGGTCGCCGCGCTGCGCGCCGGATTGGACGCCACCGGCTTCGGCAACACCGCGATCCTCGCCTACGCGTCGAAGCATGCTTCGGTCCTCTACGGTCCGTTTCGCGACGCGGCGGGCTCGACGCCAGGCTTCGGGGACCGCAAGTCGTACCAGATGGACCCCGCCAACGGCCGGGAGGCGATGCGCGAGATGGAGCTCGACGCCGCGGAGGGAGCGGACGTCCTGATGGTGAAGCCCGCCATCACGTCGCTCGACCTCCTCGCGCGCGCGCGCGACCGCTTCGACCTGGCGCTCGCCGCTTACCAGGTCAGCGGGGAGGCGGCGATGATCGAGGCCGCCGCGGAGCGCGGATGGATCGACCGCAAGGGCGCCATCCTCGAGTCGCTGACCGCGATCGTCCGCGCCGGCGCGGACGTGGTCGTGACGTATTTCGCGGCGGACTCGGCGCTGTGGCTCCGGAGCGAGCGGTGAGCGACAGGCGCTTCGTGCACGCGCTGGCACTTGGCCTGGATCCCGCCTGGCGCCGCCTCCCGGAGGCCGAACGCTGCGAGTCGGCGGAGCAGCTCGCGGCGGCGGTCGGCGCCGAATCCGACGTCACGACCCACTCGTACTCGACGATCGGATTGCGCGCCGGGATCGATGTGCTGCTGTGGAGCCTCGGGCCATCGCTCGAGGCGCTGGAGGAGCGGTCGTCGCTCGTCCTGAGGTCCGGGATGGGGCGCTGGATGACGGTGAGACAGAGCTTTTTGGGCATCATCCAACAGTCGCAGTACGTCAAGAAGCCGACGGCGCAAGAGCAGTCGCTCTTCAGCGGCGA
The DNA here is from genome assembly GCA_036491815.1 of Candidatus Dormiibacterota bacterium. Lineage (GTDB taxonomy): Bacteria > Chloroflexota > Dormibacteria > Dormibacterales > Dormibacteraceae > DASXBE01. The sequence continues at coordinate 9,003 of DASXBE010000069.1, read as the reverse complement.
GCGTTCGCGCTACCTCATCGTCTACCCGTTCACGAAAAGCGCCGGCTGGTACCTGCTCGGCCGCGAGGCGCGACAGGGAATCATGAACGAGCACATGAGGGTGGGCCACGACTACCCCGAGGTGCGGCAGCTGCTCGCCAACAGCTTCGGTGTCGACGACATGGATTTCCTCGTCGCGTACGAGACGGACGACCTGCCGAAGTTCAGCGAGCTGGTCCGGGCGCTGCGCGAGACGGAGAGCCGGCGCTCGACCGTCCGCGACACTCCGCTTCTGACCGGCGTGCACCGTCCGATCGGCGAGATCACCTCGTTGCTCGGCGCCGCCGACAGCCCCAGGTGAGCCGTTTCCTCGATGCCGCGCATGGCCGCGCGGTCGACGTCACCCCGATCTGGCTGATGCGGCAGGCCGGCCGATCGCTGCCCGAGTACCGCAAGCTGCGCGAGCGCTACAGCCTCGTTGAGATCGTCGCGCAGCCCGAGCTCTGCGCCGAGGTCACGCTCCAGCCGGTACGGAGGCTGGGCGTCGACGCCGCCGTTATGTTCGCCGACATCATGCTGCCCCTGCGCGGCATGGGCGTCGACTTCGAGCTGGTCGAGGAGGTCGGTCCCGTGATCGCAAATCCGATCCGGGACGCGAATGACGTGGACCGCCTTCGCGTTCCGGCGGGCGAGGAGGCCGCGCCGCAGGTGATCACCGCCGTCCGGCACGTGGTCTCCGCCTCCCCCGTGCCGGTGATCTGCTTTTCGGGCGCTCCGTTCACCCTCGCCAGCTACCTGATCGAGGGCCGGCCGAGCCGTGACTTCCTGAAGGCCAAGACCTTCATGTATCGGGAGCCCGCCGCCTTCGACCGGCTCCTCGAGAAGCTCGCCGCCACCATGGCGGGCTACCTCCGCGCGCAGGTGGCGGCCGGCGCCGCCGCCGTCCAGCTGTTCGACTCGTGGGTGGGCGCGCTCGCGCGCGAGGACTACGAAGCGCGCGTCTTGCCGCACACCCGCTCGATCTTCGCGGAGCTCGCATCGGCCGGAGTGCCGCGCATCCACTTCGGCACCAACACGGCGGGCCTGCTCGAGTCGATCGTTTCCAGCGGTCCTGACATCGTTTCCCTGGACTGGCGCGTCCCCCTGGACAAGGGATGGGACCAGATCGGCACCTCTCTGGGCGTCCAGGGCAACCTGGACCCGGCGGTCCTGCTCGGCCCGGTGGAGCTGGTGCGGGAGCGGGCTCGGGACGTGCTGCGACGCGCGGGCGGCAGGCCAGGTCATGTCTTCAACCTCGGCCACGGCGTGCATCCGTCGACACCGCTGGAAAACCTGGAGGCCCTGGTCGAGACTGTGCACGAATGGCAGGTCGCGCATGTCGCGTGACCCGCGCACGGGGATCCTGTGCATGGCCTACGGCAGCCCCGCCGGCGAGGTGGACATCGAGGCTTACTACACGCACATCCGGGGTGGCCGAAAGCCCTCCGCCGAGGCGCTGGAGGAGCTCACGGCGCGCTACCGCGCGATCGGGGGATCGCCGCTCACCGCGATCACGAGGAGCCAGGCCGCGGCGCTTGGCGAGCGCCTCGGCCTCGCCACCTTCGTGGGCATGAAGCACGCGTCACCCTTCATCGAGGACGGAGCGGTGGAAGCGGCGCGGGCGGGGATCGAGCGGCTCGTGGGCCTGCCCCTCGCCCCACACTTTGCCGACATGAGCCTGGGCGCCTACGAGCGGGCGCTGGAGAAGGCGTGGCCTGGCGAGCTCTGCTTCGTGCGCGGCTTCCACGACCACCCGGCGTTCATCCACGCCGTCGCTGTCCTCGTCGAGGAGGCCATGGCCACCGACCGTCCAGAGCGTCTCTTTTTCACCGCGCACAGCCTCCCGGCACGCATCGTCGCCGAGGGGGATGGCTACCACGACCGGCTGCTCCAGAGCTGCCGGCTCGTCGCGGGCGCGATCGACCTGCCGCCGTGGGAGTTTGCGTTTCAGTCCGCGAGCACCACCGGGGAGCCCTGGCTGGGGCCGGACCTGCTCGCCGCGATCGAGCGCTCAGGCGCCCGCGACGTCCTCGTCTGCCCGATCGGATTTGTCGCCGACCATCTCGAGATCCTGTACGACCTCGATGTCGAGGCGCAGGAGTTCGCCAGGTCGAAGGGCATCACGATCCGGCGCACCCCGTCTTTCAACGCCAGGCCTGAATTCACCGAAGCGCTGGCCGCGGTCGTGCTGGACGAGCTTGCCGCCCAGCGGTCAGCGCACGCCGGCTGATTCGCCACCGGCGTCGAGCGGATCCAGCGCATGCTGTGTCCATGCCCCGGCTGGAAATCTCGCCCGAGGTCGACGAGTTCATCAGGCAGCCGAACGGCGCAGTGATCGCGACCATGCGGCCCGACGGTTTCCCCATGACCGTCGTGACCTGGTACGACTGGCAGGACGGTCGAGTCTTGGTCAACATGAACGAGATTCGAGCGAGGCTCGCCTGGATGCGGCTCAATCCCAAGGTCAGCCTCACCTTTTTCGACGCCGGCTGGTCCAGGCACGTGAGCCTCACCGGTCTCGTGGTGGAGATCTACGACGACACCGACCTCGCGGACATAGACCGCCTCGCTCGGCGCTACTCCGGCCACCCCTTCCCCGATCGAACTGGAAGGCGCGTCAGCGCGTGGATCGAGCCGCAGCACGTGCACGTGTGGGAGCTCGATGTCCCCCACGACGGTCCGGCGCGGTGATCGCGTGACCCGCGAGGGTATTGAGGTCATGGGCGGCATGGAGTTCAGCTCTCGGGCGCAGTGGCGGGGCGTGCCGATCGTGGCCGTCTCGCTGTCCGGGCGGTCCCGGGTCGTGGGCGTGATCGCGGTCGGCAGGGTAGCGATCGGCGTGGTCGCCGTCGGCCTCGTCGCGGTCGGCCCCGTCTCCGTTGGGGCCGTCTCGATTGGCGTCGTGAGCCTCGGCCTCGTGGCCGTCGGCGTCGTGGCCGTCGGCGCGGTGGCGGTAGGCATCGTGGCGACCGGCGTCGTCGCGCTCGGCCTGACGGCCGCCGCCGCCGCCATCCGCCTGGGTGCGTGATGGCCGCCCGGGCGGCGGCCCGAAAGACGCCGGTCCGGGTCGGGGCTCGCTCGAACCTCGCTCTCCTGCTGCTGCTCGCCGCCGCGTTTCTCACCGGCTGGCTCGCTTTCGCCTTCGCGAGCGCACCCGCCCGCTGGTCCCTGGTCGCCCATGCCGTGAGCGGGATGGCCATCCTCGTCCTTCTGCCCTGGAAGTCGATGATCGCGCGACGCGGGCTGCGCCGGCCGCGGCCCGCCAGGTGGGTCTCAATCCTCTTGGGAGTGCTGATCGCAGCCTCGCTCGTCGCGGGCCTGGCCCACTCCACCGGCGTGCTGATGGCGGCAGGTCCCCTGACCGCGATGGACGTCCACGTGGGCGCCGCGATCGCGGCGGTTCCATTTGCTCTATGGCACGTGGCCACGCGCCGAATCCGGCTGCGCGGCACCGACCTTTCGCGCCGGACGGTCATCCGCGGCGGCCTCGCCGTCGGCACCGCGGCTGCGGCCTATGCCGCGACCGAAGGCCTCGCGCGGGTCGCCCACCTGCCCGGCGCGAGCCGCCGCTTCACAGGGTCGTATGAGGCCGGGTCGTTCGCTCCCGAGCTGATGCCGGTCAGCTCGTGGATGCTCGACAGCGTGCCGCGGATCGACGGCTCGGCCTGGACTCTGCGCGTGAACGGCATGGCATTGAGCTACCTGGATCTGATCGGATTCGACGACCAGGTCACGGCCACGCTGGACTGCACGGGAGGCTTCTACTCCACGCAGGTCTGGTCCGGGGCGCGCCTCGACCGGCTGCTCGGGCAGGCCGCGGGCACCAGCATCCGCGTGGTCTCCAGCACCGGCTACGACCGGCGGTTCCCTGTGGCGGAGGCGCCCCGGCTGGTCCTCGCGACCCGCGTCGGCGGGGCGCCGCTCGACGCCGGCCACGGCTTTCCAGCGCGGCTGGTCTCGCCGACCAGGCGCGGCTTCTGGTGGGTCAAGTGGGTCGTGGCGATCGAGGTCGACGACGTGCCCGCGTGGTGGCAGCCTCCATTTCCGCTGCAGTAGCGGCTCAGCCGGTGTTCTGCAGCCCGGCGGCGACCCCGTTCACGCCGACGAGCAGAACCCTCTCCACCCGCTCGCGCTCAACCTCGTCCAGCGAGGCGCGCCGCAGCACCTCGAGGGCGTGGAGCTGGATGTGCGACAGCGCGTCGACGTATGGGTTGCGCAGGTCGACCGCCCATGAGAGCACCCGCCGGTTCTCGAGCAGGCGGCTGTGCCCGGTTACAGCGAGCACCCGCTCCACGGTCAGGTCGTACTCCGCGAGAATCCGCTCGGTGAGCTCGGGCCTTCCACCGAGCGCGAGGTAGCGCCCGGCGATCCGCCGGTCCGTCTTGGCAAGGCTCATCTCAGCGTTGTCGATCATCACGTTGAAGAGCGGCCACTCGTCGTAGGCGGCGCGCAGCTCTTCGAGGTTCGCGGCGGCCAGCCCGCTGCCCATCCCGTACCAGCCGGGCAGGTTGAGCCGCATCTGTGACCAGGCGAAGACCCACGGTATGGCGCGGAGCTCCTCGAGCCTGGTGCTCGACCCACGCCTCGCGGGCCTCGATCCCAGCCTCAGGCGGCTCAGCTCGTCGAGCGGGCTGACCCTGCCGAACCACGCCTCGAACCCGTCAGCGCCGATCAGGCTTCTGTACGCGTCGCGCGCGGGCGCGTCGATGCGCGACTTGAGGTCCGCAAAGCGGGCCGCCGCCCGCTCCGCCACCGCCCGAACCTCCGGCAGCGAGCTCATCAGGACGGCTGACGCGACCTGTTCGAGGTGCCGCCGCGCGATCGTCGGGTTGAGGTACCTGGCGAACACGACCTCACCCTGCTCGGTGACCTTGAAGTGGCCCGCGATGGAGCCCGGCGCCTGGGCGCGCACCGCCCGGTTGGCGGGGCCCCCGCCCCGACCGAGCGCGCCGCCGCGTCCGTGGAACATGGTCAGCCGCACGCCGCGCGCGTCCGACCACCTGGCCAGCGCCGCCTGTGCGTCGTACAGGGCAAACCCGGCGGAGATCGGCCCCACCTCCTTGGTCGAGTCCGAGTAGCCGAGCATCACCTCCAGCCTGCCCTCCCGCTCGAGCTGGGCCTTCACCTCGGGAAGCAGGAGCATCCCGTCGAGCACCGCCGGGGCGCGCTCCAGGCCCGCGACGGTCTCAAACAGCGGCACCACGTCCAGGGCGGGAGGCGCGGTTCCATTCATGGCCGCTTCCGCAAGACGGAACACGTTCGAGACGTCAGCCACCTCCCCCGCGAAGCTGACGACGTAGCGGCTGCACGCTTGGCGTCCAAACCTCTTTTGGATCTCCTGGATCACGCGGAAGGTGGCGACCACCTCCACCGTCTCGGCCTCGGGCGGCCCCCCGCCGGCCAGGTCGGCCAGGGCCCCCGAGTGGACCCGGCTGTGCTGACGCACCTCGAGCTCCGCGAGGTGGAAGCCAAAGGTTTCGACCTGCCAGATCAGGTCTCGGAGCCCGCCGCCTGCCAGCCGCGCCGCGCCGGCGTGGACCAGTGAGCGCTGAGCCACGCGAAGGTCGTCGAGCAACTCACCCGGGCTTCGATATCCGTTCGCGTCTCCCCTGCGGGTGCCCCCGATGCGCTGGGCCACGTGGAAGAGAAGCTGGCGATGCGGCTCCCCCTGCGAGCGCGCCTCCACGTCCTGGAACGCCGACGGGTCTTTTCGGCGCGCCAGCTCGAGGCGGTCCAGCAGCGGCGCGCCAGGCGGGGTCGTCACCACGTCGACGGTCAGCCCGCGCGCCAGATTGCCGGCCGCCGACTCGAGGCCTCTCAGCACGTGGTCCGACTGGATCTCCATCGCCTGCCATGTCACCTCGGAGGTCACCGACGGGTTGCCGTCGCGGTCGCCTCCGACCCAGCTGCCGAACCTGAGGAATGGCCGCACCGGCTCGGTGGTCGCCCCCGCCCCGCGAGCGAGGGCATGCTCCAGGTCTCGGTAGATGGCAGTCACCGTTTCGAAGAGACTTTCGTCGAACACCGTCATGACGGACCGGACTTCGTCGAGCGGGCGCAGCTGCGTGCTCCGGAGCTGCGCCGTTCGCCACAGGATGTCGATCTCCTCGAGCATGCGGTGGCGCGCCTCACGCTGCTCGCGGTCCGACGCGCGCGGGTCCTCGAGCACCTCGAGCTGCGCGCCCACGCGCGTCACGGCGGCGACGACGGCTCGACGCCGTGACTCCGTCGGATGCGCGGTCAGGACCGGCTGGACGACGAAATCGGAGAGCAGCTCGCGAAGCCGGTCGTCCCCATGTCGGCGCCGGATCTCCTCGATGGTCTCCGCGAGCGATTCGACGAGGGGCGTGGCGTCGCGCTCGCGTTCCCTGAGGGCGCGAGCCCTGTGGCGCTCCTCGGCGAGGTTGATCAGCTGGAAGTAGCAGGTGAAGGCGCGCGCGACCTGCTCGGCGCGCTCGACGGTGAAGGAGGCGACGAGCCGCGCGGCGGCGATCTCCTCTTCGTCGCTCTCCCGGGCCGCGATCACCGTCCGGCGCAGACGCTCGACCGCCGACAGCAGGTCCTCCCCGCCGAACTCGACCAGGACCTGCCCGAGCATGTCACCCAGCAGCCGGACCTCTTTGCGCAGAGCGGGCGGCATCTCTCGCCGGGCCACCGAACGGGATCCCATGTGAACTCTGTACACGATTTGGGCGCGTCGTATCGTTGCGGCAGCAGATGGAGACCCAGGCGGTGTGCACTCACCGGGACCAGATCCGCGACGTGAGCCCCTCAGCCGAGGGCTGTGAGGACTGCCTGCGGATCGGCGGCCGCTGGGTGCACCTTCGGGAGTGCATGACATGCGGGCACGTTGGATGCTGCGACTCCTCGCCGAACCGCCACGCCACCGCCCACTTCAAATCCGGCGGACATCCGATCATGCGGTCGTTCGAGCCGGGAGAAGACTGGATGTGGTGCTTCGTGGACCAGGTGCTGGTGCCGCCGGATCCGGCGCGATAGGTAGGCCGCCAACCCTCCATAGACCTGCGCTATGAGCGGGATCGGAACAATTGATTGGCTCTATCGGTGGAATCAGCCTAGCCTGACGTTCATAGAGTGATGGAAGGCACTGGCGAGGCGATTCTCTACGGCTCGGACGACTCCGGGGAATGCACCGCGATGGTCGAGCTCCTCAACGAGCTCGGCATCGAGTTCGAGTATCGCGCCGTGAATCGCGACCCGGTGGCGCTCCGCGAGTGGGAGCAGCTCGACGGCGAGCACGTGCCGCTGCTCCGCATGGGCAAGAACTCGATCGTGCGCGGATTCGACCGCATCAAGGTCCAGCAGATGTTCGGCTGGGTGGGCTGCTAGCCCTCTCGGTTCAGGCCGTGATGTCCCGGTTTCGCGTCAGGTAGGCGGAGAGGACAGAGAACACCGCGACGTAGAGCAATAGCATCACGATCGCGTGAGTGGCGTCGGCGAACGGCGCAGCGGCAGGCGGAAGGCCCTTCACCTTGGCGTCCCCAAACGAGCTCGCCAGGAACCCTGTGTTGGCGACTGGAAACCACTGCTGGACCTTCTGGACCGTCGATCCGCCAAATCCCCGCAGCAGGCTGAAGATCAAGAGCTCGACCACCAGGGCATAGGCCAGGCCCAGCCCGATCGCCATGGCAGACTGGCGGAACACCGTCGCCAGCACGAATCCGAACATCGCCCAGAAGCCATAGATCAGAAAGCCGGCGCCAATCGCCTCGAGCACGACGTCCGCGCCCGGGTAGCTGATCGACTTGCCGTCGATCAGCGCGATGATCGTGCTTGCCACGGCGTCGACAGCGAAAAGCGCGATGACCGTGACCAGCACGAGCACCGCGAGCGCGGCGATCTTGCCGCCGAGCATCGCCAGGCGGCCAGACCTCTGGGTGTACAGCGTCTTCATGGTGCCCCAGCCGTATTCGCTGCCCTGCGCCAGCACGCCCATGATCAGGGCGAAGACGCCGCCGAGCGATCCCCAGGTTCCAAAGGTGGTCTTGACGAAGTTGATCGGGTACAGCGTCACCTTCACATCGGCGAACGTGGTTCCTTTTGGCAGTCCCTGCGAGGCAGCCGGAGAGGCAAACGTATACACGAGGTACAGGACGGCATACCCAAGGGTCACCGCGAGCGCCAGCAGCAGGATGACGAGGACCCATATGCCGGGGCGGCGCACCAGCTTGAAAAGCTCCCCGCGGAAGGCCGCGTACATCAGAGCCCGCCCTCGGTGCCCGTCAGCTCCATGAACACGTCCTCCAGCGAGCGTCCGTCGGCGTGCAGCTCGGTCACCGCGACACCCGCCTGGACCAGGCGCGCGTTGATGCCCGCCGTCTTCTGGAGGTCGACGACCACGCGGAACGTGGCGTCGCCGAGAGCGGTCACGTTCTCCGCCCCGGCCTCCTGGGCGAGCACCATCCGGGCCGTCTCCTCGGGCGTGCCCCGGACCGTCAGCGTGGCCGCGCCGCGGAGCTCATCGACAGTCCCTTCGGCGACGATCTTGCCCTTGCGGATCACCCCGACACGCGTGCACATCTGCTCCACCTCGCCGAGGAGGTGGCTCGAGATCAGGACGGTGCGTTCGCCCTTGCCGAGCTCGATGATCAGGTTGCGGACGTCGGCCATGCCCTGCGGGTCCAGGCCGTTCGTCGGCTCGTCGAGAATCAGGAGGTCGGGCTCCTTCAGCAGGGCGGCCGCGATGCCCAGCCGCTGCTTCATCCCGAGCGAGTATGTCGAGAACTTGTGGCGCGCCCGCGGCGTGAGGTCCACCTCGGCCAGCGTCGCGTCCACGCGCGACAGGGGAGCACCGCAAAAACTGGCGAGGACCCGCAGGTTGTCGCGACCGGAGAGATAGGGGTAGAAGGCGGGCGTTTCGACTATGGCGCCGATCTTGATCAGGGAGGCGGGCGTTCCGGGCATGGCGCCCGCCACCTTCGCGCTTCCGGCGGTCGGCCGGATCAGCCCCAGGAGCATCCGCAA
>DASXBE010000068.1:0-4512 GCA_036491815.1 Candidatus Dormiibacterota bacterium | reverse complement strand
GCAGATCCGGCGGTCCTCGGTGTCGCGCACGCGACGAAGCAAACCCATTCCTTCGAGGCGGTCACACACGGGCACGATCGCCGCCGGCGAGACTCCGAATATGTCCGCCAGCTGGCGGCCGCTGGCACGGCCGAGCCGGCCGATGTTCCTGATGATCCTGAGCTGTGGAATTGTGAGGTTGAGCTCAAGGACGCGGTCGCTGGCCTGGGCGGCAAGGGCGAGGCCGAACCTTCGCAGCGCCGCCTCGACGAGGTCCCGAGCGGACTCGATGGGTCTCCCCGTGCTCAAGCCCGCCTTGATCATTAAGGTTGATTGTAGGATTTGAGATGATGCCGGGCTACATCGGGCAGTCGCTGCGACGCCGCGAGGACCTGCCGCTGCTGACCGGCCGCGGGCGCTTCGTCGCCGACGGCCAGCGACCGGGATTGGTCCACCTTGTCTTTCGCAGGGCGCTCGTGCCAAACGGGCAAAACCTTCGCGTCGATGTTGAGGGCGCCAGATCGATGCCCGGGGTGGTTGGTGCTTGGGTGGCGTCCGATCTCGCCCTGGCCGATGCCTTCATGCCCCACATGGGCCCCGAACCACCGGAACGCCGGCCGGTCCTCGCCTCCGGTCGCGTCCGCTTCGAGGGCGATGCAGTGGCTGTCGTCGCAGCCGAGTCCGAGTACCAGGCGGCCGACGCGGCCGAGGCCATCCTGGTCGATGTCGACGACCTGGCGCTGGAAAGGCCGGACGTAAGCGCGCGGCACGAGTTCGGCGACGTGGAGGCGGCTTTCAAGGACGCGCCGGTGACGGTCCACGGGCGTGTGACCATGGCTCAGATCAGCGGCGGCGCAATCGAGCCACGCGCCTGTCTTGCCGAGTGGTTCCCGGAGGAAGAGCGCCTCGAGATTCGCGCCACGGTGGGCTGGGTTCACGGTCTCCGCGCGGCCGTCGCGGGCGGCCTGGGCCTGAAGCCCGAGCAGGTGACGGCGCTGACCGAGGATGTCGGCGGCACGTATGGGGCCAAGAACCACCCTTACCCGGAATACATCGTGGCCGCCGCTTTGGCGCGGCAGCTCGGCCGTCCTGTGCGCTGGGTGGCGGCCAGGACCGAAGACAGCTTGACGACCGCGCAAGCGCACGGTGCGGTGCTCGATCTCGAGGTCGCCGCGGACGCCGACGGCCGCCTGCGCGGCATACGCGGCGAAATCGATTGGCCGGTTGGCGCCTACGTGACGATGGGCGCGATGATGGGCCAGGGTTACGCGAGCCACATGGTCTCGGCCTACCGGCTGCCGGCGCTCCAGGTCAGCGTCCGGGGTAGGGTCTCCACCGGCCCCCCGGCGAGCTTCATCAGAGGAGGAGGCAGGCCGGTCGGCAACTACGGCACCGAACGAATGATGGACCGGCTCGCCCGCCGGCTCGGCCTCGATCCCGTCGAGCTGCGTCGGCGCAACTTGATTCCGACCGAGGCGATGCCATATGAAACCGGCTTCCAGGGCCAGGTCTACGACGGCGGCGACTACGACCGCCTTCTGCGCCTGGCTACCGAGCGGGCCGGACACAAAGAGATCCGTGAGCGCCAGCGGGCCGGGGAGGCCGTCGGTCTGGGTGTGGCGATGTGCGTCGAGTCGACGGGGGGCTTTCCGATGCCCGAGCCTTCCCGAGTGGTGGTCCACGGCGATGGCCGGGCCGAGGTTTTTGTTGGCAGCACGCCGTCCGGACAGGGGCACGAGACCTTCCTCGCCCAGGTTGCCGCCGACCGGCTGGGCTGGCCGCTGGAGCAAGTCGCGATCCATGCCGGTGACAGCCGCAACGTGCCTTTCGCCGGAGTAACCGCCGGCAGTCGCTCGGCGCTGGAGGTCGGCAACTCGGTCGCTCTGTCCGCGGCGTCGGCGCGCCGCCAACTGTTGGAGCGCGCTTCGGCGGCACTGGAAGCAGCCCCTGAGGACATCGAGGTCGGCGTCTCTGGTGCCGTCGTGCGGGGCACCCCGAGTCGCGGCGTGCCGCTCGAAACGCTGGTCGGCGAAGGACTCATGGCCTTCGAGTCGTGGACGTCGAAAGGCTCGGCTTGGGCATCGAGCTGCCACGTCGCCGTGGTCCGGCTCGACCTCGAAACGGGCGGCGTCGCGATGGAGCGCTACGTCATCGCGCACGACTCCGGTCAGCCGATCAACCCGCTCCTCCTCGACGGCCAGCTGCACGGCGGCTACGCCCACGGCCTCGGCTACGCGCTTTTCGAAGAGTGCATCTACTCGGACGACGGGCGCTTCGTCGGCCCCAGCTTCCTCGACTACACGATCGCAAGCGCGCCGGAAGTGGCCGCCGAGCCGGAGCTGATCCACACCCAGACGCCGACCGGCCAGAACCCGGAGGGCGTCCGCGGCGCCGGCGAGGCGGGGACGATCGCGGTGCCGGCGGCCATCGCGAACGCCGTAGAGGACGCTCTACACGCAGCGGGGCGACCAGTCGAAGTGGAGATGGTGCCGGTGACCCCGCTGCGCCTGTGGGAGCTGCTGAGCAGCGGGAGCTGAAGGGGGTGCAAATTACGTGGGTGGTTTGGCGGCTGCCGGACTCGCGATCTTCGCGTCACTAATCCTCGTCGTGGTCGCGTTCACCGCCTCGAGAAGGCGACGCTGAAAGCGCGCAGCCCCAGTTAATCACCCGACGGGTCAGGACCGTGGGGCCGGACGTTCACTCCGCCGAGGTCGACGCGTTTCAGCGGCATGGGCAGGCGCCGCTCGACTGCTGACGCGGCGCAGCCACCACTCGGCCGGCGTCAACTGGAATGCCAGAGCCCAGGTTTCGCCCTCCAGGCTCGCGGCGTGGCTGAAGACATTGAGAAGCAGGTCCGGATAAAGCACGTCCTCCTGGAGCGCGAGGTCTGGCGGCAAGAATTGCTCGCCGACGTGCGAGCCGTAAACGAGATAGTGATGCAGGGCGTGGATAAAGCTCCATAGCTCGACATGCTTGTCGAAAATGTCGGCATAGCTTCGCGATCCAGTCATCACAGCGGCCCAACCTGTCAGGTGCTGTCGCCCTGCCGACGAGAGCTCCTCCAACAATTGGCGGAGTTCGTCGCGCCGACCGGTGTCGGCGAGGATGTTCGCCAGATACGCACGGATTGCAGGCGCTTGATCCGGCGAGTTCAGCACCCACTGGACATCCTCGGTCGACAAATTCTCTGCACCAGTGACGTTGGTCTCAGTGGCCAGTCGCACCCAGACGGTGTGCGCCGCTTCCGCGAGCTCGACCAATGCGTATTGGGCCAAGAGGCGCCAGCGCCGTTCGGCCCGACGATCCAGAACGACGTCGATCACCGCAACGGACAAGAGCACGACTATCAGAGCCGAGATGATCGCGGTCAGCATGGGGTGGTTCGTCCAAAAGCCAGCCGCAAAAAAGTCCGAAGCAATGGCGGCGACCAGGAGCAGGACCGCAAGCGGTCCGATAAATCGGCGGACCCACCTCACACCGAGGATTATCTGTTCCCAGTATCTCCACGGCGGCGGCACAGGCAGGTCGGTGGCTCAGCTCAGGTCGGGATCGCGTGGCCGACCATCATCACCTTTCTTCGGGTCACGACCCATCCCAGGGCCGATCAGCCCTGAGCAACGCAAGCGGCTTTGACGGCGTCCACCATCAGGCTTGCCGCGTCGTCATCCGACAGCCCTTGATTCGCCAAGCGCCGCCAGGTCCAGAAATCCAGCGCCAGTGACACGGCGGCTCGTACGCGCTGGGCCGAGCGCGGGGGCGGTGAGAACCCCGCGACGAGCGCCTCACCCAGGGCGAGGAAGACGTGCTCCAACCGAATTCTCATGGCCGCGTCGAGGCTGGGCATCAGGAGGCGGTCGCGTTGCAGGTGCTCGTTCATCCTGGCGTTGGCGCGGTACCAGCGATAAACGGGACCGAGGACGGCCCGGACCCGCTCCACGGCGTCCTCGATCAGCAGTGCGGCGGTCGGATCAGGCGGTGGGTTTTGCGCCATCCAGTGATCACCGCACGCCGCGAAGAGCTCCGCTTCATCAGGAAAGTGGTTATAGACGGTGAGGCGCTGGACCCCCGCCCGTCGGGCGATCTCGGCGACCGTCGTGCGCGCCGGGCCCACCTCGTCATGGAGGGCCGCCGTCGCCTCCACGATGCGCCGGCGCGTCTCGCTCTGGCTGTCAGCCCGCCGTTTGAGTGTGTATTTCCGAGTTTGACTTGACATGGCGTTCACTCATCCTATAGGTTAGCGATCGTTGAACAGCCTGTTTAGTTAAAGGTGGAGCGATGACGACTGGAACAGTTCGGGTGATCGGGCCGCGAGACGGCAAGACGGGGAGCCTGGGCGGGATTGACGTCCGGTTCCTGATCGGCGGGGCCGATTCGGGAGGCGACTTTGCCCTCGTCGAGCATCCCATGGGGCCACGGGCGCTGGCCGCCCCGATGCACCGGCACAGCCGCGAGGACGAGTACAGCTTCGTGCTCGAGGGCCGGATGGGCGCCGATCTCGGTGGCGAGATCGTCTACGCGGAGCCGGGCGACCTC
>DASXBE010000067.1:0-3807 GCA_036491815.1 Candidatus Dormiibacterota bacterium | reverse complement strand
GCGAGCGCCCGCGCCCAGGCCGCCGCCGGCTATCGCGAGGTCGGCCGCTGGAAAAAGGACAAGTTCATCGACGGGGAGTGGCACGACCACGTGCTGACCGAGGTCATGCGGGAGGACTGGGCGACGCTGCGGCAGGGCCGGGCCTGAACGTATAATTCGCGACCTGCCCTAGACCGTAGGTGCCGCGCGGCGCGCCGGCTCAATTTCCTACCGAGGCATCTGAAGTGAAGGACGCTGGATCCTTGCTGCCTCTTTGTCCTGGGCGGGGAGGATTTTTTATTGCCGAAGGCTAGAAAGGAGCAGAAGGCTGAGCAGGTCGACCTGCTGGCCGAAAAGCTCAAGAAGGCGAAGGTCGCCGTGCTCACCGACTACCGCGGGTTGAAGGTGAGCCAGATCCAGGATCTGCGCGGAAAGCTGCGCGGGGGCAAGGTCGAATACCGCGTCGTCAAGAACACGCTGACGCGGCGCGCGGCGGCGGCCGCGGGGCATGGCGCGCTCGAGGCCGAGCTCAAGGGGCCCGTCGCGATCGCGTTCGGTTATGACGACCTGGGCACCCCGTCCAAGCTGATCAACGAGTGGGTCCGCACCACCCGCTTGAAGCTCGACATCGTGGGTGGGCTGGTCGAGGGGAGGGTGTTCTCACCCGACCAGATGAAGCAGCTCGCCGACCTTCCGTCGCGCGACACCCTGCTCGCCCAGCTGCTGGGCACTCTTCAGGCGCCGGTGGCGCAGCTCGTCGGAATCATGCAGACCCCGCTTCAGCAGCTCCTGGGCGTGCTCGAGGCGTACAAGACAAAAATGGAGGCGGCGTAGGAATGGCAGCAACCAAGCTCACACCTAAGGATTTCGTCGAGGCGTTGAAGGAGTGGAGCATCCTCGACGTGGTCGAGGCCGTGAAGGCGATCGAGGACGAGTTCGGCATCAAGGCGGCGGCGGCGGTGGCGGTGGCTGCGCCCGCGGCGGCCGGCGGAGGCGATGGGGCCGCGGCGGCGGAGGAGGAGCAGACCGAGTTCACCGTGAACCTGACCGCTGTCGGCGAGAGCAAGATCAACGTGATCAAGGCGGTCCGCGAGCTCACGCAGCTCGGCCTCAAGGAGGCGAAGGACCTGGTCGACGCGGCGCCGAAGCCGGTGCTCGAGAACGTGAGCAAGGCCGACGCGGAGAAGGCGGTGGCCCGGTTGAAGGAAGCTGGGGCGACGGCGGAGCTGAAGTAGCGCCTGTCGTCGATCGGGTTTCCCCGTGGGGAACAGGGAGCCGGGTTCGCTTGGGGCGGGCCCGGCTCTCTTTGTGTCTGGTTGGTGTGGTTGTTGGGGCGGGGTGGCGATTTAGGGGTCTGGTGGTGCTGTTCGGTCGGGGACGGGCTCTGAACGGGGGTGTTGGGGATGGTTGGGTGGCCAATTCAGGTGGTCTGGCGGTGTTCGGGCGGTTTGACGGGCTGTGAAGGGGGTGGTTGGGGTGCGGTTGGGTGGCCGGGGAGGGCTTGGCGAACTCGTTAACATAGCATAGTTCTTGACCTTCCGTACGTTTGTTCGTATGATGTTCTCATGATCCAGCCGGAGGTTGTGGCTGATGCCCTGGCCAGCAGGCTGGTTGGCTTGCAGCTTCAGATCGATCTCTTGAAGCTCGAGCGGGCTCGGGTCGCGGCTGAGTTCGACAAGTCGAGTTACTGGGATGAGGCGGGCTTCAACTCCTCGATCGACTGGATCCGCTTCAACTGCCATCTGACCGCCGGCGAGGTGGCCGGCGCGATCACCGTGGGCGAGCGGCTGGGCTCGCTGGCTGCGAGTGTGGCGGCGGTCGAGTCGGGGGAGATCGGCTATGCCCACCTGACCGCCATGGCCCGCACGGCTGAGGCGGTCGGCGAGCGCTTCGACGAAGCCAGGCTGCTTGGGCTGGCTCGGGAGAGCTCGCCGGGCAAGTTCTATTACAAATGTCAGCACTACCGGCATTCGGTCGATGCCAGGGGCTACGCGGCGGAGCAGGAGCAGCTGGTCGAGGAGCGCAAGCTCCATCTCTCGACGGCTGAAGACGGCTGTCTTTTGATCAGTGGCGTGCTCGACCCGGTGGGTGGGGCGGCCCTGCGGACGGCTCTGGAGCCTTTGGCCCAGCGCTCGGGCGAACACGACGACCGGCTGCTCGAGCAGCGCTTTGCCGATGCCCTGGTCGAGCTGGCGGTTGGCGGCCGGCCGGCCCAGCTTCAGATCACCAGCTCGCTGGAGACCCTGCTCGGCCTGGCCGGGGCGCCGGGTGGGGAGATGGAGTTCTCACTCCCCGTCTCCTCGGACACCGTGCAGCGCCTGGCCTGCGATGGTGGGCTGAGCCGGGTCCTGCTCGGCCAGGAGTCGCTGGTGATCGATGTCGGTCGGTCCAAGCGGGTGGTCTCGGGTGGGCGCAAGAAAGCGCTCAAGGTCCGCGATGGGCACTGCCGGTGGCCGGGTTGCGAGCGGCCGGCTTCCTGGTGCGATGGGCATCACCTGGTCCACTGGCTGCATGGTGGCTCGAGCGACCTGGACAACCTGGTCCTTTTGTGTCACCGGCACCATCGGATGGTCCACGAGGGTGGATGGCGGCTGGTCAAGACCGAGGCCGATGGCTTGATGACCATCGCGCCGACGGTTACCTTCGGTTTGCCGCGCGGGCCGGACTAGGCGCTTTACCTCCCGCGGTCGTCACCGGCTTTGGTAGGCGGGACTTTCTTTGCTGGGCTGGGCGGAGCGTTCGCGGGCCGGGCCGCGATTCGCCGCGGCGGGCGGGGGCTCGACCCTGGGGCTGCTTGGGAGAGGGCGGGGGCTTGATCGCCGGGATGGGACGGCTGATCGGTTTTCTGGCGGCGAGGCGGACGGGCTGGCCGTGGTGGGCGAATTCGATGGGGCGGCCGCGGAGCAGGGTGTAGGTGGCGCGGGTGTGGTCGATGCGGACCTTGATCAGGCGCCCTAAGAAGGTGATCCTGAACGTCAAGCGGGGGATCGCCGGGGGCAGGCGTGGAGCGAATGACAGGGCATCGCCGTGGTGCCTCATTCCGCCGAGTCCGGCCACGACGGCGATCCATGCGCCTGCGAGCGAGCCCATGTGGACACCGTCGCGGACGTTGTGCTCGAGGTCGTTCAAATCCATCAGCGCGGCTTCGCCCAGGTAGTCGTGGGCGAGCTGCATCAGGCCCACCTCCGCCGCCATCACCGATTGCGTGCAGGAAGACAGCGAGGAGTCCCGTACGGTCAGCGCCTCGTAATAGGAGAAGTTGCGCGCCTTCTGCTCCGGGGTGAAGGCGTCGCCTCGGAGGTGCATGGCGAGCACCAGGTCGGCCTGTTTGATCACCTGCTTGCGGTAGATGTCGAAGTAGGGAAAGTGCAGGAAAAGGGGGTACTGGTCGGGCCGTGTCCGGTCGAAGTCCCACAGCTCGTGGTCGGTGAACTGGCTCGCCTGCTTGTGGACTCGAAGCACCTCGTCGTAGGGGATGTACACGTGACCGGCCGCCTTGCGCCAGGCCTTCACCTCGGTCTGCGTCACCTTCAGGCGCCGGGCCAGCGCGGGGTTTCTCCCTACAGCGTCGGCGGCGGCGATCAGGTTGCCCTGCGCCATCAGGTTGGTGTAGAGGTTGTTGTCCGAGATGGCGCTGTACTCGTCGGGCCCGGTCACGCCGTCGATCCGGTAGCTCCCGCTCTGCTCGTAATGTCCCAGCGAGAGCCACAGGCGGGCGGTCTCGACGAGCAGCTCGGCGCCGATCTTCCGCTCGAACTCGCGGTCGTCCGTGGCGCTCACATACCGGACCACGGCGTCGGCGATGTCGGCGTTGATGTGAAACGCGGC
>DASXBE010000066.1:0-9558 GCA_036491815.1 Candidatus Dormiibacterota bacterium | reverse complement strand
ACGATGGCCACCTGGCTCACCAAGGATTTTTCCGACTCGATGGAGCTGATCGGCTTCGACGGCGCTGGTGTGCCGCTCGTTGTGCTGGCCTCGCACGGGCCGGCCCCGGTCTTCGCGGTCACCTCGCCGGGCAACGCGGTCGAGATCTTCTCGGCGCAGGGCCCCCTCTCGGAAACGATGAACGATCAGTTGGGAACTTGGTTTGCGGTCGTGGACAACGCCTCCCCGGTGCCCGGCCTGTACCTCTACACGAGCCGGCGCGGCGTCAGGCAGATCAACTCGCTCCCGGTGCTGCCCGCCTGACAGCCGAACCGCTGCTCCGCTTGCTTTACCTACAGCGGCGTGACGGGGATGCAGATCTCGCACTGGAACTTGCCCGTGCTCTCGTCGTGGCCCGCGGCCACGGGGTAGTACTCGAATGCCGGGCGGGCGTCGAGCTGCATCCCGCTCGCCGGAAGCCACTCGCGCAGGATCCACATCCAGGCTTCGCCCACCTGCCGGTTGTCGCCCTCGAACTCTCCGACCGCGTACTTGCCGCCCGGGATGACCGTCATCTGATGGTTCCCAGCGCCGCTGAAATCCGGCGGCACCTCCACCGCGGCGTCGTAGCGCAGCTTCTCCGCGGCGGTGATGCCCGGGTCGTCGTGGCTGATTCCGTAACGAGGCTTGCCGTACAGCCCATTGGCTTGCATCCAGGGATCGACTGTGGTCATCCAGAAGTCCGAAAGGGCTTGGCCGTAAGGCCCGACGTGGCGTAGATAGGCGACGGTTTGCGGCTTTCTGTCAACGATGGTGACTTTCATGAGGCCATCATTCCGCGCCGCCGGGGTGGGCGCCTGACCCGGATTGCTCTTCGCCTGACCAGGATTGCTCACCTGCAATGCGCGCCATTGGCTTGGCGTCGACCCGAAGTGCAGCTTGAACGCGCGGGCAAACGCCTCGCTCGAGCCGAAACCGACCGAGAGCGCAGCCTGGAGGACGGACAGGCCCGGTTGTCCGGCGAGACGCAGCGCAGCCACCTCGAGCCTGCGCCGTCGCACGTACTCGCCGAGTGTCTCACCGAGCCACGCGGTGAAGAGGCGATGGAAATGGAAGGCCGAGAAGTTGGCCACGCGTGCGAGCCCCTCCAGCTCGAGGTCGTGATCGAGGTGCCTGTCGATGTGCTCCAGCACCCGGTGCATGCGCGCGTCGTACTCGGCGCGACTGTTGCCGCCTGGCATGACCTCGAAACTATGCCCTGTCCGCGTACATCTCGCACCGTGGGCGTTCAGGGAGGAAAGGGGCAGCCCTGGACCCGCGCCATCGCGCGACGTCCCGCTGCTTGGAGGTGTGTGAATGTCCCATGTCCTTCGGTCCTGGCGGCACATCGGTCGGGCCCTCACCGCGACGGCTTTGCTCGCGGTCCTCTTCGGAGCCCAGCCGGCCACCGCACTCGCCGGCTCCTCGACCGTGACCAATCCGAAGCACTTCTTTTGGGCCTCGGGACAACCGTCGCCGACAGGCGTCGCGACCTCGCAGTCCAACGACCTGATCTACCACGGCGGCAACGCCGGCACGGGCGCGATCGGCGTGGAGACCAAGCCGGCGGTGTACCTCGTGTACTGGGGCCCGGAGTGGGCGAGCGGGTTCACGACGACCGATGCCAACGGTGTCGTGTACTCGAGCGCGACGCTCAAGACCTACGTCAATACATTCTTTGGCAGCGTGGGCGGCAGCGCCTGGGGCGGCGTCCAGACCCAGTACTGCCGCAACGTCGCGGTCGACTCGACGAGCTGCTCCGGCGTCGCGGGGGCGCAGTTCGTGACCAACCCGCCACACCAGCTCAAGGGCGTGTGGACCGACCCGACGCCCGTCCCAAGCGACATCGTCGCGCTCGGCCTCGCCGAGAACCTGGTCGACGACCCGATCGCGCTCGAGGCGCAGCGCGCCTCCGGGCATTTCGGCTACAACCCGCAGGCGACGTACATCATCATGACCCCGCCGTCCACGATCGCGACCGGCCAGCCGGTGTACTGCGGCTACCACACCCAGACGACGAGCGTCGACGGCCTGGGCAACCCGTTCCGGATGCAGTACGCGTTCATCCCGTTCCTCAACATGAACTGGCCCGGCGTGGGCAGCGGCGGATGCGGGATGAACTGGGTCAACAAGACGAGCGACGCCTTCGGGCACGGCGTGTTCGACGGCTACAGCATCGTCACGGGCCACGAGTACGGTGAGGCCATCACGGACCCGGACAACTTTGCGACCGTCCAGGACGGCTGGAACGACGCGCAGGGCAACGAGAACGGCGACAAATGCGCCTGGTACCACACCCAGAACGTGACCATGGGCGCGTCCACGTTCGCGGTGCAGCCGATGTGGAGCAACGAGGCTTTCGACGCCGGCAAAGACGGCTGCCAGGTGAGCCGCTAGCGAGTCAGACTGCGCACCCCTCTCCCGCATCAGCGGGAGAGGGCCCAGCGTGATGCGACACCGAGCCGAGCCGAGGCGAGCCGCGCGGCGCTAGGCCTGCCTCGAGCCCGGGGCCAGCGGCAACACCAAAGCGAAGTCCGTCCCCTGGCCCGGCGCGCTGCCTTCGACGATCAGGCGGCCGCCATTCGCCTCGGCCAGGCGGCGGCCCAGGTACAGACCCAGGCCCGAGCCGTGCACGGTGTCGAAGGCCGGGTCCTCGGGACGGTGAAAGGGCTCGAACACGCGATCCCGTTCGGTCTCGGAGAGGCCGACCCCGTTGTCCACGACACGGACGACGGCCTGCTCCTGCTCCGCCACGGCGGTGACAGTGAGCCGGGGCGGGCGGGCGGTGAACCTGAGGCCGTTGCTCAGCAGGTTGTCGAGGATGCGTCCGAGCTGGCGGGCGTCGGCATCCACGGGCAGCGCCTGCGAGCTCACTGTCGCATCGATCAGAGCCCCCGTGAGGTCGGCCCGCAGCCTCGCCCGCTTGACCGACTTCCGGACGACGTCTCGGAGGTCCACGCGGCTGTGGCGGGACGGGAGGGCGCTCGAGTCGATCCGCGCCGCCTCGAGGAGATCCTCGACCAGCCAGCTCACCTGCCACGCCTTGTCCGCCATCACCCTGAGGGCCGCGATCCACTTCGGGGGCGGGGGCCCCATCTGTCCGTCGGCGAGGATCGCCATGTAGCTGTTCAGAATCGCCAGCGGAGCGTTCAGGTCTCGCGCCGCCTGGTTGATCGCGTCGGTCTTGGCCGTGATCGCGAGATGCGCGGACTCGTATCGACGCGTCAGCTCCAGCTTCTGCTCGCGCGTCTCGACGAAGAGCGCCAGCACGAACGACGCCAGGCTCACGCTGATGTTGAAAGCCTGCAGCGTGATCATCTTCTCGAGCAGCGTCTCCCTCGCGAAGGGACCGTAGCCGTTCGCGGCCGCCCAGATCGCGACCACCGACGCCATCAGCGCGGCCGGGGCGGCCCCTCGGAGGCGAAACCGCCAGGCGGCAAGCATGATCAGGGGAAGCACGAGGTATTCGAGGCGAAATGGATTCGCGAAGAGCAGGTAGGTCAGGATCCCGGTGCCGGCCAGCAGGCCGGCGAGCTGCATCCCGCCGCGCAGCCCGAGCCGGGGCGTGCCTGGACGCGGCCACAGGCTCAAGAGAAATGGGGCGACGAGGAGGACGCCCATCGCGTCTCCGGTCCACCAGACCGACCACGTCCCGGCCAGGCTGCCGAGCGGCGCCGAACCGAAGATCAGGAGCACCGCGGTGCCGATGGTCGCGCTGATCGTCATTCCGATCAAAGCGCCGAGGACGACGATCGCCCCCGCGTCCCGCAGCCGATCCAGCTCCATCCGAAAGCCCGCCCTCCTCAGGAGCTCGGCCGCGACCACCGGGGCCAGCGTGTTGCCGGCGGCGATGAATGCGACGCCGAGCGGCGAGGGGCCGAGCGGCAGGTTCACGGCAAGCGCGGCCAGCGCGATCGCGGGCCAGACCTTGCGCCCCAGCACGAGGATGCCCACCAAGGCGATGCCGGTCGGGGGCCAGATCGGCGTGACCTGGCCGCGCACGAGCGCAAGGTGCAGGCTCAGCTCGGCCGCGATCCAGTAGATCAGCCCGAGCAGCGCGGCTTGCAGGATGGTCCTCGCCGGCATCGGCACGGACCGATACCGCTGCAGCCCAGCCTCAAGCACCGTCGACAGAAGACCGGCACGGCCTGGCGTGCCGCGAATACCCACAGCTCCACTCGGGTCTAACGAGGGGTGATCCGAAAACCGGCGCCGGAGGCTCGTGACCGTGTCCTATCGTGAGCTGACATGACGGCCGCCCGAACCGACCCCCACGATCCAGGCCCGGAGGTCGCGCGGTCGCGCGCGGGGGAGGCGGGCGAGGCGGGCCGACGGCCCATCCGCATGGGCGGGGGCGAGGTGCGCGTGGGCACCGCGAGCTGGACGGATCCCACCATGACGGCTCCTGGAGTCTTCTACCCGAAAGGCGCGTCCAGCGCCGAGGAGCGGCTGCGTTTCTACGCGAGCCAGTTCCCGGTGGTCGAGGTCGACTCCACGTACTACGCCCTGCCTCATAGGAAGATGGCCGAGACCTGGGTCGAGCGGACACCGAAGGACTTCGTGTTCGACATCAAGGCCCACGCGCTGATGACGGGGCAGCCGACCGAGGTCGCGCGCCTCCCAAAGGCGATCCGGGACGAATTGCCCGAGGGACTCGGCGAAAAGAAGCGGATCTACCGCAAGGACCTGCCCAAAGAGCTCGTCGACGCCGTCTACGAGCAGTTCCGTGGCGCCCTGGGCCCGCTCGTCGACGCGAACAAGCTCGGCGCGGTGTTCGTCCAGTTTCCGAAGTGGGTCTTTCCGTCGCACGAGGCTAGAGAGCTGATTCTCGAGAACCGCGCGCGCCTCGAGGTCCCGGTCGCCGTGGAGTTCCGCCACGGCAGCTGGTTCAACGAGAAGAACGCCGAGCGGACGGTGAAATTCCTACAGGACAACAAGGTTCCCTACGTCGCGGTCGACGAGCCGCAGGGCTTCAAGAGCTCGGTGCCTCCGGTCATGGTGAGGACCTCGGAGGACCTGGCGGTCATCCGCTTCCACGGCAGGAACGAAGAGAACTGGGAGAAGAAGGACATCCCGCCCTCGGAGCGCTTCAGGTACCTGTACGACGTCGACCAGCTCGCCGACTGGACGCCGCAGATCGCCGCCGTCGCACGCGACACCAAGGAGACGCACGTCCTCTACAACAACTGCTTCTCGAACTATGGGACGACCAATGCGCGCGAGATGGCGCGCCTGCTCGAGGAGCTGCAGAAGGACTAGGGGCCGTACACCGTCGCGTCGCAGGCCGGCTGCGCCTTCGCCGCCGCCGCGAGGTCCACCTGGAGCGGCCGGCCCGCGCTGTTCAGGCGCGCCAGGTATTGCGTGAAGACCTTCGCCTGGTTCGTGTCGTACGAGTGCTTCATCTGGCTGAGGGTGGTGTCGAGATTGGAAATGTCGAGCTTCACCTTGCCGACCTGAGTGGTCACGCAGCTGGGAACCGACTCCTGGGCGAGCACCGACAGGACCTGCTTGACCTGGCGCGCGGCGGGCGCCATTGCGCTGCCGCAGCTGAGGGTCAGCGTGCCGTTGCAGACCTGCGTCACGGGCACGAGCGCGGCGTTGATCGAAGCCACCGACGGGGTGAGGATCCCCTTGATCAGCCGCCCGGCCCTACCGGCCTCCGAACGCGCGGGAAGCAACACCGGCGGCGGCTGGCTCGCCTGCTTGGAAGGCGCAGCGCTGGACCCGGGCAGCGAGATCGAGCTGAGGTCCACGTTGCTCAACACGAACGTGTTGAAAAGCACGATGGCGATCAGCACGCCCACCCCCGCCGCGCCGATGTACAGGTACTTGTTCACACCCGTCGCACGCGACCTCCTCCACAGCGGCACATAGGTCTCGGGGCGGGCCGCCACGCCAAGGGGAACGGCGGCGGCGACCGCCCGCGCCCGCGGCTGCATCGGCTGGGCGGTCGACGCGACCACCGGGACACCCGCCGTGGCGGCGTTCCAGGCGGCGAACACGGCCTTGTGGGTGGGGTTCGAGGGGTCCGAGACGGGCTTCCACTCAGTGCCGTCCCAGACCCACTGGTGGTCGGGCGAAAGCATGGGTGGCCGTTCGGGCGGGCTGGAACCGACGCTCATAGGTGCCTCAATCTAGGGATTGAACTCAGGATCCCGTCGAATTGGGCGATCAAGAATTGTTAAGGTCGCGTCCGAACCGCCAGCATAGCGGTCAGGGCTTGACACGGTTTCGCTCCCGGTGCTATTCTTCTGTTTGGTTAATTAGCCAGATGGATAATTACGGTAGATGAGCGACCAGTTGAGCGTCACGTTCGCGGCCCTCGCCGACCCCACACGCAGGGCCATCCTCGCCCGGCTCGCGGCCGGGGAGGCTTCGGTCACGGAGCTGGCCAAGCCGTTCGACCTGAGCCTGCCGGGGGTGTCCAAGCACCTGAAGGTGCTGCAGCGGGCGGGGCTGATCACGCAGAGCCGCAACGCTCAGTGGCGTCCATGCCGGCTGGAGGCGCGCCGGTTGAAGGAGGCGGCCGATTGGGTGGGGGAGTACCGGCGCTTCTGGGACGAGAGCTTCGAGCGCCTCGATGTTGTTCTGCAGGATCTCATGAAGGAGATGGAATCAGTTGAAAACGACAGGAGAAAAGACGATGGAGAAGGCTGAGTACAAGGTCGAGCCGGGCAAGCAGGAGCTCACCGCGACGCGGATGTTCGACGCGCCGCGCGAGCTCGTGTTCAAGGCCTTCACCGATCCGAAGCTGTTCGCGCAGTGGTGGGGTCCGCGGCGGTACACCAACGTGATGGAGAAGTTCGACGTGAGGCCGGGCGGCATGTGGCGCGTCGTGCAGAAAGGCGAGGACGGCGACGAGCACGCGTTCCGCGGCGTCCACCACGACGTCGTCGCCCCCGAGCGGATCGTCGCCACGTTCGAGTACGAGGGCGTGCCGGGCAACGTCCTGCTCCAGACGATGACCCTGGAGGCGATGGGCGCCAGGACCCGGCTGGTCGCCCATCAGGTGTTCCAGTCGGTGGGCGACCGCGACGGCATGGTCGGCTCCGGCATGAAAGAGGGCGCGGACGAGTCGTACGAGCGGCTCGACGATCTCCTCGATGAGCTGAAGGCCGGCGACAAGTAGTTCGAGTGACACTGCCTCCCTCTCCCGCCGATGCGGGAGAGGGCCAGGCGACGGTCCGCGCCGGACGCCTCTAAACGAGACCGGCGAGCACCTCACGAGTCTCCTCGACCCCGGTGCGCCAGACGCGCATCACCTCTTCGTCGGAGCGCTCCCAGTAGCCGCCGAACGAACCGTCACCCGCGCGGGCTCGGACCTCGGCCGGGTCGTCGGAGACCCGCGGCGTGGGCGGCTTCTTCCCGGCCGGAAGGGCCACCCCCGGCAGCCGCGTCCAGGGGAAGCCCTCGGTCCAGGAGGCGTGCGACGCGTCGGGGTCGATCTCGCGCACGACCGCCATCGTCTTCGGCGCCTCCCACCAGTCGTGGACCACGACGTGCTCGCCCGCGAGCGCTGTGACCGGCCGGTTGCCCCCGTGCCCGTTGACCAGGAGGAATCGCCTGAAGCCCTGACCGCGCAGCGAGCCGACGATCTCGCCCACCAGCGACAGGTAGGTCTCGACGCGCACGCTCGGACTGCCCGGGAAGGCCGCGAAGTAGGGCGTGATGCCGTACGCGAGGACGGGAAGCACCGGCACGCCCAGGGGTTCGGCCGCCTCGACGCCGATCCGCTCGGCGAGGATCGCATCCGTCGCCAGGGAGAGGTAGGCGTGCTGCTCGGTGGAGCCCAGCGGCAAAACGATCCGGTCGTCGCGCTCGAGATAGGCCTCGAGCTGCATCCAGTTGAGGTCGGCGACCCTCACTTCGACTCAGAGGATAGGCGCGGAAGGCAAAAAGAAAAGGGCCCCGCGAGTCGCGAGGCCCCTGGTCGAGTCGGTTCTAGGCGCGGACGCGGCCGCGGCTTGTCACCGCACGGAAGATGGCGAGCAGGATGCACGCCCCGATGAACGCGACGATGATCATCACGAGGATGTTCGTCACCGCAATGCCCACGAGGCTGGCGAGCCAGCCGCCGAGGATGGCCCCGAGGATGCCCACGACGATGTCCCAGATCAGGCCCATCCCGTGGCCCTCGACCACCCTGCCCGCGAGAAAGCCCGCGATCGCTCCGACAATGATCCAGACGAGAATACCTTCCACCTTATTTCGACTCCTTCGGCACGCGTAATCCGCTGCGCCGTAGTAAGGCGCTCATCAGTACAACGCGGAGCCCCGCCGACACCACTCGAAAAGGGCGCCGGCGCCGTTCGCCGACGGCTCGAGGCTTCCGAAGCGCCGGACGTAACCTCCGGCGCGGCGTTGCGTTGGACGCGACATGAGGTGGCTCTGGGCGCTCCTCCTATTGGGCCCCGTGGCATGCGGATCGGCTCCCGCGGCGTCGACCCACACGCCGGTCGCCCAGCTGCAGTCCGCCCGTCCAAGCCCTCCCTTCGAAGGCACGCCCACCCCCACTGCCCTAGGCGGCGAGACCACCGGCGTGCCGTCGCCCTCCACCACCCCGGGCCCGTCGCCGTCGTCCAGTCCGAGCGCAGCCCCAACCCCCGCCGGACCGCCCTCGTACGCCGTTCTGGTGGACCTGTTTTCCGGCGGCCCCACCTACACCCTCTCGGTGGCCGGGGGTGACGGCAAGGTCGCGGCCAGGGTCACCGCGCTCAAGCGAACGAACATCGCCGATGGGATCGAGCTGCCGTACACGATGGCGACGAGATCGCGCGTCTACTACCTGGACGGCGACCGGGCGGTCAGGTCCCTCAACCTGGACGGAACCAGCAAATTGGTGACCAGCGTGGCCGGAAGCGCCAGCGTGCATGCCACCTTCGCGGTCAGCCCCGACGACCAGCGGATCGCGGTGGGCCTGCTCGACTACTCGGTCAGCCCGGTCCTCCTTTCCTTGTATGTGGAGGACATCGGGGGCGGCCACCACTCGGTGATCTACACCTCGAACGCCAGGTACCTGTGGCCTGTCGCATGGCACGCGGGACAATTGGTGGTGGCCTACCTCGGCCCGGGCGCCGTGCCCTTCAAAAGCAAGACCACCCTGTACGGAAATGGCGACCTGCTCCATTTTCCCTACGGCCCGAGCCCCTACGGCGGGATCAACTATCACGTCATCAACCCCGTCACCGCCGAGCGTGAGGCCATCATCAGCGGCGGTGGTGCAACCGGCCTGCTGAGCAGGGCGGGAACCGCCGTGGCCCAGGGCGATGCCGATGACTGGACGGGCGCCTCGCTCAACTGGAACTCCCCAAGCAGCTATGGCAACTATTCCGCCGCGGGCTCGCTGTCACCCAACGGCGGGGTGATCGCGGCCTGCTGCGAGAACGGGGCGGCGAGCAGTGGAAACCTCGTGCTCTTCTATCCCAATGACGTGAGGCGGGTCCTCCCGGTGAACGTCACGCCGTTCGACTGGGTCGGATGGCTGGACGACAGCCACCTGGTGACAGGGTTCTACCAGGCCGCCGACGGCACGCCGAGCGT
>DASXBE010000065.1:0-15967 GCA_036491815.1 Candidatus Dormiibacterota bacterium | reverse complement strand
TCGACGATCAGTCCGGAATCGGCGAAGAGCACCCGCATCGCGGCCACGATCTCGTCTTCGCTCACGAGCATCACCTCATCAACCACCCCGCGCATCAATTCCAGCGCCTCCGGCACCGGCACGCGGACGGCGATCCCGTCGGCGATCGTTGCGCTCGCGGTGGTGATCGGCGAGCCGGCATTCCATGAACGCTCCATCGCGGGCGCGGCCTGAGCGCAGACCCCGATCACGCGAGTGGCCGGCGAGGCGTGCCTCAGCCAGGTGCCCATGCCGTTGATGAGGGAGCCGTTGCCGAGTGGGATGAAGATCGCGTCAAGCAACGTCTCTGTGCGGGTCAGCTCGAGCGCGATGGTGCCGGCGCCTTCTGCGATCGGCCCGAGGAGGCCGTCCTCGACATAGAAGGCGTCATGGTCGCCGGCGTGCCGCCTGGCAGCCGCCTTCGCCTCATCGAAGTCAGAGCCCTCCTCGATGACCTCCGCGCCCAGAGCCCGCATGCGCTCTACCTTGATGGGGCTCGCGGTGGTCGCGGCGAAGACGGTCAGCCGCCGCCCCGCCTTGCGGCAGGCGTATGCCATGCCCTGGCCGAAGTTGCCGGCCGACGCGCAGACCATGGCCTTGCCATCTGCGGGCAGCCGGTGGAGAAGATAGTCGGTGCCGCGGCCTTTGAAAGAACGAATCGGGTTGACGGTCTCGACCTTGAGGATCGTGGTCACTCCGAGCCGGGCGCTCAGCGGTTCGCAGTCAAACTGCGGAGTGTTCAGGAAGACGGGATCGATGAGAAGGGCCGCCTGTTCGATGTTGGCGCGGGAGATGGACGCGTCCATGCGAAGCCGAGGATAAGGCGCCACTGGGTTTCTTTACAGGCTGGCTTGACCGGCCTTTTTTCGACCGATAGGGTGAGCGACGGAGTGCCGGTTGGGGGAGGGGCCGGCTCGGAGGAAGGGAGGGCCCGGCCACGGGAGTCTGGTCCCGGCTTCCAGGGCCGCAGGCTTTAGATAGGGACGCCGCCCCGGGGGTAGTCAGGGCGGCGCTTGACACTCATGAGATGAAACGCCGCCGGCTGTAAAAGGCTACGGGCCTGCTTGTAAATGTCGATGATGGGTGGGAGAGTAGTCACCCCCATGCCGAAGACCACGATCACCTTCGTCTGCACCGAGTGCGGTGGCGAGAGCCTCCGCTGGGCCGGCCAGTGCCCCCACTGCCGCGCCTGGAACACGCTCCAGGAGTTCCAGGTCCGCAAGCCGGCGCCCGGAAGGGAGGCATCGCGTCCGGGTCACAGCGCCAGGGCGATCCCGCTCAGCGAGATCGAGTCGGAGGGCTCACACCGGCGTCCCCTCGCGTGGCAAGAGCTGAACCGAGTGCTCGGCGGCGGGATCGTCCCGGGCAGCCTCATCCTGATCGGCGGCGAGCCTGGCGTCGGCAAGTCCACGCTCCTGATGCACGTCGCCGCGCAGGTGGCGGGCGCCCGTGACGGCGGCAAGGTCCTCTACGTCTCCGGAGAGGAGTCCGGCCAGCAGGTGCGGATGCGGGCGCAGCGGCTGGGCGCCCTGGAGCCGGCAATCTTGCTCCTGGCCGAGACCGACCTCGACGCGATCTGCGAGTCGATCCGCCAGGAGCTGCCGCGGCTTGCCATCATCGACTCCATCCAGACCGTCACCGACGCGGGCTTCGAGGGGAGCGCCGGCAGCGTGACCCAGGTCCGCGAATCCGCCGGCCGCCTGATGCGGCTGGCCAAGGAGATCGGGGTGCCGATCTTCCTCGTGGGGCATGTCACCAAGGACGGCTCAATCGCCGGACCGAGGGTCCTTGAGCATATCGTTGACTCGGTGCTTTACCTGGAAGGCGACCGGCGGCAGGAGCTGCGCATCCTGCGGGCCATGAAGAACCGGTTCGGCTCCGCCGAGGAGATCGGCGTCTTCGCCATGGGCGAGCGCGGTCTCGAAGAGGTTCCCGACCCATCCGCGGCGTTGCTCGGCGCCTCGACCGCCAGCTCGCCGGGCACCGCGGTCGTGGCGGCGCTCGAGGGCACGCGCCCGCTGCTCGTCGAGATCCAGAGCCTGGTCAACCAGACCGAAAACGCCATGGTCCGCCGGATCGCCAACGGCATCGACATCAACCGCCTGCACATGATCGTGGCGGTGATCGAGAAGCGCCTCAAGATCAAGTTCGGAAAGTCCGACATCTTCGTCAACGTGGCGGGGGGCATCCGCGTCACCGAGCCCGCCGCCGACCTCGGTCTCGCCCTGTCGATCATCAGCAACCAGAACAGCAGGCCACTGCCAGACGGCCTCGTTGTCATCGGTGAGCTGGGGTTGGCGGGCGAGGTGCGTCGCGTCGGCCAGCTGGAGCGCCGCCTCCAAGAGGCGGTCCGGCATGGCCTCACGCGCGCTTTGATTCCGTCCGGCGCCAAAGCCGGGCGGCATGCCGGCCTCGAAACGATCGAGGTCCGGACGCTCGCGGAGGCCGTCTCCGCGGCATTTCCTTCACCCATCCGGTCTGGCGCATTCATCGAGGAGGCCGGCTTAACGGTCTCTTGAGGAGGTAAGCGTGAAGCGTTCCGAGCTGTTCGCCCGATGGGTCGGTGCGGCGCTCGGAGTGATCGGTGGGTTTCTGCTCGGTTACTTCATGGTCCGGGGACTCAACAACTTCCACCCCGGGTACGTGATCATCGGGCTGACCACGCTGGAAGGATTCGTGTTCGCCTACCTCGGCACCCCGTACGTGCTGGGCGGTTGGCGGACCGTTAACTTCCGGCTGACGAGCACTCCGTTGCCGGACTTGTTAAGCGGTTTGCTGGGCATGATCATCGGCCTTGTCATAGCTGTGCTGATCGGCGTGTTCGTGCGCGATCTTCCCTACGGATACGACCTCTCGGCGGTGCTCGCGCTGCTCCTGGCCGCACAGGGGGCGTCGGTGGGGCTGACCCGCCGGGCTGAGCTGGCCGCGCTGTTCTTCGGTGGCAACCGGGAAACGGAGACCCACCGCCTGCCGTCCGTCCTGCTGGACACCTCGGTGATCATCGACGGCCGCATCTTCGATCTCGCCAAGACGGGCTTTCTCGACATGCCACTGGTCATCCTCAGCTCGGTCTTGCGCGAGCTGCAGATGGTGGCCGACTCCGCGGACGCCACCCGGCGGCGCCGTGGGCGGCGCGGCCTGGAGGTGCTGACCGAGATGCAGAAGGAGCCGTCGATCAACCTCCAGGTCGTCGACGACGACGCGCCAGCCGGCGCCGAGATCGACGCGCACCTGGTGCGGACGGCCAAGCGGCGCGGCCAGGCGATCATGACCAACGACTTCAACCTCAACCGGATCGCACGGCTCGAGGGCGTCGTCGTCCTGAACCTCAACGAGCTCGCTCAGGCGATGCGACCGGTGGCCATACCCGGCGAGGAGATCATGGTCACCGTCGCGCGGGAGGGCAAGGAGCCGGGCCAGGGCGTGGGCAGCCTGGACGACGGAACCATGGTCGTGATCCAGAACGGGCGACGCCTGCTCAACCAGACCATCACGGCCGTGGTCACCTCGGTCATCCAGACGTCCGCAGGTCGGATGATCTTCGCCGAGCCTGGCGGGGTCGAAGGCCGCCGGGCGCCCGCCCGCACCAGGCGCGAGGAGTCCGGCTGATGCCAACCGTCGGCGTGATCGTCGCCGCCGCCGGCCTCGGCACGCGCCTTGGGCGCGGCAGCAAGGCGCTCGTCCGGCTGAACGGCCGGACCACGCTGGCGCGCGCACTCGAGCTGTTCTTAGCCCTCGACGAGGTGGAAAAGATCGTCGTGGTCGGTCCGCCCGGCCGGCTCGAGTTCGCCGAGCGCGAGGTCGAGTCGCTGCACCCGCGCAAGCCCGTGATCGTGAAGGCGGGAGGGGAGAGCCGGCAGGCCTCGGTGCGAGCCGGCCTCGCCGCCCTGGGCGACTGCGATCTCGTGCTCGTGCACGATGCCGCCCGCCCGCTCGCCACAGCCGCGCTCGTCCGGCGCGTCCTGGCCGCCGCGGTCGAGTCGGGCGCCGCCTTCCCGGCGATCGCGCCGCGTGACGCGGTCAAGCGCGTGGAGGGAAACCGGCTGGTGGAGAGCCTCGACCGCTCGCGGATCGTGCTGGCCCAGACTCCGCAGGCCTTCTCCCACGAGCTGCTCGCGCGAGCGCATCGCGAGGCCGCGGATGCCGGGCTGGTCGGCGACGACGACGCCCAGCTCGTCGCCGCCACCGGCCATGCCGTGACCGTCGTCGAGGGCGAGCCCGCGAACATCAAGCTGACGACGCCCGAGGATCTCGAGGTCGTCGAGGCCCTGATCAGAGAGCAGGAAGCCGCCGCGACTTGAGGGTCGGCATCGGATACGACGTCCACCGCCTACGCGCCGGCCGGGACCTTGTCATCGGCGGTGTCCGGATCGACCATCCCTCAGGCCTCGACGGGCACTCGGACGCCGACGTCCTGACGCATGCCGTGATCGACGCCCTGCTCGGGGCGGCGGGCCTGGGGGACATCGGCCAGCATTTCCCCGACTCCGACCCCGCTCACGCCGGCGCATCGAGCCTCGACCTGCTGGCCCGAACCGTGGCCAAGGTTCGCGAGGCGGGTTACCGGCCGGTCAATGTCGACGCGACGGTGATCGCCGAGGAGCCCAGGCTGCAGCCGCACATCGGCGCGATGGCCTCGAACCTCGCGCGATGCCTGGGCCTGCGAGAGGTGAACGTCAAGGCGACCTCGCCGGAGGGCATTGGGGCTTTGGGACGGAAGCTGGGCATCGCGGCCCAGGCGATCGTGCTCCTCGAGTGACGCGCCGAGTCCGTTGAGGCCTGGAGGGTGTCGCCCGTGGGCTGGGACGCTCGCGAACCTGGTTCCACCGCCCAACTTGCGAAACTAGCGCCATGTCGCTCCGGCTGCACAACACGCTCACCGGCCTGAAGCAGGACTTTCTACCTCTCGAACCGGGGCGTGTGCGCATGTACACGTGCGGCCCGACCGTGTGGAACTTCGCGCATGTGGGCAACCTGCGCGCATTCCTTTTCTACGACCTGATCCGGCGGCACCTGCAGGTCTGCGGGTATCGCGTCACGCACGTCATGAACCTGACCGACATCGACGATCGCATCCTGGACCAGGCGATGCACGCCGGCACGACCATCGGCGAGTACGTCAAGCCTTACGAGGAGGCTTTCTTCGCGGACATGGCCTCGCTACGCGCGGAACGCGCCGAGCACCACCCAAGCGCCACGGAGCACATCCCGGAGATGGTCGCCATGATCGCCGAGCTCATCGCGCAGGACAACGCATATGTGGCCGATGGCGACGTGTACTTCCGGATCGCCAGCTTTCCCGCCTACGGCGCGCTGTCACGCCTCGACCGCGGAGGTCTTCGGGCCGGGGCGCGTGTGGCGACCGACAAGTACGACAAGGAATCGGTGAGCGACTTCGCGCTGTGGAAGCATGCGCACCCGGGGGACGAGGCACTGGGCGCGGCCTGGGACGCGCCGTTCGGGCGCGGCCGCCCGGGTTGGCACATCGAGTGCTCGGCCATGAGCAAGCGCTACCTCGGTGACACGCTGGACATCCACGCCGGCGGAATCGACCTGATGTTCCCCCATCACGAGAACGAGATCGCCCAGTCCGAGGCCGCGAATCACACGCTGTTCTCGCGCGTGTGGCTGCACAGCGAGTTTCTCGCCGACGCGACGGGGGAGAAGATGTCCAAGAGCGCGGGGGGCTTCACCACTCTGCGCGATCTCGTCGACGCCGGCCACGACCCGGTGTCCGTGCGGTTCTTCCTCATCGCCAATGCCCACTACCGCTCGCGATTGAGGCTCACTGACGAAGGCTTGCGCGCCGCGGCCGAGCAGGTGCGGCGGCTGCGCGAGTTCGCGGACCGCGTCAATCGCACTGACCCAGGGCAGTCCGATGACGCAGCCCTCGTCGCCAGGATTGCGCAAGTGCGCGCCGCGTACCGCGAGGCGCTCGACGACGACCTGAACCTGCCCCACGGCGTCGGGCTGATGTTCGAGCTGCTGCGCGAGGCCAATTCCGCGCTCGACGCGGGCCGGGTCGGCCCGCTGGGCAAGGACGCGCTCCTGACCGCAGTGGCGGAGCTCGATGCGCACCTCGACGTGGTTCGCACAGACGAGCAGGGCCTGGCCGGGGAGGTCGAGCGCCTGATCGCCGAGCGCGAGGCGGCGCGCAAGGCGCGCGACTTCGCCCGGTCGGACGCGATTCGCGACGACCTGCGCCAGCGCGGGATCGTGCTCGAGGATTCGAAGGACGGCGTGCGATGGCGCCGCGCCGCGGCGGAGCCGGGGCCTAGGGCAGCGCGGTCCTGACGTCCCCCGTCTTCGGGTCGTAGTAGCGGCGCGGGATGGTCATCACGTTCTTGCCGAAGAGCACGAGCTCGAGCGCGTCGCCTCCGACGCCCTGCTGGCTGTGGATGTCGCGCGGTGGGTCGAGCCACGTCACGAACGAACCCGCGCCCAGCTCCTTTTCGTAAAGGACGCGGACGCCGCCCGGGGCCAGCTCCCAGTGGCGGTAGCGGTCCACGCCTTCGACCACACACGCGACTCCCCATGAGTTGTGGTCATGCACCGGCGTCTCCGCGGCCGCCGAAAACCTCGCGAGCATCAGGGTCAGCCCGTCCGGGTCGCTCTGCAAAAGCGTGAACGCGGAGTCGCCGCCATGGAGGCTCGCCATCTCGCCCGGAGGGATGAAACCGGGTTGGCGCGAGCTCGCCGAGAGCAGGCGGCCGACGGCCTCGAGGCTCTGTTCCGTGATGCCGCCCGCGAGGAGATCGTGCGCGTCGGCCATGAAGTCGCTGACGGTGCTCATGCTGTGGACGGGATAACTTTAGGTCGTGAAGCAGCGCCGCCCCGATCCCGCGCGACGGC
Organism: Candidatus Dormiibacterota bacterium; assembly: GCA_036491815.1. Classification (GTDB taxonomy): domain Bacteria; phylum Chloroflexota; class Dormibacteria; order Dormibacterales; family Dormibacteraceae; genus DASXBE01. Next base: position 9,097 of record DASXBE010000065.1, on the reverse strand, counting down.
CGATCCGCCGTCCAGCAAGCGCGCGACCAGGGCCGGCCAGGCCGCCGGCCGCGCGCGCCGATACGTCGGCCGTGCTCATCCACGGGCGCAACGCCGTGCTCGAAGCGGCCCGCGCCGGGAGGGTGATCCGGGTCTACCAGGCGAGTGGGCTCGGTCACGATCCGCGCCTTGTGGAGCTGGCGAGGCTGGCCCAGGTCGAGGTCGTGGCGCCGGACCGCCTGGACATCCTGGCGCCGGGCGTGAACCAGGGCGTGGCCGCCGAGCTCAAGCCACGACGTGAGTGGACGCTGAAGGAGCTGCTGGCTGCCGAGCCGTCGCTCCTGATCGCGCTCGACTCGATCATGGACCCGCAGAACCTCGGCGCGATCCTCCGCACCGCCGAGGTCGCCGGGTGCGGCGGCGCGATCCTCCCCGATCACCGCAGCGCGCCGCTCTCCGCCGTCGCCGTGAAGGCGAGCTCAGGGGCCAGCGAGCTGCTGCGGATCGCGAAGGTGTCCGGCATGCCCTCCGCCGTGGCCGAGGTCAAGCGCGCCGGAATCTGGTGCGTCGCTCTCGATCCGCGCGGCGAGATGCCCGCCTGGGAGTTCGACTTCAAGCAGAGGGTGTGTGTCGTGGTCGGGAGCGAGGGGGAGGGCGTGCACCGCCTGGTCAAGGAGCGGTGCGACGCGCGCGTCAGGCTGCCCGTCGCCGGCCACATCGCCAGCCTCAACGCGTCGGCCGCCGCGGCGGCCCTCCTTTATGAGGTGATGCGACAGAGGTCGGCAGGCTAGGGCACCAACCTAGACTGGGGCCCATGCCTGACGCCATCTCGCAGACGCCGTGGGCCACCGGCGACGTCAAGCCGACCCGCGACGCGGAGAACATCCTCAACCGGGCCCTTCAGGTCGCGCGGTCGCGCGGGGTGGATGCTGTCGAGGCGGACGCGACCGACGTCCTCACCGCGCTGCTCCAGGTCCCGGGCACGCTCGCCGACCGCGCGATCCGCGAGCTCGGGGTCGATCCGGCCTCGATCGAGAAGTTCATGCCGCCGCGGGACGAGGTGCCGCGGCTGCCCCTGAAGCAGGTGCTGGTCAACGCGGTACGCGAGGCGCAGGTGCTCGGCCATTACCAGGTGGACTCCATCCATCTATTGCTGGTCATGCTCTACAGCGACTCGCGCGCGACCTCGATCGCGCTGCAGGGCGCGGGCGTGACCCTCTATGACCTCCGCCGCCACCTGCAGACCGGCGCGAAAGACTTCCTCCCCGGCGCCTCGGACCGGGCGCAATCCAGCCGCTCCGCTGTGGCGCGGACGCGGCCGAGCGACACCGCGCGCTCCGCCTCCGCCCTGAGCAGAAAGCCCTGGCCATCGCTGCGCGGCGTCGTGACCGTGAGCCCCATCTTCCTGGGGCTGCTCGCGACCATGGCGGTGACGGGCGCGCTCCTGTGGCTCCAGGTGATTCCCAGCCTGGCCGGGGTGCTGACCATCCTGTTCGTGGTGGCCGGGTGGGTCACGTCGCTGTGCGTCCACGAGTTCGGCCACGCCGTGGTCGCCTACCTTGGAGGCGACAGGTCGGTCGCGGGAATGGGGTACCTGTCGCTCAACCCGGTGCGCTACGCGAACGTCCTGTTGAGCGTGGTCCTGCCCATCGCCTTTTTGCTCCTGGGCGGGATTGCGCTGCCAGGCGGCGCCGTCTACATCAACCGCAGCGCGCTCAGGAGCAAGACGTGGGATTCCGCGGTCTCCGCGGCGGGCCCGGCGGGCACGCTGGTCTGCGGGTTGTTGGTCGCCCTGCCTTTCCTGGTCCCCAATCACGCGGACTTCATGGTCAATCACCTCGACTTCTTCGCCGCCCTCGCGTTCCTCGGCTTCGTCGAGGCGTTCGCCTTGCTGCTGAACCTCGTGCCCATACCAGGACTCGACGGCTTCGGGATCGTGCGCCCGTGGCTGCCCTACTCGGTGCAGGACGCCGCCAACCGCTTCGGCGCCATCGCCATCCTTGGGGTCTTCATCGTCTTGTGGTACGTGGCGCCGATCCGATCGGCCTTCTTCCAGGCGGTGCTGCTTCTGACGTCGGCCGTCCAGATCGATCAGGTGCTGATCTTCCTCGGCCAGCAGCTGATGCACCTCTGATGGAGAGGCTCATCGTCGACGGCTACAACGTGATCCACGCCTGGCCATCCCTGAAACGGCTGATGCAGGAGGCATCGCTCGAAGCGGCCCGGGACGGCCTGGTCGAGCGCGTCTCCGTGCTCGGCATGGTCACCGGCGTCGAGGTGACGGTCGTCTTCGACTCGAACCGCGCGGCCTCGAGCAGCGAGTCGATGGTCGGAGACGTCCGGGTCCTCTTCACACGCAAGGGCCACTCGGCCGACCACGCGATCGAGCGCCTCGCGTACCGCGCGGGCGAAGTCGGGGACGTGATCACTGTCGCGACGTCCGACCGCTTTCAGCGCGACCTCGTGCGCGGCATGGGCGGCGCCGTGATCGGCGCCCTCGAGCTCGAGCGCCAGGTGGTGGAGGCCGAGGCGGAGATGAGCCGCCGCGTGAAGCGCTACTCACGGTGAGCAGCCTGGTTCGGCGCACCAGGATCGTGTGCACGATCGGGCCTTCCAGCTCCTCGCCGCGCGTGCTTCGGGCGATGGTGCTCGCGGGCATGGATGTGGCGAGGCTGAACTTCTCGCACGGCGACGCTGACACGCACCGGCAGGCCGCGGCCAACGCGCGCGCAGCGGCCGAGGAGGTGGGGCGCCCCATCGCTCTCCTCGGGGACCTGCAGGGGCCGAAGATCCGGACGGGGTCGCTCGACGGTGGCTTCCAGCGCCTGCTGCGTGGCCGGACCGTGGTCCTGCTCAGCGAAGGACCGATCGACGCCCAATCCACGACCTCCGGCCACCTGCCGCCGAACGGGCAGGCGACCAGCATCACGGTGAGCCACCCCGAGCTGATCCACGCCTTGCGGAAAGGAGATCGCGTGCTGCTCGACGACGGGCGGATCGAGCTCGCCGTCCGTTCCACAGGCGATGGGCACGCCGAGTCCACCGTCGTGCGCGGTGGCCTGTTGGGCGAGCGCAAGGGTGTCAGCGTGCCCGGCCGGCCGATACCCCTTCCGGCGCTGACGGCCAAAGACCTCGAGGACATGAAGCTGGCGGTGGAGCTGGGCGTCGATTACCTGGCCCTCTCGTTCGTGCGCCGGCCGGAGGACGTGGTCGTCTGCCAGGAGCACCTGGGCGGCCTCGGCTGCAAGACGCCGGTGATCGCCAAGCTCGAGAAGCTGGAGGCGATCCGCCAGCTGGGCAAGATCCTGGAGGTGGCCGACGCCGTGATGGTGGCGCGCGGCGACCTCGGGGTCGAGCTCAAGCTGGGAGACCTGCCGGCCGTTCAGAAGGACGTCATCGATCGCGCCAACCGCGCGGGCGTGCCGGTGATCACCGCGACCGAGATGCTGGAATCCATGGTCACGTCCAACCGGCCGACCCGGGCTGAGGCCTCCGATGTCGCCAACGCGATCTGGGACGGCACCGACGCCGTGATGCTCTCGCAGGAGACCTCGGTCGGGGCCCACCCCGTCGAGGCGGTCCGGGCGATGGCACGGATCTGCCTGTCCGCCCAGAGGCACCCCGACTACGAGCGCGCGCGGCAGATCTGGAGGGAGCCCGGCCAGATCGGCAGCGCAATCGCTCACGCCGCGGCCAACACGGCGGACGAGCTGGGCGCCCGCGTGATCATCGCCTTCACGGAATCGGGCACGACCGCTTTGCGCTGCAGCAAGGCACGCCCCCGGATGCCGGTGATCGCGGCCAGCCCACATCCGTCGGTGCTGCGCCGGACCGCGCTCTACTCGGGCGTGGTCCCGCTGCTCGTCCTGCCCGGGGGGGACACCGACCAGATGATCGAGAATGCCACCGAGGCCGCCCGCCAGAGCGACATGGTGCGCACCGGGGACCGCGTGGTGATCGTGGCCGGCGTCCCGGTGGGCCGGCCGGGCCAAACGAACCTGCTCAAGGTGGAGACCGTCTGAATTCAGCGTCTCAGGTTCAGCGACTGAGGGAATGCTGATAAGCGGGGTTTGAACCGCCCTCGCGGCGCCAAAATTAGGACCGTGGCGCCCGCCTCACATGGTCTGCTCGGCCGGATCCAGCGCGCCAACGACGACGCCTCCCGGCGATTCGGCCCGAACACGGCCGAGGTGGAGGCGTTCATCTCCGCCGTCGCTCAGCTGACGCCCTGGCAATGGCGGCAGGTCCTGGCGGTCCGCCGCCTCGTGGCCTCGGTCACCAAGGAGGGCACGGGCGAGCCGGCCGACTCGGCACGGTCGATCCAGGCCGCGATCCGGACCAGCGACACCCGGCTCTCGGAACCGCTGGCGCGGGCCGGCGAGGTTCTGTTCGACACGCTGGCCAAGCGGAGCGAGGAGAAGCAGGTCGCCGCGTGGGAGGCGCTGTCCGCCCTCGTCAACCGGACACAGCTTCCGGCGCTGAAGTTCGCCGTCCACTACGCCCCTTTCGCCGCCTACATCCCGGCGTCGGGGTCGGACATGCTGGAGCCCAGGACGCGCCGCTTCGTGACCGCGGTGGAGGTGCTCGCACCGGCCCAATGCGAAGCGCTCAGCCACCGTTGGCGGATCGAGCCGGCAGCCTCGCGCGCGCTGCTTCAGGCGGTCGCCAGGCACCGCCACGCGAAGAGCGAGGAGGCGGTGGCGATGGCGGCGCTGACCGTCATCCCGGTGCATCTGACCGGCGACGCGGGCTGGGCGGCCGTGAGGACCGCAGTGCACGGTGGCCGGGTGCTGGGCACGCTCGAGGAGCTCTCGGCCGCGGAGGTCGCCGAGCTCTGGGCTCCCCTCGAGGCCGTGGTCCCCTTCGGCTCGCTCGAGCAGGATGTGGAGGCTCCGGCCGTCGAGCGCGTCCGGGCTGCCGTGTCCAGCGCGATCAAGAACATCAAAGCGCCGCGTGGCGGGGCGCGGGTCCCGGCCACCGCCCCCGCGAAGGTGTCGGTCCCCTATGGGCCGAACAGCGCCGAGGTCACCACCTTCATCAAGGGCGTGGCCGAGCTCACCCCGATCCAGTGGCTTCGCGTCCTCGACCGGCGCAAGCTCGTCGCCAGCGTGACGCGCGAGGGGAGCGCCGAGCCCGCGGGGGTGGTCAGGTCGATCCTCGCCGCGATCGAGGGGACCAAGGACCTGGACATCCTCAGCCGGTGCCGGGCCTTCGGCGCGGTCGAGAGCGCGGGGTATGCGATCGAGCCGCACTCGCATGCGACCGAAGCGCAGGTCGAAAGGATCTGGGAGCCGTTTGCGCCGTGGATCAAGCCGGAACAGCTCAACGGCGGCGGCTTCGCGTACCGGCTCGCCGCGCTCAGCCGCGGGGACTGGGAGCTCTTGGTCCAGACGGCACCGGCGACCAACGAGGAGGCAGTGGCGCCTCTGGTCAACGCCGGCGCCGCCCTCATCGACTTCTTCGGCGGCCGCACCGACGACGAGGCGGTGGCGGCGTGGCACGCCGTCTCGGCCCTGGTCCGGCGCCACCACCTGACCCCCATCAAGTTCGCCGCCTCGTACGCGCCATTCGCCTCAGCCATCCCCGTCTCCAACCCGCGGTCCCTGGGCGCCATGGTTTCGCGCTACGTCACCGCCCTTGGCCGGCTGGGCGGGAGCCAGTGTGCGGTGCTCGCGCACGCCGTCCCGGTCGGCGACGAGCTGTCGAACGCGCTGTCGGCCGCCATCGCCGACGGCAGCGCCAGGCCGGCCGAGGAGGCTGCGGCGCTCGCCGCCGTGGTCACGGTGCCGATGCGCATGGCCGGGAGCAACGGCTGGGCGGCCGTGAAGACCGCCGCCTTCGGCGGGCGGGTGATCGCGGCGCGGGCCAAGCTCACGGGCGAGCAGCTCGAGGGTCTTTGGGCCCCGATTCAGCCCGCCATACCGCTGGCCTCGCTCGGGGCTGTGGCGAAGGCGCGCCGCTGACGGTTTTTCCAACCCTGTAGATTCAACGGCGTGGCAGCGAAGAAGAAGCCAGCAGCCCGGCGCAAGGCCGGCGCTTCCCGCTCGAGCGCGCGTCTGCCCAAGTTCGCCAGCGTCCTGATGGTGTCGGCCCACCCCGACGACCCCGAGTTTGGAGCGGGGGGGACGATCGCCCGCCTGGCTGACGAGGGTTCGAAGGTGACCTACGTGATCGTCACGGACGGCTCCCAGGGTGGCGAGGATCCGAAGCAGAAGGACGCGGACCTCAAGGTCATCCGCGAGAGCGAGCAGCGCGCCGCCGCCCGGGTGCTCGGGGTCAAGAGCGTCGAGTTCCTGGGCTACAAGGACGGGCACCTGTCGCCTGACCTGAAGCTGCGGCGCGAGATCGTGCGGATGATCCGCAAGCACAAGCCGGAGCTCGTCATCACCCATATCCCCGGCCGCGTGCTGGACGCGCCGATGGGCGGATCGCACCCTGACCACCTCGCCGTCGGAGAGGCCACGATGGCGGCCGTCTACCCCGACTCGCGCAACCCGCGCGCCTTCAGGTCGCTGCTCAAAGAGGGCCTGGAGCCGCACGAGGTCAAAGAGGTGTGGATTCCGTTCTGGACCTCGGGCGACTACCTCGTCGACATCAGCTCGACGCTCGAGCGGAAGATCAAGGCGCTGCACAAGCACAAGAGCCAGGTCGCGAAGCCTGGCCGCGAGTGGGACATCGACAAGTGGATGCGCAAGCGCCACGCCGAGGTGGGCAAGCGGGGCGGTTACCGGTTCGCCGAGTCGTTCAAGAGGATCACGGTCTAGCGCTTCCTCGCGGCGATCAGAAGGCGGCCTTGACCGCCGGCCAGATCGCCTCAGCCCAGGCGGCGTACTGCGCGTCGCCCGGGTGCAGGTCGTCGCCGGCGACCCACCCGTTCGTGCCGACGCCCGACAGGCTCGCCGGCCCGATGTCGACCCATGTGAAGCGACGTGCGGCGGCCTCCTCCCGGGCGGTTTCGTTCAGCAGCCTCGTCAGAGCGTCCACCCGCTCGGCTCCTCCGTAGTCTCTTGCGGCTGGGACGTATGACCACGTCGGAATCGAAATCCCCGCCACGCGCCCGGCCGGCAGGCTGAGCGCCGCGATGGCGTCGTAGATCTGGCCCAGCTTCGCCCGGTAGTGCTCGGCTGAGCGGCCGCGCACCAGGTCGTTGACGCCGATCAAGACCGTGACCAAGTCGGGCTTGTTGCGCTCGATCAGGGGCAGCTCGTGCTCGATCAGGTCGTCGGTCGTATAGCCGTTGACGGCGGGGTTGGTCAGCTCGACAGGGGTGCCGGTGGCGCTTTCCAGCTTCGCGGCGATGATCGACGGCCACGCCAAAGACGCATCCGACGCGCCGGTGCCGATGGTGTACGAATCGCCCAACGCCAGATACCGGATGGCTTCAGCGTTCGACGTCGGCCAGCGAGCTCCACACTTCGATCTTCGTCTTGACGCGGCGGATCACCTCGTCGGTGAACTCCGTCGTCGTGGCCTGACCGCCGAGGTCCGCCGTGCGCACTCCGTCCGACACGGCCTCGAGCGCGGCTTCGTAGACCGCCCGCGACGCGTGGCGTGCGGCATCGTTCTTCGTGTAGCCGAGCAGCGATGCCGCCGCCAGGATCATGGCCATGGGGTTGGCCACGTTCTTGCCCTCGAGGGCCGGCGCGGTGCCGTGCGGCGCCTCGCTCATGGCGACCGTGACCGCGCCTGCCTCGTCGAACGCGAGCAGGATCGACTCGGCTCCGGCGATCGTGCCGAACATCTGCATGACGAGGTCCGACATGGTGTCGCCGTCGCGGTTGAGGGCCGGGATGACGAGCGACTCACCCGTGGTCGCGAGCAGCAAGGCGTACGTGGCGTCGATGAGGAGCGGTACGTAGCGGACATCCGGGTGGCGCTCCGCCGCCGCGTCGAGCTCCTCCTTGAACATGCCCTCGTAGACGGGGCTCACCGTGAACTTCGGTCCGCCGAAGACCTTGGCCTCGATCCGGCGCGCGTGAGTGAAGGCGTATTCCGCGACGATTCGGCACGTGCGGCGGCTGATCTTTTCGGTCCGGAACGCCCACTCGTCGAGGTCGTGGCCCTCGCGCCACTCCTTGGCGCCGTAGGCGTCGTCGACCGCCATCCGGATCACGGAGATCGGAGCATGCACCCCGGCCAGCGGCCGCACGCCGGGGATGCGCCGGCCGGTGCGCACGATCACCCTGCCATCGATCTGCTTGCGCAGGATCGCGTTTGGGCTGCCCACGTCCCCCGCGCCCTCGGGCGTCACCGTGGCGGCCTTGATGCCGAACCCGAGCTCGCGCAGCGCTTCGGCGGCGTCGAGCACGACCTGGTTGCGGGTGTTCCGCCGCCGTTCGAGCGAGAGGTCGAAGTCCCGCTGCTCGATCGTGATCCCGATCACCGCCGGCTCGAGCACGCGCAGCGCTTCGCGGAGGAGCTCCTCGCCCGTCTGGTCGCCGTGGAGGACGGCGATGGTGGGTGACGGCACGATCGAATGATATGGCCCGGCCCCTTTTGGACCGGGCCGAGGCGTCAGATCGCGGCGGGCTCGGGTCGCGACGGTGGTGACACGAGGCCGAGGGCCATGAGCATGCCGAGCTGGTCGGGCACCCCCCAGTGCTCGACCACCTTTCCGTCCTCGAAGCGGCAGACGTCGACGACCTCGATGTAGGCCTGCTTTCCGGTGGGCGGGTGGCCGAAGAAGCGGCCCAGGTTGGTGCCGCCGCCGCGCTGGCGCGCCCAGACATGGTCCCCGTCGGCCACCAGGTCTTCGATGGTGAGAGTGAAGTCGGGGAACGCCCCGCGCAGGGCGTTGATCGTCCGGATCACGCCCTCCCTGCCTGGGCCGCTTCCCCGCTGGTGCTCAATCGCGTCCGGCGCGACCAGCTCATCGACGACCGCCAGGTTGCCCCGGTTGAAACCCTCATCGATCAGACGCCGGTAGTTCGCCTCATTGGTTGAAACTGGCATGGCGTTCGCCCTCCTATTCCAGATTGATCCGAGTAAGAGTCGGATGAATACTGCGATGGTAGGATCGAACCATGTCAAAAGTCAAGCCGGTTCGGGCTTACCGATCCGGGCTGCGGCAGGAGCAGGCGCGGCTCACGCGCATGAAGGTGCTCGATGCGGCCGAGGC
>DASXBE010000064.1:0-9330 GCA_036491815.1 Candidatus Dormiibacterota bacterium | reverse complement strand
CGTCCACGCGCCTCGTCGGGAGCCGAAAAAAACTTTCCTGAGCCTCCTGGGTACTCCGTCTGTGGGAGGCGTTTCTACTACTGATGAACGACTTCGAACGGTTTCTCGAGATCGAGCTGAGGCGGATGCTGGACCCTGTGGCGGTCAGCGCGGCCCCTCCCCGGCGCAAGAAGACCGAGCTGCCGCTGCTGGCGGTGGTCACGGCTCCCCTTGAGCTGGCGGTTGGGGCGATCGCGGCGGTCGAGCCCGTCGCGGTGCCGGTGCCGGTCGTGCCGGCCCGACTGATCCCCTAGAAGCCCTTCCTTCCTCTCGCGAGGCCGGGTCCCCCAAAGACCCGGCCTCTCCTCGCCCGTCGATGGGGTTAGCCTTGAGGGCGACATGGCGACCCGAACCTCAGGTGCGAGTTTTGAGGTGAGGCGGGCGGAAAAGAGGGTGTCCGCCGCCGAGCGGGAGCGGTTGCTCGCCGACCCGGGGTTCGGCAGGCTCTTCACCGAGCACATGGTCCGAATCGAGTGGGATGCCCAGGCCGGTTGGCACGATGCGCAGGTCCTGCCCTACGGTCCACTGGAGCTGAGCCCTGGGACGTCCGTTCTGCATTACGCCCAGGGCGTTTTCGAGGGCCTGAAGGCGTTTCGCCAGCCTGACGGCGGTGTGGCCGCCTTCCGGCCGGACGCCCATGCCATGCGCTTCCAGCGCTCCGCTCGCCGCCTCGCCCTGCCTGAGCTGCCGGAAGCCGTGTTCATCGAGGCCATCGACCGCCTGATCGAGATCGACGGCGAGTGGGTGCCGGGAGCTCCAGAGCACAGCCTGTATCTCCGCCCGTTCATGCTCGCGACCGAGGTTTCGCTGGCCGTCCATCCCTCGAGCGAGGTGACCTTCCTGTTGATTGCCTCGCCCTCGGGCTCGTACTTTCCGACCGGGGTCAAGCCAGTCACGGTCTGGCTCTCGGAGGACTTCAGCCGGGCGGCACCGGGTGGCACCGGCGCGGCCAAGACCGGCGGCAACTACGCGGCGGGCCTGCTCGCCCAGGCCCAGGCGGCCGAGAGGGGCTGTGACCAGGTCGTGTGGCTGGACTCGGCCGAGCATCGCTGGGTGGAGGAGATGGGGGGAATGAACCTCTGTTTCGTATTCGGTTCAGGCCCCTCCGCGCGCCTGATGACGCCCGCGCTGACCGGGACCCTCCTGCCCGGCGTGACGCGCGACTGCCTCCTGCGCTTGGGCCAAGACCTCGGCCACGAGGTTGAAGAGGGTCGGATCGGCACCGACGACTGGCAGTCCGGCTGCGCCGACGGGACGCTGACCGAGGTGTTCGCCTGCGGCACGGCCGCCGTGATCACGCCGGTGGGCGCTGTCAAGTCCGCAAGAGCCTCCTGGACAGTCGGGGACGGCGGGCCGGGGCCGCTGAGCATGAAGCTCCGCCGGGCGCTGGTCGACATCCAGCGAGGCGCGGCGCCCGATCCGCATGGCTGGCGACACATTGTCGCGGTTCCAGCGGGCTGATAGCCCCATCGTCTCCTCACTGAGGTGAGCTGATGGCTCCGCAAAGGGTCGTGATCGTGGGCGGCGGCGGTGTGGGCGACGCTGCGGCCTTCGCGCTGCGCAAGCGTGGTTTCGACGGAGAGGTCACGATCGTGAGCGCGGATCACGACCCGCCATACGACAGGCCGTACCTGTCGAAGGAGTTCCTCCGCGGTGAGGTTGAGCTCTCGAAGGTCATTCTCCACGACGAGGCGGCTTACGCCGGTGAGAGGGTCGGCTTGCGGCTCGAGCAGCGGGTTTCGGGGGGCTCGCTGTCGGAGGGGCGTCTAGCGCTCCAATCCGGAGGCGAGATCCCCTTCGACGTGCTGGTCCTCGGGCTGGGGGGGACGCCGAGGCGCCTGCCGGACCTCCCGGCCGCGACCAACCTGCTCACCCTGCGGTCGCTGCGAGACAGCCAGACGCTGCGCGATGCGCTGGGGAGCACACGCCGGCTGATGCTCATCGGCGCGGGCTTCATCGGAGCCGAGGTCGCGGCGTCGGCCCGAAGCATGGGCAAGGACGTGCTCATGATTGAGGCAGGGCCCGTTCCTCTGATGCGGGCCCTCGGCCGCGAGGTCGGGGAGATCTACGGCGGCATCCATCGCTCGAAAGGGGTCGACCTGCGCACCGGCACAAGCGTCCGCGATTGGCATCTCAAAGGCGACCGGATCGTCGGCGCCACGCTGTCCGATGGCGCCCGCGAAGAGATCGACCTGGTCCTCGTCGCGGTCGGCATCGAGCCTAGCCTCGAGCTTCCGCAAGCGCTCGGGTTGCCCGTCGTGGAAGGCGGTGTCCGGGTCGACGAAGGGCTGCGCGCAGCGCCCAACGTGTACGTCGGGGGAGATGTCGCGCTCCATCCGCACCCCGTCCTCGGGCGCGCCATCCGCGTCGAGCATTGGGAGGTGGCCAAGGGGCACGGGCGGGGCATCGCGGCCGCCATCGACGGCGCCCCAGGGCCGTACACAAAGCTCCCCTACTTCTGGTCGGACCAGTACGACGTCAATCTCGAGTATCGCGGGCATGCCTCCGGCGAGGACAGGATGGTCTGGCGCGGCGACCGCGAAGCCCTGTCGTTCACGGTCTTCTACCTCCATGACGGGTTGGTCCGGGCCGTCCTCTCCATGAACGACTCGAAGACCAACGAGCTTGGTGGCAAGCTCATCGAAAGTCGAAGGAGGATCGGTGAGGCTGACCTGGCCGGGCAGGAGGTCGACCTGGAGAGGCTCGCGGAACCGCCGGCCTCTTAGCTCGGCTGCGACTCCCCGGGAAGCAGCCACGGGAGGGCTTCGGACAAGGGGCGCATCAGGGTCGAGGACTGCTCCCGGGTGACGAGGTTGCCGGCGACGAGGCCCAGCGCGGCCATGAAGGCTGCGTCCTCCGCCTTGTGGCCGACGTCGCCGTGCTCCGCCTTCCAGGAGACCAGCGCACCGCCGGATTCTGTGAGGCCGAAGAGGCTGCGCCGGACCTCGTCCCAAGCCGCCCCGCGGTCCGCCTGCTCGATGGCGTGCAGAGCCGCCTTCTCGGCTTCGCGGAGTTTCGCCAGTCCGTGGGTTCCAACGTGGTGGTCCCAGCCGTGCGCGGCGCGCTCGACGCCGGCCGGGGACAGCACGCGCACGTCCTCCATCAGCCGCTTCAGGGTGCGCTCGTGCTCGGGAAAGCCATAGCCTTCGGCGTCAACGCCCACGCGTCTAGCCTATCTGGATCGAGTCGACGGGATGGATCTCCCGCCATCCGTGATCGGTGTCGAGCACCCACGGACCATCGATCGAGATGTGCTCGCCGATCGCGGGTACCGGAAGCTTCGAGCGCGGGCAGCGCGCGGCGGCTGCCGCGTCGGCGGGGTTCGTCGCCCGTCCGCAATCCGGGGTGATCTCGGCAAGCATTGCGGGCCGGGCCTGGAAGTGGTTCTCGGAATTCATCAGGTATGCGTACGGAACGTCGGGCGTGAACCACAGGTGGTAGTCGCCATCGTCCTCGTGGGCGACGTCGACCACGACGCCGGCCGCTTGGGCGCACGGGTTGAGCACCTGCAGGCGATCCGGGTTGTGCACACCTGCCTCCGGCGGGCCGGACCGGCATCCGGCCGTCGCCGGGGATGCCGCGGCCGATGGCGGGGCGGTGGCGGCTCCTCCCGCGCCCGCGCATCCACATAGGAGCGCGGCCGCGATCAGCGCAGGAAGGCGGGGACCCAACCGAAGCGCCCTAGAGCGAAAGGACCTGGACCGGCGGCGATCAGCTGTGCGTTGGCCAGCACGGCCAGGTAGTAGAGCCACCTGAAGCCGTCGTCGCTGACGGCAAAGGCCACCGTGAGGGCGAGGCTCGTCGCCAGCAGGAGGCCGAGAATCGCGGCCCAGCGCGAAGCGAGGCCGACGATCAGGAGCAAGGCGACGGCCGTCTCGCCGACCGCCTGGGCCAATGCGAACGGCAGCCAGTTCGGGACGACCACCGAAACGAGGAATTCGTGAAGCCCGGGGATCGGATTGACCCGGGCGGTCGTCACCATGAGTGGGCGCATCCACCCCACGCCCTGCCACTTCTGGCTCGAGAAATAGAGCCAGTACAGCCCGACCGCGATGCGGAAGAGGCTCGGCCAGGCCTCACTCATGGTCGTTGACCACGACCGCCAGCACACCCAGCGCCGGATCGGGGGCGAGGCCGACCGCCGCCGCCCCCTGGGCCCACGTGGTCATGCCGTCTGGGCCGATGGCCAGCACGGCGCGGTCGCCGTGGGCCGCCACCAGGATCGTGGAGGCGGATTGGACGACCTGGTCCGGGTCGCGGGGCCTGGCGAGGGTCTGGAACGAGCTGCTCACAGGGTCGTAGGAAAACACGCCGCCCGGGTCTGTGTCCTCGGTGGGGCCCTCCGCCGCGATCAACAGACGGCTGTTGGATCCGGGCGCGAGCCAGAACGGGAAAAGCGGGAGCGGCATTCCGATCCGCATGCCGCCGCCCATCGTCACGAGCTCGGCGCGTTCGTAGTCGGCAGTCCACACCGTGCCGCCGCTGAGCGCGATGCCAAAGCCATGGCCGGCCGGCACCGACGTACCGTCCAGGCGATCGACCTCGCCGCGCGTGCCGGCGACGATCACCTTGCCCTCCGCGTCGACCCCCAGCGCCGCCGGGCCCTGCGACACCACGTGTGCGCCCAAGCGTGCGCCCGTGGCGGGGTCGAGCTCGTCCACGGCCGCGCCGCTGAACAGGCTGACGAACAACCGGCCGGCATGGAGGAGGAGGCCGAACGGCGCGCCGCCGACGTGCTGCTTCCAGACCCGGGTCAGGCCTGGAAGCCGCACGGCGTACACATCGCCCGGCGCGCTGTCGGCGAGGTAGGCTGTCGCGCCGTCGTCCGAGACGATCACGGCCACAGGGTCGGAGCCGACCGATGTCCCCGCCACCCGCGACCCGTCCTTCAGCGACAGCAGGAGAAGGCCGACGGCCGGGTATGGACCAGTGGCGGGCGGCTGAGGCGTGCCTGCGCCGCACGCCACGAGCGCGACCGCCGCGCCCAGGCAGACCGCTAGCGCAGGGCGCGTAAGACCGGGTCGGTGGCGAGCTGGAAGGCTCTGGCGGCGGGGCGCATGTGCATGCGGTTGAGACGGTGCTGGATGGCGCCCTTGAGGATTGCCGCTCGCAGCTTGTGCTCGGAGAAGTCGGTGTTGAAGAGCAAGCGATTGTGACGGACCTTGTGCCACTCGCCCAGCTGCCGGCGCTCGCGCACGCGCTCGTAGAAACCCGTTCCGGGTAGCGGGTACGCGATGGTATAGCTCACGTAGTCGAGCGGCAGGCTGCTCGAGAAGTTGATGCTGCGGATGAGGGACTCTGTCGTCTCGCCAAGGTAGCCCACCATGAAAAAGCCCGCGGCCTTGATGCCGGCGGCGACACAGGCCTCGACCGCTGCCCGAGCCTGGTCCGGGGTGATCCCTTTTTTCATCTCCTTCAGCACCTTCTCATCGCCCGACTCGATTCCGAAGAAGATCCGCTTGCACCCCGCGCGCCGCATCTGCTCGAAGAGTTGCTGGTCGACGTGGGTGACGCGGCTCAGGCACTCCCAGGTCAGAGGGAGGTGTGCCTCCTCGATCGCGGTCGCGAGCTCGAACGTGCGCTTGTAGTTCAGTGTGAACAGGTCGTCCGACATCCAGATGTGGTCGTAGCCGAGCTCCGCGATCTCGCGCATCTCCGCGACCACCGATTCGACAGGCCGTGCGCTGAAGAGGTCGCCGAACACCGACTTGTGGCAGAAGTCGCAGCGAAATGGACAGCCCCGCGTCGACATCAGCGGCGTGGTCGCGTCCTTCCAGTGCTTGCGCCAGTAGCGGATGTACTCGGCGTTGGGCACGTCGTCGCGGTAGGGAAGGGGCAGGTGCGACATGTCCTTGGACCGCTGCCTGGCGGTGCCCCGCACGATCTCGCCATCGCGCCTGAAGACCAGGCCCGCAATGTCCTCGAAGCGTCGGTCGTCGAGGTGCTGCATGATCGAAACGATCGTCTCCTCGCCCTCGCCGACCGCGACCAGGTCGAACTGGTCGACGAATGTCTCTGGCTCGCCTGACGGGTAAGGACCACCCACCACGGTCAGTGCCTTGCCGCGGACCTGGGCGGCGAGCGACAGCGCCTCGTCCTGCATGGTGATCATGCAGTACACGCCGATTACGGATGGCCGGAGGCGCTCGATCTGCTCGAGCACCTCGCGACGCTCGAGAAAAGTGTGGTCGATGTGGCGCACCGAGTAGCCGGCGCGGCGCAGCGCGGCGCTCAGGTACATCAGACCGAGCGAGGGCATGATCCAGTGGCGGCCCTGCGCCGGCGCGCGTTGCGGATAGACCAGTACGACGTCGGCTCTTTCCACTGGCGTCAGTTCGCCTCCTTGACGTTGACCCGGTACGTCACGCCGCTGAATGTTGCGTTGAACATGTAGTCGAGCCCCGCCCAGTCGAAGTCGGGCGCGTTGTGCTCCCGGCCGCCGAAGAGCTGGGCGCCGGGGAGCGACGGCACCGACCACTGCACGCCCAGGCCGCGGGACTGGAGCCTCGCCCACTCTCCGCCGGCCGCGATCCACCTCGGAAAATCCGAGTTGAGCAGGGGTGCCGGCATGTCCTGGGCTCGCAGGTCGTTGAAGGCCGCGGACTGCTCGTTGAGGATGCCGACCTGTGAGAACCCTGGCGTGAGCCACAGAGGCCTGACCGCGATCAGGATGCCCGTCGAGTCGACCCTGTAGGTCACCTCGATGGACCCGCGCGAGGGGGTCGGCGCGAAGCGGTAGCCGTGCGCGGCGTCGCCCCCGATCTCGTCGAGCTGAAAGGTTCGGGTCCAGGTGCTGCCCGACGCGGACGAGGTGTCCGCCGTCCCCTGCCGCCCGGCGTACGCCCAGCCATCGGGATAGCGAACGATCGGGACGCCGAATCCCATGCCCTCGCCGGATGCGTCGGTTCCGGCGACCTCGAGGACGATTCCCTTGGCCAGCGGCGCCGTCTTGCCCGCACCCGGCGACCCGTCGATGCACGCGTCGACGCCAGGGAAGATGGACTGCGTGTAGAGCTCCGGGCCCAACCTGTAGGCGAAAACGGGCTTGCCTCCAGGCGCCTGGTAGCGAGCCTGGTCGCCTAGCACGGTGAAGGGCGCGGCGACCTGCCCGCGCGCCAGGTCCGGGAAGACCGAGGTGGCGCGGTAGTAGCTGATGTCCTCGAGGGCGAGATCTCCGACCTTGTGATCGCGCATCCACGCGAGCGCCGCGCCGCGGTCGAGTGGCAGGGCCTCCGAGCCGGTGATCTGCGACGGCTGCCTGTGGCTGTAGTAGGCGACAACCGGGGAGTCGGTGACCAGCACTCCGCTGCCGCCCGAGGTCGCCTTGCCTGCGGCGACGAGGCCCGAGTTCTGGGCGGCGAACCCGCTGAAGACCGGGAGGAACGCGACTGCGAGCAACCCCGTCGCGGCCACCGCCAGCACGCGGATCGCCGCCCCCTGGCGGTCGAGCGCAGCGGCGGCAAGGAGCGCGATGGCGGGCAGCGCCGGATACAGGTAACGGTCGCTGCCCGTGTATGCGCCGGCGGCCACGAGGGCGAAAACGGCGGCCAGGTAGAAGGCGGCAGGCAGGTAAATGAAGCGAACCGCGGGCGTCAAGCCGCGCCGGAGCTCGGCGACCAGGCCAAGCAGGCCGAAGGCGAAAAGGGGCAGCGCGGCGAGGCCAAACGTGCCGGCCAGCTCGGCGAGGCGTCCGGCCGCCCCGGCCGGGATGCTGCCGCGGTGGGCCGCCGACAGCACCTCGATCGAGCCCCTCGCCACCGAATGACTTGCCGGCGCGAAGCCAAGCTGCAGGAACACGAGCAGCGCTACCGCCGGCATCGCCCACGCCAGGCCCGGCAGACGACGTCGCGCCGGGGCTCGGGTGCGGAGCGCCTCGAGGCCGGCTACGCCCGCCGCCACTCCGATCCAGATCCACGCCTTGGTCGAGGTCAGACAGCCGAGCACGGCGAGCAGGCCGGCGAGCCTCCACCGCGCGCGCATCGCGGCGAGCGAGGCGCCCATCAGCAGCGCTGTGACGAGCGGCTCGACCACGGCCGACCCCGAGGTGAACAGGAAGACAGGGTTCAGGACCAGGAGGACCACGGCGAGCCTGGACTGGCGGACGTTCGGCGCGAGCGCGTAAACCATGGCGACGGTCGCCAGCCCGAATGCGGCGCTCATGACCTTGAGCGCGCCGAGCTGCCAAAGGCCGAAAGTCCGAAGCACGGCCGCGGCGAGGAGCTGGTAGCCGGGCAGCCAGGTGTCCTCCATGCCGAACAGCGGGTCGTGGAGCTGCCCCGTCGCCGCGAGGTTGGCAGCCATCAGCCAGTGCCCGTAGCCGTCCTCGAACGGCTCGGCCATCTGCGCCGCGGCCAGCAGGAGGATCGCCGCGAGCGCGAAGAGGCCGGCCACCGGGGCCGCGGCCCGGACCCGCATGAGCGCGCGCCGGCCCAGGTTGCGCAGCGCCAGGACCTCGACCAGCTCGAACGCGCTCAGGGCGGCGACAAGCAGGAAGCCACAAGCGAACATGGCGGCGTAGACGGCGAGCAGGTCCTGGCCGAGCGCGAGTGCGATGGGCACCATGACCAGCGTCACCATGCCGAGCGCGCCCTCCAGCAGGGCGCGCGGATCGCCGACGTGCACGTACGCCTGGTCCCGCCACTCCTGGCCGCGCCGGACGATCCGGTGCTTGGGAGTGCGCACGAACTCGCCTCCGGAGCGGGTCGCGCGAGCCAGGGCGATCAGCGTGTTGAGCGACATGCCTGCACCCACGAGCTGGCACAGGAACGATGGCAGCCCTGACCACCATGGCCGTCCCCGCCTCGTCTGCGCGACCATGAACCCGATCCACGGCGAGACCCCGACGAAGATGGCGACAGCGGATGCGTACGCCAGAAGCGAGGGGATCGCGACGCCGTGCGTGGTGAAGGCGGCCAGCATGAGCGGATAGCAGGCCAGCTGAAGGAGCATCACCGGTCCAACTCCATAGGCGAGCAGGTGCATCGTCGCCTGGAGCTTCAGCGCGGGGCGGTGAGGACTTAGCAAGACGGCGCCGAGGAGGTGGAACGCGGATTGAAAGCTGCCGGTCGCCCAGCGCGATTGCTGGCGGCGGTAGGCGTCGATCGAGACGGGCAGCTCTTCAGGCACGACCAGGTCCTCGAGATACACGGCCTTCCATCCGCGCAGCTGCGCCCGGTAGCTCAGGTCGAGGTCCTCGGTGAGGGTCCTGGCGCTCCAACCGCCCGCGTCCACGATCGCGGCGCGCCGCCACACGCCGGCCGTGCCGGTGAAGTTCGTGAAATAGCCGCTCGC
>DASXBE010000063.1:0-4164 GCA_036491815.1 Candidatus Dormiibacterota bacterium | reverse complement strand
ATGTTCGGGCCTTCCGGCGTCTCGATCGGGCAGATCCGGCCGTAGTGGCTGTGGTGGACGTCCCGGACGTCGAAGCCCGCGCGCTCGCGCGACAGTCCGCCTGGCCCCAGCGCCGACAGGCGGCGCTTGTGCGTCAGCTCGGACAGCGGGTTGTGCTGGTCCATGAACTGCGACAGCTGGCTCGAGCCGAAGAACTCCTTGATCGCGGCCACCACGGGGCGGGCGTTGATCAGAGACGCCGACGTGACCGTGTGAGGGTCGCTGATCGTCATGCGCTCTTTGATGATCCGCTCCATGCGGATCAGGCCCATCCTGAACTGGTTCTGCAGCAGCTCGCCGACAGCCCGCACGCGGCGGTTGCCGAGGTGGTCGATGTCGTCGGGGATCTGCTTCTCGCGCGGCGCGTTGTTCAGCTCGATCAGCTTGCGCAGGAACGCGATGAAGTCGCCCTTCTCGAGGATGCGGAGCTCGCGCTGGCGGACACGCTCGAGGATGTCCTCCTCGTCACGTCCCAGGCGCTTGTCGACCTTGTAGCGGCCGACGCGGCCGAGGTCGAACCGGCGCGGGTTGAAGAACAGGCTCTGCAAAAGGTTGCGGGCGTTGTCGACCGACGGGGGATCGCCCGGCCGGACGCGCCGGTACAGCTCGAGCAGGGCGTCCTCGGTCTTGGTCGTCGTGTCCTTGTCGATCGTCGACTCGATGTAGTGGTGGTCGGGATTGTTGTCGACGTCCGCGAACATCTCCATCAGCGCGCGCTTCTGCGCCTCGCGGTCGTTCTCGGTGCCCCTGAGCTGCGGCAGCTCCAGGGCCTTGAGCAGCACGGTCACAGGCACCTTGCGCTTGCGGTCGATCTTGACCGTCAGCAGGTCCTTGGCCGAGGTCTCGATCTCCAGCCACGCTCCGCGGTTGGGGATGAGCTTGGCGCCGAAGAGCTTGCGTCCCGTGTTCGGGTCCTCGGCCGCCGTGAAGTAGACGCCCGGCGAGCGCACCAGCTGCGACACCACGACGCGCTCGGTCCCGTTGACGATGAACGTGCCCTCGTCGGTCATCATGGCGAAGTCGCCCATGTAGACCTCGCTCTCCTTGATCTCCCCCGTCTCCTTGATGGTGAGGCGGGTCTTGATCCGGAGCGGCGCGGCGTACGTCATGTCGCGGTTGCGGCACTCTTCGACCGAGAACTTCGGCTGGCCGAACTCGTAGTCCAGGAACTTCAGCTCAAAGTTCTTGCCGGTGTAGTCGGTGATGGGGTTGATCTCGTCGAAGAGCTCCCTCAGACCATCCGTCTTGAACCACTTGAACGATTCGAGCTGTGTCGCAATGAGGTCCTTCAGCTCGACTAGGTTGGGGATGCGTCCGTAGCTGAGGCGCGCGGGGGCTCTCATCTCTGAGATCAATTCGGTTCTCCTTCCAGGAAAAAGGGCGCGCTCAGTTGTTGGGCTTAGAGCGCGGCCGGGCGTGCACGAACCGCCAGTATACGACTATTCACCCACCCGTGGGGAACAGGAGACTAGAACCGGGCGGACCACCCGCCGGGCTAGGTTTTCGGGCACTATACCACCCCACCGGCCGCCCGGCTAGGGGCTTGTTGACTTCCCCGGCGACCAAGCGAATAGCCTTGTGGGATGCCGGACTGGTCCGCGCTCCGGGCCGAGTTTCCCCTGCTCGACCGCTATATCTACTTCAACGCGTGCTCCCTCGGCCCCCTCCCCAGGGCCGGACGGGCCGCGCTGGAAAGGTACGCGCGCGACTGGGACGAGCAGGGCACCCCGGTCTGGTTCGAAGACTGGCTTCCCCTGCTGGCCAGGTTCCGCGAGAGGATCGCCCAGCTGCTCCAGGCGCCGCCCGGATCGACGGCGATCGCCCCCTCCGTCTCGGTCGCGCTGGGCACGCTCGCCACCGGGCTCCCCCTGCCGGCCGGCCGGAACAAGATCCTGATCGGCGAGCTGGACTTCCCGACGGTCGGCCACCAGTGGCTGAGCCGGCCGGATTTCGAGGTCGAGTTCGTGTCGAGCCGCGACGGCATGACCATCCCGCCACAAGCCTTCGCCGAGCGGATCGATGAGCGCACGGCGCTGGTCGCGACGACGCACCTGTTCTATACGACCGGCTACCTGCAGGACGTCCGGGCGATCGCCGACGCCGCGCACGCGAAGGGCGCCCTGTGCCTGATCGACGGCTATCAGACATGCGGCTGCGTGCCGCTCGACGTGGAGGCCATGGGTTGCGACGCCTTCGTCGGCGGCTGCCTCAAGTGGCTCAGCGGGGGCCCCGGCAACGCCTTCCTGTACGTGAGGCCGGAGCTGATCCCGCAGGTGAGGCCGCAGGGCACCGGCTGGTTCGCGACGCGCGACCCGTTCTCCTTCACGCTGACGGGGCTCGACTTCGCCGCCGACGCCCGGCGCCTGGAAACGGGCACGTGGGCGGTCGCCTGCAACTACGCCGGGCTGGCCGGCCTGGAGCTCGTCCTCGAGGTCGGCGTCCCCAGCATCCAGGAGCGCCTGCGCGACCTGACCAGCCGGATCCTGGAGCGGTGCGATGCTGCCGGGGTGCGGACTTTCACCCCCCGCGAACGTGATCAGCGGTGCGGGATCGTCACCCTCGAGTGCGCCCATCCCGAAGCCGTGGAGCTCGAGCTTCACCGAGCCGGCGTGATCGTCGACTCCCGTCCCGGGCGGATCCGGCTGTCGCCGCACTGGTGCGTGACCGACGACGAGCTGGAGCGAGGTCTGGACCTCGTGCTCCAGCATCTCGGCGCCACCGCGGGCTCGCGCTAGCGCCGATTCCGAACGGGGGTGGACGGGTGGCGGCAGCGCGTTCTAGAGAAAGTGGGTAAAAAGACCGCGGCACCGGAACGTACAGCCCTCGGCCTGCCGGCCGTCGTGATCGCGTGCCTCTTCGACATGGATGGTGTGCTCACGCAGACGGCGGTGGTCCACGACAGGGCGTGGAAGGAGATGTTCGACGCATACCTGAAGGAGCGGGCCGCCAGGACCGGCGCTCCGTTCGTCCCCTTCGACAAGGTCAAGGACTACGACGAGTACGTGGACGGCAAGCCGCGGGCAGACGGCGTCCGCTCCTTCCTCGCGTCGCGCCACATCACGCTTCCCGAGGGCCGGGACGACGACCCCCCTGAGAAGGAGACGGTCCACGGCCTCGGCAAGCGCAAGGACCTCATCTTTCTGAAGCTGATCCACCAGCACGGCGTCGCAACCTATGAGGGATCGGTCCGCTACGTGAGGGCGGCGCGAGAGGCAGGCCTGAAGACCGCTGTCGTGTCGTCGAGCAAGAACACGACCGAGGTGCTCCGCGCGGCCGGCATCCACGACCTCTTCGACGGCCAGGTCGACGGCAACCTCGCCGAGGCCGAGGGCCTGAAGGGCAAGCCCGCGCCCGATACGTACCTCCGAGCGGCCCGCATGCTGGGGGCGGGGGCAAAACAGTCCGCGGTCTATGAGGACGCCCTCGCGGGCGTTGAGGCCGGACGCGCCGGCGGCTTTGCCCTCGTCGTCGGGGTCGATCGAGCCCACCAGGCCACCGCCCTGAAGACGCACGGGGCGGACGTGGTCGTCGCAGACCTCGCCGACCTGATCCAAAAGGCGTGATCAAGCGCGACTGCTTCCAGGTCGAGCCCTGGGCGATCCGCGAGACCAGGCTTGACATGGATGTATTGGCGCAGTCGGAGTCCATCTTCGCCCTTTCGAATGGGCACATCGGCTGGCGGGCCAACCTGGACGAGGGCGAGCCCCACGCCATCTCCGGCTCTTACCTCAACGCCTTCTATGAGGAGGTCCCCCTTCCCTACGCCGAGACCGCCTATGGCTACCCCGAGGCCGGCCAGACCATCCTCAACGTCACCAACGGCAAGGTGATCCGGCTCGTGGTCGACGATGAGCCCTTCGACATCCGCTACGGCACGCTGCACTCGCACGAGCGGGTGCTGGACCTGAAGACCGGGACGCTCCAGCGCACGGTGGTCTGGGAGTCGCCCGCGCAGCGGACGGTCAGGGTCCGCTCCACCCGCATGGTGTCACTCGCGCACCGCGCCCTGGCGGCGGTGGTGTACGAGGTGGAACCGATCGGCCAAGCCTTCGACGTAGTCCTCCAGTCCGAGCTCGTGGCCAACGAGCCGGTCATCGGCGCGGAACGAAAGGACCCGCGCTCCGC
>DASXBE010000062.1:0-2277 GCA_036491815.1 Candidatus Dormiibacterota bacterium | reverse complement strand
CATCTGGATGAGCAGCTTGTCGCGCACCGCGCCGGCGTTGTTGACGAGCACGTCGACCCGGCCGATCGAGCGGACCATGGCTTCGACCTGCACGGGGTCGCCGACATCGGCCTGGTGGGCGGTCGCGCCGGGGAGCGAGGCGGCCGTCTCCTCCGCCGCGGTCTTGTCCGACCGGTAGTTCACGACGACCCGTGCGCCCATCCCGGCGAGCGCCTGGCTGATCGCTCGGCCGATCCCCTTGCCGCCTCCGGTGACCAGGGCCGTCTTGCCGTCCAGGGATTGGTCCGCGCGCCCCTCAGGCGAACGGTTGGCATCACCCACGGCTAAGCGGTTTCGGGACCCGTGAAGTCGATGAACAGCTCCTCGGCGTTCCAGGTGTCGACTCCGGGGATGTGCTTCGCCGCGAGGCTGGCCAGCACGCGGCCGGGGCCGAGCTCCACCACGGT
Source organism: Candidatus Dormiibacterota bacterium (assembly GCA_036491815.1). Taxonomy (GTDB): domain Bacteria; phylum Chloroflexota; class Dormibacteria; order Dormibacterales; family Dormibacteraceae; genus DASXBE01. Next base: position 1,831 of record DASXBE010000062.1, on the reverse strand, counting down.
GCGCACCTTCATGGCGCGCATCGAGACCATCGTGCGCGCCCAGTCGACCTGGCGGAGCATCTGCAGCCGCAGCTCGTCCTGCAGCGCGCCCACGGTGCGGAGCGCCTCGCCGGATGCGTTGGCCAGGATCGGGATGGACGGCGCCTTGATCGGCAGCTTGTCCACGACCTTGCGGAACGCGGTCGCGGCCGCCTCCATGAGAGGTGTGTGGGCCGCGAGCGGGATGGTGAGGATGAGGGCGCGGCGCGCGCCGGCGGCGAGAGCGAGCTGCTCGGCCTCTTCGACGGCCGGGACCTCGCCTGAGAGGACGAACTGCACGTCCGCGTTGCGATTCGCGATCCAGAGCCTGCCCCTGACGGACGCCTGCTCGCGAATCTGCTCGACCTGCGCCTCGTCCAGGCCCACGATCGCGATCATGCCGCCCGCCTGCTCGTGAGCGGCCTGGGCCATGATCCGGCCACGCTCCTTGACCAGAAGCAGGGCGGTCTCCCACGGGATCGAGCCGGCCGCGGCCAGCGAGGCGATCTCTCCCAGGCTGTGACCCGCGGTGACGCTCACCTTCTCGAAGCCGTAGCTCTCGCGCCAGACCTCGTACGCGGCCCAGCAGACGGTCATCACGCATGGCTGGATCACGTCGGTGCGGTTGAGCTCCTCGAGCGGGCCCTCGAAGCAGAGCCGGCGCACCGGCATCTCCAGGACCTCCTCGGCGCGCTCGAAAACGCGCCGCGCCGCGGGGTAGCGGTCGTGCAGGTTCCTGCCCATGCCGGGCTTCTGCACGCCCTGGCCCGGGAAGAGCAGCGCGATCGGCCCCGGCAGGCTCGCAAGGGAGGGCATCGCTACGACCAGGTCACGGCGTCAAGACCACTTCAAGAGCGTGGCGCCCCAGGTGAGACCTGAGCCGAAGCCCGCGAGCAGCACGTGGTCGCCCGACTTGACGCGACCCTGGCGGATCGCCTCTTCGAGGGCCAGCGGGATGGAGGCGCTCGAGGTGTTGCCGTACTCGTCGATGTTGATCGCAACCTTGTCAAGTGGCAGGCCGATCCGGCGCGCCGCCGCGTCGATGATCCGGAAGTTGGCCTGGTGCGGGACCCACAGGTCGATGTCGTCCATCGCCACGCCGGCTTTCTCGCAGACCTCGTTGGCCTGGCGGATGAAGATGTCGACCGCGAACTTGAAGACGTCTGGACCGACCATCTCGATGTGCGGGTTGCTGTCTTTTGCGGCGTATGCGCCCTTCTCGATGTTGCCGCATGTCACCTGCGCGTAGCCGCGCCCGTCGGAGCCCAGGCACCAGCTGAGAAAGCCCGCGCCCTTGGCCGCCGGACGCACGACCGCCGCCCCGGCGCCGTCGCCGAAGATGACCGCTGTGCCGCGGTTGCCGTAGTCGAGCATCCGCGAAAGCACCTCGGCGCCGACGACCAGCACGTTGTCGGCGCGCTCGGTCGCGATGAAGGAGTCCGCGATGGAGAGCCCGTACATGAAGCTCGTGCAGGCGGCCAGCGTGTCCCACGCCACGGCGCCCGGTGCGTCGAGCTCGTCCTGGATGCGGCACGCGATCGACGGGAAAGGCCCGTCAGGAGACGACGTGCCGACGAGGATCATGTCGAGGTCCTTGGCGGTGATGCCGGCCGCCGCCAGCGCGCCGCGCGCGGCCTTGGTGGCGAGCTCCAGCGTCGTCGTCCCGGGTTCGGCGATGTGCCGGCGGTGGATGCCGGTCCGCTCCGTGATCCACTTGTCCGACGTGTCCATCATCTTCTCGAGGTCGAAGTTCGTGATGATCTTCTCGGGCGCGTAGACGCCGACGCCGGCGATGGCGCTGGGGCGGCCCTTG
>DASXBE010000061.1:0-1741 GCA_036491815.1 Candidatus Dormiibacterota bacterium | reverse complement strand
AAAAAGCCCGGGCCTTGCGGCCCGGGCTCGATCTGGCTCTTTTTACAGAGTGCGGACGCTCTTGGCGCGCGGGCCCTTGGGGCTCGCCTCGACCTCGAACGAAACCTTCTCGCCACCCTGGAGGCTGTCGAAGTCGCCTTCGGTGCCGCTCCGGTGGAAGAAGAATTCCTTACCGTCCTCGGCCGCGATAAATCCGAAGCCGCGGTCCGATACCAGTTTCTTGATGGTGCCTGTAGGCATTTCCATCTCCTATCTCTCGAACTGAAGGCCAACTCAACTAGCGGGCCTTGTTCGAGAAATCGGAGCCTGCGCCGTGAGCGCCGGTACTTCACCGGCTGACTGCATTATACCCCTTCCGGCTAGGACCTAACCCCCTGGCTTTCGGCGACCCTCCGGGCCCTGGATTGGTCGACCTCGGTGAGGTGGCGCTTGCGCAGGCGGAGGTGCTTCGGCGTGACCTCCAGGAGCTCGTCGTCGGCCAGGAAGTCGAGCGACTGCTCGAGGCTCAACCTCGACGCCGGCGTCAGGCGCACGGAGATGTCGGAGGTCGAGGAGCGGATGTTCGACTGCTTCTTCTCGCGGCACACGTTGACCCGGATGTCGCCGGGACGCTTCTGGATGCCCACGATCATGCCCTCGTAGACCTCCTCCCCCGGCTCGATGAAGGTGGTGCCACGCTCCTGGGCTCCCGCGAGGCCGAAGGCAAGGGTCGTCCCCGCGGAGGACGCCGTGAGCGCGCCGTTGCGCTGCTCGCGGAACTCTCCCGCGTACGGCCGGTACCCGACGCCGATCGAGCCCATCAGGCCGTTGCCGGCCGTCAGAGTGAGGAATACGTTGCGGAAACCGATCAACCCGCGCGTCGGGATCATGTATTCGAGCCGCACGCCGCCCTTCTTGTCGTAGGCGATCTCGATCATCTCGCCGCGCCTCTTGCCGAGCGCCTCCGTGACCGCGCCGAGGTATTCCTCCTTGATGTCGACCGTCAGGCGCTCGAGAGGCTCCATTCGCTTGCCGTTGACGAACTTGACGATGGCCTCTGGGCGCGACACCTCGAACTCGTAACCCTCGCGGCGCATGTTCTCGATGAGCACCGCGAGGTGGAGCTCGCCGCGGCCGCTGACCAGGAAGCGCTCGGCGGCGTCCGTGTCCTCGATGTGCATGCCGAGGTTGACGTCGAGCTCCTTGTACATGCGCGCGCGCAGCTGCCGCGTGGTGGAGAACTTGCCCTCGCGGCCGCTGAAGGGCGAGGTGTTGACGCCGAAGGTCATGCGCACCGTGGGCTCGTCGATCTCGATCCGCGGCAGCGGGTCGGGGAACTCGGGATCGGCCAGCGTGTCGCCGATCGCGACCTCCTCGAGGCCGCTCAGCAGGACGATGTCACCTGCGCTCGCCTTGGGGACGGCGACGCGGTCGAGGCCGCGGTAGACCATGACTGTCACGACCTTCACCCTCCGCGCCGCGCCCGCTTTGTTGAGCACCGCGATCACATCGTTGGTGGCCACGCTGCCGCGGGTGATCCGGCCGATCGCCATCGGGCCGGTGTAGTCGTCGTAGGCGCGGTTCGCGACCAGCATCTGGAAGCCGCCCGGCTCGACGACCGGAGCCGGGATGTGCTCGATGATGGTTTTGAACAGCGGCTCCAGGTCTGGGGCCAGCTCATCGGGCTGGTGGCCGGCGCGCCCCTCCTTGGCGACCGCGTAGATCACGGGCGCCTCGAGCTGGTCGGCGTCCTCAGCGAGCT
>DASXBE010000060.1:0-7989 GCA_036491815.1 Candidatus Dormiibacterota bacterium | reverse complement strand
GGGCAGCTTCAACCTCTCGCACAGCGGGGAGCAGAACGCTGAGAACGTGATCCAGATCGAGAGCTCGGCGGTGGCAGAGCTCTGCGTGCAGTTCATAGACCGGGTCGCCGCCCGCTACGGCGGCGCGCCGGCCGCCGGCGGCAGCGGCGCCACGCCGCAGGCGGTCAATTAGACGCCGCAACCACGAATCCTGTGGCTGGGCGCCGTCGGGGTTGCCGTCGTCTCCGTGTCTGTGCTCTGGTTTGTGCCGCGGCTGCAGCCGGCGACCGGCACGATGGTCGTGGTGGCGGCGGGCCGGACCTCCGGGTGGCTGCCCGCCTCGGCGGTGGCGGTGCACGGCACGGGCGGTTGGGTGTCCCTCGGTTCGGTGTCCGCGCAGATCCCGGCGGCGCCTGACGAGCGGGACCTCGCCTCCCGGTCGGTCGCGGCGGGCGCCTACGACCAGGTGCGCCTGGGGCCGGACACGGCGGCGGTGAAGGTGACGGTGACCGCCGGTCAGGTCGAGCCACTGCTCCTGGGAATCGAGGCGGGCAAACTGATCCCGGGAGCCACCTATGCGGGCAACGACCAGGCCAACCTCGGCCTTGGCGAGCTGTCTGGACGGTTCGTCTCGATGCCGCCATTCGCCCTGGTCGACCAGCACGGTCGGCCGTTCACCAGCGAGTCCACCGCCGGGATGGACGTGGTCGTCGCGGCGTTCCACACCTCCTGCCACGAGACCTGCCCGCTCTATACGGCGCTCTTCGCCCAGCTGGCCGCGCACTCTCCACGCGGCGTGCTGCTGGCCGAGGTCACGACGGACCCCGCGACGGACACGCCTTCGACGCTGGACGGCTACGCCCGCAACCTGGGAGCTTCCTGGACTTTCGCCACAGGCTCGGCGCAGGCGCTCGCCGATTTCTGGAAGCCGCTCGGCGTACAGCTCGCGGTCGGTGACGTCCACGTTTCGACCCTCGCCCTTCTGGATGCGCATGGCTACGTGCGGCTCGTTTACCGCGGCGTGCCTGACGTGGGTCATGCGATCGATCCCGCGCTCGTCACCTCTCTGAGCGCGGCGGGCCTCCGGGAGCTGGCGTCGGGCGGAGACGGCTGGGGTGCCCCCGACATCATCCAGGCCCTGCTCACGATCGGCGGGCCGGCCCAGACGCCGCAGCACCCGGCGGGGCAGGCCCCTCACTTCGCACTGACGGGCACAGACGGAAAGCGGCTCGACTCGGACTCGCTCCGCGGCCAGGCGCTCGTTGTGAACTTCTGGGCCAGCTACTGCCCGCCTTGCCGGGCCGAGATGCCGCTTCTGGCGCGCGACGTGCCGGCTCGGTCGAGCGCGCGGCTCGTGCTGATCGACGAGGGCGACAGCCGCGGCGCGGCGAGGGCGTTCCTGGACTCGCTCGGCCTGGGTCAATCGGCGCTCCTCGACTCGAACCTGGGCACCGGCCGCGCCTACGGGGCGATCGCGCTGCCCACCACGGTGTTCGTCGCGCCAGACGGAAGCATCGTCTCGCGCAATGTGGGTCAGCTCGACGAGGCGGTTCTGCTGACTCAGCTCGGATTGCTGGCTGGTTAGACTGGGCCGCTAGTGGCCTCCGTCGTCCTGTTTCGGCGCCTTGCCTTCACCACGGCTCTTTTCGTCTACCTGCAGATCGCGCTCGGCAGCGTCGTCCGCGTGTCGGGATCAGGTCTCGGGTGCCCTGACTGGCCGCTCTGCCAGGGACGTCCCTATCCACCCGCCAACGTCCACTCGATCATCGAGTACTCGCACCGCACGGTTGGCTTCGTGACCGGCCTGCTCGTCCTGGCCACCGTGGTGATCGCATGGGTGGTCTTCCGCAACCGCAGGCCAGTCGTGACGTGGCTGGCGACCGCGTTCGTGCTGGCGTACGGGTCGGAGGGCGTCCTGGGCGGCGTCGTGGTCGTCCACCAGCTGCCGCCCTGGATCGTGCTCGTCCACCTGGGCCTCGCCATGATCATCATCGGCCTTGCGCTGGCCACCGCCGTGATGTCGCTGCCTGAGACGCCCGGACTGCACGATCCCGTGTTCCGCCGGTGGGCGGCGGTTGCGGTCGGCGCCACCTATGTGATGCTGCTGACCGGTTCGACGGTGGTCGCCAGCTCGGCCGATCAGAGGTGCAACTCGTGGCCGCTTTGCGGCAGCGGCTTGACGCCAAGCTTTGCCGGCGTCGATGCCTTCACCATGCTGCACCGCGGGACGGTGCTGGTCGTGGGCATCCTCATCGTGGTGGTGTTGATCTCCGCTCTCCGGCAGCCCGCGCTGCGGCGTGTGGCGATCGCGGGCCTCGTCGTGTTCGCCCTCCAGGTGGCCGTCGGAGCGGCCGCGGCGATCACGGACGCGGCCTTCTTCAGCGGCGTCCACATCGCTGTCGCGACGTTGGTCTGGGTCGGCGTGCTCGGCACCGCCCTGCTGACACTGTCGCGCGTCGACCGCAGCGAGGCACTTTCTTTGCTCGCGGTCGAGAAGAGGACGGCGTGAGCGTCCTCACCGCGGTGGCCGCACGGCGCGGCATCGGCCGGACCGCGCGCGACTACATCAGCCTCCTGAAGCTGCGCATCGTCCTGTTGCTCGACGCGACGGCGATCGGCGTCATGGTGCCCGCCTCGCACGGCCATCCGCGGCTCATCGCGGTGGCCGCCGTGCTGATCGGCGGCACGCTCGCCGCCGGTGGCGCTCATGCCATCAACTGCTGGTTCGACAGGGACATCGACGCCGCGATGAGCCGCACCCGCTCGCGGCCGCTGCCGGACGGCCGGATTCCGCCCTGGCACGCGCTGGCGCTCGGCATTGCGCTGAACGCCCTCGCCTTCGCCGTGCTCGCCGCCGGCGCGAACCTGCTGGCGGCGTGGCTGGCGCTCGCCGGCGCGGTGATCTACGTGCTCGTCTACACCGTCTGGCTGAAGCGGGGCACCACGCAGAACATCGTGATCGGCGGGGCGGCCGGCGCGGTGCCACCACTGGTGGGATGGGCGGCGGCGACGGGCGGCCTTGACCTCACCGCCCTCTCATTCTTCGCGCTGATCTTCTTGTGGACTCCGCCGCACTTCTGGGCGCTTGCGCAGATGATCAAGAAGGACTACGCACGCGCCAACATCCCGATGCTGCCTGTGATCGACGAGCGGTCGGCGAAGCGGCAAAGCGTGGCGTACGCTGCCGCGGCGGCGGCGGTCAGCCTGGTGCCGTTCTTCACGGATGCGGCGGGGGCTGTCTACCTTGCGGGTGCGACCGTGCTTGGGATCGGGCTCGTGGGCGTCACGGTGCTCGGCCTGACGCGCGCGCGGTGGAGCCGGCGGGTTTTCGCGTACTCGATCGCCTACATCGCGCTGCTCTTCGTGCTGTTCGCCGTCTCGCCCTTCCTCCCGTGACGATCGAGATCGTGCGCCTTCACCTGGCGCGGATCGATGCGCTGAACAAGATCCCGGTCCATGGCTTCGTGCTGAAGCACCCGCGGGCGGGCGCGATCCTGGTCGACACCGGCGTGGGCTGGCCGACGGAGCTGGTCAAGGAGTGGAGGGTGGTCAACCGCCATGCGGCGGATGCCCTCGCGGAGCACGGCCTCAGCCCCGCCGACGTGCGGATCGTGATCAACAGCCACCTGCACTTTGACCACTGCGGCCAGAACGCCATCTTCAAGCACGCGCCGTTCTACGTGCAGCGCGCCGAGCTGGCTCGGGCGAGACGGCAGGAGAAGACCACGTCCGAATGGTTCGACTTCGCCGGCGCCAGGTTCGAGCTGCTCGACGGCGACGCCGAGATCGCCGAGGGCGTCAGGGTGGTCGCGACGCCGGGCCACACGGTGGGGCATCAGAGCGTCCTCGTCGATGGGCCGGATGGATCGGCTGTGATGATCGGCGATGCCGCCTACACCTCCGAAATCTACCGAGACGCGGAGAAGGCGGACCTATCGCGTTGGGGCGGCCAGCATTCGGACCGCCGGGCGTGGACCCGCTCGCTGAGGAAGCTTCACCGCATGCACCCGCACGCGGTGCATTTCTGCCACGACACCAGGACCGTGACCGGCGGATGAGCCTTGGGCCACTCGTCGACGGCCAATGGCTCGCGGCGCATATCGGCGACCGCGACCTTCGGGTCGTCGACTTCCGCTGGTACCTGGCGCAGCGAATCGGCTTCGACGAGTATCGCCGGGGACACATTCCAGGCGCTGTCTTCGTCGACCTGGAGGCGGTGACCGGGGAGGAGGGGGGAGGCAGGCATCCACTGCCCACGGGACGCCAGTTCGAGCGGGAGATGCAGAGAGCGGGCATCAGCTCGGGCACCCGAGTCGTGGTCTACGACGATGCTGGCGGGTCGGTCGCCGCGCGTCTCTGGTTCCTCCTCGAGTGGTTCGGTCATCAGGCCCAGGCCGTGCTGGACGGTGGGCTTCACGCGTGGCCTGGCTCACTCGAGGTTGAACCGCCGGAGGTCGCGGCGGGCGACTTCACCGCCAGTGAGCCGGACGGGCGGCGCGTGCTCGATTTCGCGGGCGTCAAGAGCCTGGAGGGCCTACCGCTGATCGATGCCCGGGCGTCCGAGAGGTATCGCGGCGAGAAGGAGCCCGTCGATCCCAAGGCCGGGCACATCCCCGGCGCCCGCAGCGCACCGTGGACCGGGAACCTTGGCCCAGGAGGTCGGTTCAGGGGGGCGGCGGAGCTTCGCGAGAGGTACGCCGCGCTGGGCGCTGAGCAGGGCGCGGTCGTCTACTGCGGCTCGGGGGTCAACGCCTGCCACGACCTCCTCGCCATGCGGATCGCCGGACTGGACAATGTGCGCCTCTACGCGGGGTCCTGGAGCGACTGGTCCAACCGCGATGCGCCGGTCGCGACAGGCGATGACTCCAGGTAGGAATTAGGAACTACGATTTCGCCATGATCCTGAAAGGCAAGCGAATTCTGATCGCCGGTATGTCGGACCGGCGCAGCATCGGATACTCCATCGCGCAGGAGGCGCAGCGGGAGGGCGCGGAGATTCTTCTCACGAGCTTCGGCCGGATGATGACGATCACTCAGATGACCGCGAAAAAGCTGGACCCCGTACCGGAAATACTCGAGATGGACGTGACGAAACCCAGCGACATCGCCGCAGCCGCGAAGGAAATCGCCCGCCGTTGGGACCGCATTGACGGGCTCGTGCATTCCGTCGCGTTTGCACCGCCCGATGCCCTCGGAGGGAATTTCCTGAACACGCCATGGGAGAGTGCAGCGACCGCGCTGCAGGTGAGCGCTTTCTCCTTCAAAGAGCTGGCCAGTGGATTTCTTCCTTTGATGAAAGAGCACGGCGGATCGCTGGTCACTCTCGATTTCGACAATTCGACAAATGCGTGGCCGAAATACGACTGGATGGGCGTGTCGAAAGCGGCCCTGGAATCCGTCACGCGCTATCTGGCGCGGGACCTTGGCCGCTACAGGATTCGGGTCAACGCAGTCTGTGCCGGTCCCCTGGCGACGCTTGCCGCGAGCGGCATCCCGGGTTTCAAGGATTTCGAGGAGGTCTGGGAGAAGCGCGCCCCGCTCGGGTGGAGCCTCCAGGACAAATCGCCGGTGGGGCGGGCCGTGTGCGTTCTACTTTCGGACTTCTTGAGCATGACAACTGGCGAGCTCCTGCACGTCGACGGCGGCTACCACGCCATGGGAACGGAGCTTCCGCCAAGCGACTGAAGCTGGTGTGACCCCACATGTTGTGCGCGATGACGGACAACGGTCCAACATCGTGTTAGGCTCTCCCCAAATTCCGGTCTGGCGGACCGCCCGCCGCGACCGCCAAACGGAGGGACAAGGTTTGCGGGAGTGCCTGGTGATCTACGTGGACGCCGCTCTCGACAAGAACGGCCGGGCCGGATGTGGCCTGGCCGTTTTTGTTAGAGGGAGAGCCGTTTATACAGAGTCGTTCGGCTTTTCGCATCTCGGTGGCTCGGCTCAGCTCGAGGCGCATGTCTGCGCCGGTGCGCTCGACCTGGCCGCGGCGCGGTGGCCTTATCACCGAGTCATCGTCCGTACGGATTGCGCTCCCGTAGTTCGCAGTCGCATGCCATCCAGCGATAGTTTTCGAATCGCCGTTCACGAGGTTCGAGAGCGGTGCCGTCGAGGCTGGCGGGTCGTCCGTTATGTGAGCCGTAAAGCGAATCCTGCACACGAGCTTGCACGCGAAGGCCTCAAGAGCATTTCGAAACAGCCGGTGCTCGCCGCCGCGTAAAAGCTGCAAATTAATTCAAAGAGGTGCGGTTATACTCGCGCGTGACCGCACCCTTTTTATTACAGGAGCTCACATGTCACCAGACGATGCGCAGTCGAGTCAGCCCGCGCCCGGCCGGCGCCGCCGTGGTCGCCCGCCTGGTTCGACCAACAGCGCGACCAAGAGCACGCGACGCAAGCGCGAGGGCGGCAGCGAGCTGGTGACGCGCTTGAACACGATGGTCGCGGACCTGATCAAGGAGAACCGCAAGCTTCGACGCCAGGTCGTGAAGCTCACCGAGCGCGGCACCAAGACCGCTTCGACGAACGTCGAGCGCGGGTTGCGCACGATCTCCCGACGGGTGGAGCGCGCGCTCACCGGTACCGCGAAGCGGCGTGGGCGAAAGACCGCCACCGCAGCGAACGGCCGGCGCAAGACGGCAACCCGCCGCCCTCGCCGAAAAGCCTCCTAGCGAGACGCGGTGTGCGGGGGTCCGCTCAGCGGACGCCCGCTTCGGCGTTCATGCGCTTGGCGGTGCGGTAGGCGTCGACGATGCTGTAGACCCACAGCGTTCCGCCACCTAGCTCCATCGGGACGCCGATCGCGGCGCCGATCACGCTGAGATCGAGGTCGAAGCCGAAGAACTGGAGTCCACCGATGCCGACCAGAAAGCCGAGGCCTTTCATGTTGTGCCCCAGATAGAAGTGCCCGAGGCCGGGCACGAGGGCGAGCGACGCGGCGAGCACCGGGCTCTTCGGGGTGTACGCACGGCCCGGGTTGACCGGCCGGTAGGCGCCTGACGCCGCCGATCCGCAGCGCGGGCACGGGGCGTTCGGGTTGGACAGCAAAGCACCGCATCGTCCGCACAGAACCTCAGCAGCCATCCCTCTCAGTATTCCTCTTTTTGCTAGCCTCCAATCGTGGATTTGAGCTTCACGAAAGAGGAGGAGGACTTCCGCCTGGAGGTCCGCTCGTGGCTCGATCAGAACCTCCCGGCGCGGTGGCGCCACGGGGGCGTCGGGGGCTTCCGAGAGGAGGAGGAGACCGAGATCCAGCGCGCCTGGCAGCGCCGGCTGTACGAGGGCGGTTGGCTGAAGCTCGGGTGGCCACAAGAGGCCGGAGGCCGCGCCGCCACACCCGTGATGCAGGCGATCTACCAGGAGGAGATGTCACGTGCTGGGGCGCCGATCATCCTGGGCCGGCTTGGCGTGAGCCTCCTCGCGCCGGCTCTCATCGCGCACGGTTCGGACTGGCAGAAGGCGGCCTACGTGGAGAAGATCCTGAGCGGCGAGCTGATCTTCTGCCAGGGGTTCAGCGAGCCGGACGCGGGGAGCGACCTGGCCGGCCTCCGGACCAGGGCTGAGCGCGCCGGCGATGGCTGGGTGCTGAACGGCCAGAAGACCTGGTCCAGCGGGGCGCACTACGCGGACAAGAGCTTTCTTTTGGCCCGGACGGACCCCCAGGCCGATGCTCACAAAGGAATCGGGTTCTTCCTCGTCGACATGCACCAGCCCGGGGTCGAGGTGCGGCGGATCCGGCAGATGACGGGCGGCGGCGAATTCTGCGAGATCTTCCTTTCTGGCGCCAGAGTCGAAGATCGCGACATGGTCGGAGACCCGACGGCGGGCTGGAAGATCGCCATGACGGTGTTCGGGTTCGAACGGGGCGGGCTGGCCCAGGCGGCGCGCTTCGAGCGGGCGGTCCAGGAGCTGGCCGAGCTCGCGCGGTACCGGGGTGCCCGGTCGGACCCCTCGACCCGCCAGCAGGTCGCCCAGGCGGCGATCGAGGCGCACGTGTTCCGCGTGATCGGC
>DASXBE010000059.1:0-2795 GCA_036491815.1 Candidatus Dormiibacterota bacterium | reverse complement strand
GGCCCTCGTGACGGTCGCGGCCATGGCCGGCGCTTGGCTGAACCGCCGATCGACAGTGGCCAGGCTCTACGCCCTAGGAATCGTCGCGACCGCGCTCGGCGCGACCTACTGGCACCTGCAGGACTACGCGATTCTGGTCCTGGCCGCTTGGCTCTTCTGGCGCGGCCATCCGCCCGTGTGGCAGCGCTGGTGGCTCCTCGTGGTGGTCGCCGGCGCCGAGCTGGCCTGGCCGCTGCGCCCGCTGCCGGTCCTGGTGGGCATCATGGTGTGGTTCGCCGTGCTCCTGGTGCCGCGTGCGACCGCGGTGGCCGAGACCCGTCCCGCACCAGCTCCCATCTAAGGTGGCCATCGCCGACGTACGGGTACCGCGGGCGCGCCTTCTCATCGGTGCGGGCATCGCCGTCGTCTGCGCCACATTGCTGTGGCTCGCCCGGGCCAACACCTTCTATTTCGACGAATGGACCTTCATCCTGGGTGCGCCGGACTGGAGCCTGGCCTCCTACCTCCAGCCGCACAACGAGCATCCCGCGATCCTGCACCAGCTCGTCTATGCCCTCCTGCTCCACACCGTCGGCCTGCGCAGCTACGTCCCCTATATGGCTGTGCTCCTCGCGCTCCACGGCGCCAATGTCCTTCTGCTCTTCGAGGTCGTCCGGCGCCGCGCCGGGGATCTCGCGGGGATCGCGGCGGCCGCGCTGCTCCTGGTCCTGGGCGCGGGGTGGGACGACATCCTGTGGGCCTTTCAAATGGCCTGGCTTGCCTCCCTCGCGCTGGGCCTGGGCGTGCTGCTCGCGCTCGATGGACCGTCGACTCCGAGGCGGCTGGCTCTTGCGGCCGCCCTGCTCCTCGGTTCGCTGATGTTCTCCGGCGTCGGCCTGCCTTTTGCAGTGGCTGCCGGCGCGTACCTGCTGCTCGCGCCGGGCCGCCGCGGACAGCTTCTGTGGCTCGCCCCTGCGGCCATCGCCCTGGCGGCCTGGTATGTGGCCTTCGGCCGGTTCGGCGCTCACCCGAACCCTCCGCCTTCGGCTGGCAACGTGCTCCTTCTGCCGGGTTACGTCCTCTGGGGGCTCGCCCAGAGCGCGGCGGCCCTCATCGGCGAGGGGGGATGGGTCGGCGTCCCCATCCTGGCCCTGGCCGCCCTGGCCGTGGCGTGGGCGTGGTGGCGGGGCCGCCCGGATGCTTTCGCGATGAGTGTGGCGGCAGCCCTCCTCGCCTTCTTCGCGGTCGCGGGGCTGACCCGTGCGCAGCTCGGTTACGAGCAGGCCGCCTCGTCGCGGTACCTGTACATCGGGGCGGCGCTGTGGATGATCCTGCTGTCCGACGCCGCCAGGCGCCTGCCGTGGAGGGGCACCTGGCGCCCCGCGCTCGCCGCCTGCGTGTTCCTTGCCTGCTTCAACAGCGGGGCACTGCTCTTCAGCTTTGCCGCGGCGAGGACCGTCTTGATGGAGAGGCAGGTGGCCGACCTCTACGCCCTCTCGAGCGAGCGCGCAGATCCGTGCCTCGATCCGAATGGGGCGGTCGACCGGCTGGTGATGCCGGTGGAAACCCAGCCGTCGCTTTACTTCCGCGCGGTGGACCTGTTCGGAGACCCGGCGTCGGGCATGCCACTCCAGGACCGTGCGTCGTACGCGGCCGGGGTGCGGAACCTCCGGAGGGCGAGCTGCTGAGCCCTCTTACACTTAGTCGCAGTGCCGGGCTCCGACTTCGACGTGGCGATTCTTGGCGGTGGGATGGGCGGCTATCCAGCCGCGATCAGGGCCGCGCAGCTCGGCCTCAAGGTGGCTCTGGTCGAGTCCGACAAGCTGGGGGGCACCTGCTTGCACATCGGGTGCATCCCGACCAAGGTGCTGCTCGAGTCCTCGGAGCTCTTTCACCGCGTCGGCGCTCGGGGGCCTGAGTTCGGGGTCAACGCCGAGAAGGTCCAGTACGACTATTCCAAGATCGCCGCGCGCCGTGACGCGGTCGTCGCCCAGCTCTACAAGGGCGTCCAGTACCTGATGAAGAAGAACAAGATCGAGGTCGTCGACGGCAAGGGCCGGCTCCGCGACCGGAGCACCCTGGAGGTCGGGGCCAAGCAGGTCAAGGCCAAAAACCTGATCGTCGCCACCGGCTCGACGGTCAGGTCGCTTCCCGGTCTCGAGTTCGATGGGGAGCTCATCATCTCCTCCGACAACGCCACCCTGTCGACGAAGGTGCCGGAATCGATCTGCATCATCGGGGCGGGCGCGGTCGGCGTCGAGTTCGCCACGCTTTACAACCAGCTCGGCGTCAAGGTCACCCTGCTCGAGGCGCTTGACCGCCTGGTGCCGCTCGAAGATGAGGACGTTTCCAGGGAGATGCTCGCCGCGTTCAAGAAGGCCGGCATCGACTGCAGGCCCGGCACCAAGGTGAAGGGCGCGAAGAAGGCGCGCGGCGGTGTGAGCGTCGACACCGAGCAGGGCGAGATCTGGGCCAACCAGCTGCTGGTCGCGGTGGGCCGCGCACCGCGCTCCAAGGAGATCGGCCTCGAGCAGGTCGGGGTGCAGACCCATCCCAACGGCTTCATCCAGGTCGACGAGTGGATGCGCACGACCGCCGAGGGCGTCCACGCCATCGGCGATGTGGTCGGCGGTTACCTGCTGGCCCATGCCGCGGCTCACGAGGGCATGACCGCGGTCGAGGACATCGCCGGCCAGCGCGTCGCCCCGATGGAGCAGGAGCTCGTCACGCGGTGCACCTACTCGCACCCGCAGATCGCCTCGGTCGGGCTCACGGAAAAGCAAGCGAAGGACAAGGGGCACGAGGTGAAGGTCGGC
>DASXBE010000058.1:0-2855 GCA_036491815.1 Candidatus Dormiibacterota bacterium | reverse complement strand
GCCCCATTGGCGGAGTAGCCGTGCTCCGGCCCAGGAAACGAGCCCTCGCCCACCTCCCGCGCGTACTCCGCGGCGGCGCGTCCGATCTCCTCCGCCAGGTTGGCGTAGCGCTTGACGAATCTGGGCGCCTTGCCGCTGGTCAGGCCGAGCATGTCGTGGAAGACGAGCACCTGCCCGTCGGTCCCAGGCCCCGCTCCGATCCCGATCGTCGGGACGTGCAGGGCGGTCGTGACGCGGGCGGCCAGCTCGCTGGGGACACCTTCGAGGACCACCGAGAACGCGCCCGCCTGCTCCAGCTCTTTTGCGTCGGCGAGGATTCGGGCGGCCTGGGCCTGGCTCTTCCCCTGGACCTTGAAGCCGCCCATCCGGTGCACGGATTGGGGCGTCAACCCCAGGTGGCCCATGACCGGAATTCCGATTTCCGTGAGCCTGCGGGTGACTTCGACCACCGGGCCGCCGCCTTCCAGCTTGACGGCGTGCATGCCGCCCTCCTGCAGCAGGCGCCCCGCGTTCGCGAGCGCCTGCTCGACCGACACCTGGTAGGACATGAAGGGCATGTCGCCCACGAGGAGCGCCTGGCGTGAGCCCCGGGCCACGGCCTTGGCGTGGTGGAGGATGTCATCCATCGTGACCGGCAGCGTCGTGGGATACCCGAGCACGACGTTGCCGAGGCTGTCCCCCACGAGGAGGATCGGTATCCCAGCCTCGTCCAGGATCCGCGCGCTCAGAAAGTCGTAGGCCGTGAGCACGGCAAAGCGGCGGTGTTCGTCCTTGAATCGCTGGACATCCAGAACCGTGGTCATGCCCGACTCCTCCTCCGGGTCGCTGCCGTTTTTCCGGTCAGCGCCCTCTGCACGCTCCTGGCCGCCGCTGGGTGCAGGCCAGCTTCCCTGGCGATCTCGAGCGCGGCCTCGCCGAGCATACGATAAAGAGCCTCAGGCTTCGGGCGCCCGCCGACCCGGCGGAGCGCTTTGATGTGCCTCGTCACGGTGGCCGCGTCCCCCCGGCGGATCGGTCCGGTGAGGGCCTTGGTCGGGCCCTGCTCGCGCAGGCTCGCGACCACGCCCTCGACGAGCGGGATGAGCGCGGTGGCGGCATCCGCCTCCTCCCACCCGGCAGCCCTCAGGACCCGCATGCCCTCGGCCACGACCGCCACGACGTAGTTCGATGCGAAAACGGCCGCCGCGTGGTACAGCGCTCGCTGGCCGCCGTCGACGTGCACGGGTTTGGCGCCGATCGCGCGGGCCAGGGCCGTCAGGTCCTTCAGGAGTGCCGGCGTGCTCGCGTCGACGGCCACCGTGGCGCCTCGGAAAGCCACCGGCGACCGTGGTGCGGGAAACGACTGAAGAGGGTGAAACGAACCCACGTCATGGCCGGCCCGCAGCGCGTCCAGGGCGTCGAGTCCGAGCGCTCCGCTCACGTGCGCGACCGCGATTCCAGCCGGAAGGGCCGCCGTCCCCAGACTTGACGCCATCGCGGCGACCGCGTCGTCGGGCACCGCCAGGAAGACGAGCGCTTCCGCCGGCGGCGGGTCGAAACCCGAGCGGGCGGGCACGAGGCGCGCGTGGCGCCCGGCGGCGGCGAAGGCGTCCACCAGGCTGCGGCCGACGCTGCCCCGACCGGCGACGACGATCTCCCGCCTGCCAGGGGCGGGCGGCGTCGGCGTTCTAGGAGGCTGAGGAGCTGGCGGCGGGCGCTTCGGGTGCCTGGCGGGCGAGGATTTCGTCGAGCTCCTTCCCGTCGATCGTCTCGACGACCTTGAGGCGCTCGACCACCACGTCCATCTTGTCCCGCTGCTGGGTCAGGATCGCCTTGGCGGTCTGGTAGCCGTGCCCGATGATGCTCCGGATCTCCTCGTCGATGACGGCGGCGATCTCCTCGGAGTAGTTGCGCTGCTCGCCGAGGTCTCGGCCCAGGAAGACGAGCTCTTCCTTGTGACCCATCGTGACGGTGCCGAGCTTGTCGCTCATGCCCCACTGCGTGACCATCCGGCGCGCCAGCTGCGTCGCCCGCTGGATGTCGTTCTCCGCTCCTGAGGTGATATCGCGGAAGACGATCTCCTCCGCCACGCGGCCGCCCATGATCCCGGCGATCTGGTCCATCAGCTCGTCACGCGAGATCAGGTACTTGTCCTCCTCGGGCAGGCTGAGCGTCCAGCCGAGGGCCATGCCGCGCGAGATGATCGAGATCTTGTGCACGGGGTCCGTGTGCGGCAGCGCCTTCATGACCAGGGCATGCCCGACCTCGTGGTAGGCGATGATCTCCTTCTCGTGGTCTGAGATGCGCCGGCTCTTGCGCTCCGGGCCGGCGATGACCCTCGCGATCGCCTCCTCGAGCTCGTCCATGCCGATCACCTTCTTGTTGGCGCGGGCGGCAAGGATCGCGGCCTCGTTGATCAGGTTGGCCAGGTCGGCGCCGCTGAAGCCGGGAGTCTGGCGGGCCAGCACGTCGAGGTCGACGGTCGAGTCGAGCGGCTTGTTGCGCGCGTGCACATCGAGGATCTGACGGCGTCCCTTGATGTCGGGGCGGTCGAGGGTGACGTGGCGGTCGAAACGGCCAGGTCGCAGCAGCGCGGGGTCCAAGACGTCGGGCCGGTTGGTCGCCGCGATCACGATCACGTGCGTGTTGGTGTCGAAACCGTCCATCTCGACGAGCAGCTGGTTCAGGGTCTGCTCGCGCTCGTCGTGGCCACCGCCCAGACCGGCGCCGCGCTGGCGGCCGACGGCATCGATCTCATCCACGAACACGATGCAGGGCGAGTTCTTCTTGGCCTGGTCGAACAGGTCGCGCACCCGGCTGGCGCCGACACCGACGAACATCTCGACGAACTCCGAGCCCGAGATCGAGAAGAAGGG
>DASXBE010000057.1:0-5973 GCA_036491815.1 Candidatus Dormiibacterota bacterium | reverse complement strand
GGTCGACTGGGCCCCGATCTGGCAGCGCGAGCTGACGGTGATGGGCGCCTATGCGTACGGGGCGGAGGCGGCGCGGGACGGCCGGCGCACCTTCGAGCTCGCGCTCGAGGCGGCGCCCGGATTGCACCTCGAATCGCTGGTGGGCCCTCTGTATGGACTTGGCGAGTATCGCGATGCGATCGCGTACGCGATGAGCGCCGGGCGGCTCGGCGCCGTGAAGGTCGCGTTCGACCTGCGAGGATTGAGGGCCTAAATGGGAAGGCCAGGCGCGGTGATCGAGGTCGATCGCAACACGCCTCCGGTGCTCTTTCACTTCGGGGAGGGCATCCGGCTGGAGAAATTGCCGCTCGGCGCGCGAATCGTCTACCCGCCCGACCCGCTCGAGCCGATCGCACACGCCGAGCGCGCCATCAAGCGCGCGCTGGCCAAGCCGCTCGAGGACGACCCGCTCAAGTCGCTCCTCCGGCGGGGCATGAAGCTGACGATCGCATTCGACGACCTTTCCCTCCCGCTGCCGCCGATGGCCGCGCCCGACGTGCGCCAGCTCGTCATGGAGGAGGTCATCGACATGGCCGCGGAGGCGGGCATCGACGACCTCCACCTGATCGCCGCCCTGGGCCTGCACCGCAGGATGACCGAGGACGAGATCCGGCACATCGTCGGAGAGCGGATCTTCAGCACGTTCTGGCCGGACCGGCTGTACCAGCACGACGGCGAGGACCCGGAGAACAACGTCTACATCGGCAAGACGGCGGAGGGCGAGGAGGTCACCCTGCACAGGCGCGCCGTGGAGTCCGACCTCGTGATTTACGTGAACCTCACGCTGGTGCCGATGGACGGCGGCCACAAGTCGATGTCGACCGGCCTCGCGTCATATCGCGGCATCCGCGCGCACCACAACGTGAAGACCCTGCTCGGCTCGCGCTCCTACATGAACCCTCCGGACTCGGCGCTGCACCACTCGTGCATCAGGCAAGGCCAGCTGATCGAGGACACGGTCCGCGTTTTCCACATCGAGACCACCGTGAACAACCACGCGTTCCCCTCGATCGCCAACTTCATGCAGAAGCGCGAGACGGACTGGACCGCGCAGGACCAGGCGATGTTCCTCGGCATGAAGCAGGTCACGGACCTCGCGCCACCCGCGTTCAAGCGCAACGTGTTCCACGCGATGCGGGCGCCGTACGGCCTGACGTCGGTGCAGGCGGGCCAGGTCGACGCGGTGCACGACAAGACGCTCGAGGCGGTGCGCAACCAGCTCACCGTCCGGGTCGAGGGACAGACGGACATCGTGACCATCGGCGTCCCATACCTCGGTCCCTACAACGTGAACGCGCCGATGAACCCGGTGCTGGTCATGTGCATGGGCCTTGGCTACCTGTTCAACTTCTACCGCAACAAGCCGGTGCTGCGGCAGGGCGGGGTGCTGATCCTCTCGCACCCCTGCCGGTACGAGTTCGACGCGGTGCAGCACCCGAGCTACATCGACTACTACGACGAGGTCCTGGCCGACACCACCGATCTCTTCGAGATCGAGAAGAAGTACGAGACTCGGTTCGCGGAGGACCCATGGTTCAGGCAGCTGTACCGAAAGTCCCACGCCTACCACGGCGTCCACCCTTTTTACGCGCACTACTGGGCGGCTCACGCCATCCAGCACGCGGGCGCCATCATCTTCGTGGGGGCTGATCGCGAGGTCGTGCACCGGCTCGGTTTCAAGTGCGCCAGCACGCTCGAAGACGCCTTCGAGATGGCAGAGCAGACAGTTGGGCGTTATCCAAGTGTGACCCACATGCGAATGCCCCCAATCCTGCTGGCGGACGTGGAGTAGCTGAATGCCGCGCGTCCTCCTGCTCCTGGCGGTCATCCTGGCCGTGGGAGGATGCTCCCCCTCGCACAACACGGCGCAGAAACCGGTGACCGCCCAGAGCGTCGCCCTGCAGCCCGGCGACGTGACCGGCCTCCTGCGGTGCGACACCAGCGGTGACGTCGAGTCAGTGCTCCGCTATGAGCAGGCGAACGAGCCCACCGAGTATCAGCCGAACGCCCTCGAGTGGGCGCGCTGGAAAAGCCTCGGCGCCACCCAGGGATACTTCGCGATCTATGGCAGGAGCCAGGCCGACTGCAATGCCATGTCGGGCGCGGCGGCGGGGGCGCCTCCAGGTGGCTTGATGGCGGGACTCGTCGTCAAGTTCAAAAACGAGGCCACGGCGGCGAGGATCTACCGGGGCGGAGCGCCGTTCCTCGGCTTCGGCATTCGTGACATGACCTTCATCAAGGTGGCGGGCGGGAACCTGACCACAGGCCGTCCGACCGGGCTGGGCCAGGAATCGTCAGTCGGCAGCGCGCTGGTGGTGGGCAACAGCTATTTCTTCGCCTTCTGGCAGAGGAAGGTCTTCGACTCCTTCCTGCTCGCCTACGACGTGCAGGACGCCGACGCGATGAGGGCGGTTCAGGACGTCAACGGACGCATCACCTAAGCCATGACCTGGTACTCGGGTGAAGGCGGCCTGACCGGCCTTCTGGGCACCGTTCGGGGCGTGGCGGGTGATGTCTCACGAGTCCGGCGCGCCTGGCACTGGGACGACCCGAGGCCGCGCACCTGGCCGGAGCCCGGCGCGGTCGTGCCCGCGCGGGCCAGCGATCTGGGCTGGGCACGGCAGGAGCCCGTGCGCACGATTCGCTACCTGATCCAGCACGGGCTGCTGCTCCCGTTCACCGAGGTGATGGCGCATCCGAAGGTGGAGGGCCGGGAGTGGGTGCGCGAGCTGGAGCGGCCGGTCATCTTCGCCGCCAACCATTCGAGTCACGCCGACACTTCGCTCATCCTTCACGCGCTGACGGACCGGGCGCGCGACCGCACGGTCGTCGCCGCCGCCGCCGACTATTGGTACAAGCGGCCCATGCTGGGCAACCTCGTCGGCATCTTCCTCAACACGTTTCCCTTCTCGCGGACTGGTGGTGCGCAAGCCCAGCTCAACAGCGCGAGCCAGCTCCTCAAGTCGGGGTGGAACCTCGTGTTCTTCGCCGAGGGAAGCCGGTCGCCGGACGGCAGGATCCAGGAGTTCAAGCCAGGGGTCGGCTTTCTGGCCAAGGAGACCGGCGCGCCCGTGGTGCCGGTGCACATCCGGGGGGCGCACGAGATCATGCCGAAGGGACAGCAGCTGCCGCTGCCGGGACCCGTCCGGGTGAGGATCGGCAAGCCCATGACGCCCGCGCCGAAGGAGGGCTCGCGCGAGTTCACCGAGCGGATCGAGGGCGCCGTGAGGTTGCTCGCCCGCGAGCCGGCGCAGCCGGACCTCCAGGGGACGTGGATCGAGCGATGGCGGGCCGCCAAACCGCGCGTGCTGCGCTACGAGGACCCCGCGGGCACCGGCGGGGAGGGCGAACCGCGGTCGGGGTCGGCCGTCGCGCCGGCGCCGGCGCCCGCCGGGCAAGCGCCTACCGGCCTTGCGCCTCGATCCGGAAAACCGGGTGGTCCGGCGCGATCCGCCGGAGGTCCTCGTCGGAAGAGTCCCCGCTGACGCCGGCGAAGAACATGCCCACCTCGAACTTCCACCGCTTGAGGTAGGCGCGCAGCAGCGGCACCTTCTCAGCGTCGGAGATCTCCGCGACCCGGATTGGCTGCACGGCGCGGCCCAGGAGCAGCTCGCCGCCGCCGGCCACGCGGATGTTGCGCACCCACTGTGTCTCGCCCCGGGGCGCGACCAGGTACTGCCGCGACTCGAACGTCAGCAGGTTGACGGGGTGGCTGCGCCACTCGCCCGACTTGCGCCCGCGCACCCGAAGCACGCGCGATCCCCATACCGATATTCCCGCCCGCGTCATCAATCCGACGGCGCGGTTGAAGACGTTGGTGCTGAACCAGTCGGGCTTTTGGTAGTGGGCCATTCGCGGACCTACCATAGCGGCCGCGGGACGGCCTCGCTGGCGACGGTGGCGCCGCCCCCTTAGACTTCACGAGTCTTGGGAAAGTTCAAGAGTCAGCGCAGGGGTCCGCGGCGGCCGCCCAAGGCGGCGAAGCCGGACAAGGACGACGGCGGCCAGAAAGAGGCCGCGGTCGTGATGGACGCGGTGGTGGCGCAGGCGCTGCCGAATGCGATGTTCGAGGTCGAGATCGAAGGCGGGCACAAGCTGATCGCCTACGCCGCGGGCCGGATGCGCCGTTATTTCATCCGCATAACGCCAGGCGACCGCATCCGGGTCGAGCTTTCGCCCTACGACCTGACGCGCGGCCGCATCGTCTACCGCTACCGCGAGTAGCGGGCGTGCCGGGACTGCTGGACGCCCTCGGCCCGGCTCGCGTCTTCGACCTCGAGCAGCTCCGCTACGCGGGTGCGCCGACGCATCCGGCACATGCCCCGGGCTTCAACTACTTCCTTCACCGCCACCACGCGCGGGGCGCGCCCGAGGCGCGCACGGGCGCGTCCGGCATGGTGGTGATGCCCGAGCACTCGGGCACGCACATCGACGCGCTGGCGCACCAGGCCGAGAACTTGGTGCTGCACGGCGGGGTCCACGTCGATGAGGGCGTGCAGACGTCGGTCGGGTTCAAAAAGCTCGGGATAGAGACGATGGCTCCCATCGTCGGCCGCGGAGTCCTGCTCGACGTCGCCGGGGACGAGAAGATGCTGCCGCCCGAGTACTCGATCAGCCCCGGCGACCTCGAGGAGGCGGCCACCCGCGCGCAGGTCGAGATCCGCGAGGGGGACGTGGTTCTGGTGCGCACCGGCTGTGGCGCGCTGTGGTCCGACCCCGACTCCTACCTGCGCGGGCCAGGCGTCAGCGCCGCGGGCTCGACATGGCTGATCGAGAGGAAGGTCAAGGCTGTGGGCGCGGACAACCTGGCGTGGGACCTGATCGGCCCGACCGACCCCGAGCTCAAGGTCACCCTGCCCGGCCACGTCCTTCTGCTGGTTCGAGCGGGCATCCCGATCATCGAGAACCTCTTCCTCGAGGAGCTCGCGGCCGCGGCGGTGCACGAGTTCCTGTTCGTGTGCCTGCCGCTCAAGATGCGCGGAGCCACGGGCTCGCCCGTCCGCCCGATCGCCGTCGCGTAGCCACCCGGCTCGCTGCCGCGTTATCCCTGTGCCGATGAAAAGAGGCTTCGTGGTCGCCGCCCTCGCCACCCTCTCCATGCTCATCGCCGCGTGCGGCGGAACGCCGGCGGTCGCGCTGGGGAGCACCGCGGTCGGGTCGCTAACGTCGGGGGCGGGTGGCGGTGGCGCTCCGTCGCGGTTTACATTCCCCGCGCCCCCGCCGCGTTCCACGGCACGAGTGCTCGGCATCGCCATCCACCTTCAAGACCACAACCTGACATGCGAGGCGGCGGCGCTGAAGATGGCGCTCGCCTACGAAGGCATCTCGGTGAACGAGCTCACGCTGCTCGGCTACATGACGCTCGACCCGCGACCCGCGGTCTTCAGCAACCATCGCCTGGTCAGGTGGGGCGACCCCGAGCGCGGTTTCGTGGGCAACCCGGACGGCCACATCCAGGCCTACACCGGCTACGGCGTGTACTTCGGCCCGGTGGCCGCGGCGGCGGTCAGGGCCGGCGCTCACGTCCTCGAGTCAGGCTCCGGGCTCTACGGGCCGGCGATCCCGGTGGCGGACATCTACAACGCCGTGCTGGCCGGGCATCCGGTCGTCGCATGGATCAGCAACACGTATCACCGCGTCGCGCTCGCCCACTACATCGCATACGACGGCTCGGCGGTCGCGTACACCCTGACCGAGCACGCCGTGACCATCACAGGCGTGCGCCCGGACGCGGTGCTGATCAACGACCCATGGTTCGGCCAGGCGTGGCATCCGAAGGCGCAGTTCGAGTCCGCTTACTCGACCTTCTCCGGAATGGCGGTCGTGGTCGGCAGCTAGCCGGCTAGCCGGCGCCTGCTTGGTCTTTTAGCGCCTACCCACGGTCTGGAAGCAATCCAGGCAGTACACCGGCCGCGCGCCGGTCGGCACGAAAGG